>CAYVQQ010000001.1:0-16853 GCA_964453085.1 uncultured Mycobacterium sp.
AGCCGGGACCGTTCAGTCACCCCTTGAGCAGCCTTCGATCCTTGAGCGGCCACTGTTTGAGCATCGCCGCGTCTTCCATCCGAATACCGCTTCGCGTCATGGCCACCGGAGCCCAGACCACCACCGCGCTGGCCGGCGCATCCCTGAACCTCGCGGCCATCCCGCTGCGCGAGGCCGTCCGCGCTGCCGCCGGTGACCTGCCCCGGCAGCCACCGGCCGGCGCCGCATCCCCCATCGCGGGGCCGCCCGGGGACGGGGCGATGCCGGTGACCAGGGCAGTGGCCGTGGCCGCCAACGCGGCCGGGCTGGGCATCGCCCTGACCGGTCGCGCCCTGCACTGGCCGCGCGCGCCGATCAGTGTGCTGGCGGGAGTCGTCGCACTGGACTACCAGCCCTGGCTGCGGCGGCTGATCGAGAGCGCGATCGGCCGACCCGCGGCGGACACCGCGCTGACGCTGGCCACGATGGCCGCTGAGACCGTCACGCAGTCCCCGGGGTCGCTGTCGGTGGGTCTGCTCATGCAGACGCTGCAGGCCGCCGAAAGCCGCGCCGAGACGCGAGTCCGGCTCCGGTACGAACCTCGACTGGCGAACCGCGCCGAGCCGGACGCCCCGGCGCCCGCCCGGCGGGTGCGGCCCGACCCACCGCTGGGCGGCGCGGCGCGCCGCTTCGCGGTGATGCAGGCCGTCAGCGCCGGCCTGATCGGCGCCGCCACCCGCAGCGTGCACCTGGCCGCGACCGCGGTGCTGGTAACCACGCCCAAGGCGACGCGCACCGCGCCCGAGGCGTTCGCCGCAGCCCTCGGGCGGGGGCTGGCCGACCGGCACACGGTGCTGACGCTGCGGCCGGACGCCCTGCGCCGGCTGCACCGGGTCGACGCGATCGTCATCGACCCGCGCGCGCTGTGCACCGACGGCCTGCGGGTGGCGCGCGTCCGCGGCGCCGCCGCCGACGCGTTGCCGGAGGCGTGGGACCGCGCCCAGCTCGCCCTGACCCGGGACGGCCTGGCGCCGGGCTGGCATCCGGTCCCGGGGATCCCGGCCGCCGCGCCGCATTCCGCTGTCGAGGCGCTGCTCCGTCCGGCCCACGATCCGCTGGCGTCGGCAGTGGTCTCCGAGGCCCGCCGCTCGGCGGCCGACTTGGTGTCACTCGACGTCGACGCGCTGGGCGAGTTGCGGCACGCGTTCGACGACCTCCGCCCCCCGGGCGACCGCTCCCTCGACGACGCGCTCGCCGCGACGGTCGCCGACCTGCAGGATGCAGGCCGCACGGTGGCAGTGCTGTCCGCGCCGCAGGGCCCCGCCCTGGCGACGGCCGACGTGGCGCTGGCCCTTCTGCCGCCGCGAGAAACCGATCCGCTGCCCTGGGAGGCCGACCTGCTGCTGCCCGACCTGGCCGCCGCGTGGCGGGTGCTGCGCGCCCTGCCCGCGGCCAGGGCCGCCACCCGGCGCGGCGCCGGGATAGCGGCCGGCGCGACGGCCATGGGGTCGCTGCTGGTGATCCCCGGTGTGCGGGGTCTGGGGCCCGGCCCGATCAACGCCGGCGCGGCAGCGGGGCTGCTGTCGGGGTACCTGCTGGCCCGCAGGGTCGTCGACGCCGTGGCGCCCCGGCCCGGACCGGTGCACGACTGGCACGCGATGTCGGTGGAGCAGGTCCGCGCGCTGCTGCCCGCACCCACGTCCGAGCCGTCCGGCGCGCCGGAGCAGCTCGCGCTGGCCGCCCTCGGCGCCGCGCAGCCCGACACCCCGGCCCGCGCATTCCTGCAGTTCCTCGCCGCCGTGCGCGCCGAGTTGACCGACCCGCTGACGCCCGTGCTGGCGCTGGGCTCGGCGGCCAGCGCGGTGCTGGGGTCACCCGTCGATGCGGTACTGGTCTTCTCGGTGCTGGCCGCAAACTCGATGCTGGCGGCCAGTCAGCGGCTGCGCGCCGAGAACCGCCTGAACCGCCTGCTGGCGCAACAGATCCCGCCCGCCCGCAAAGTGGTGACCGGACCGGACGGGACGCGGACCCACATCGATGTGATCGCCGCGCAACTGCAGCCCGGCGACCTGATCGAGGTGCGAACGCATGAGGTGGTGCCCGCCGACGCCCGGATCGTCGAGGAGGTCGACGTCGAGGTCGACGAGTCGACGCTGACCGGTGAGTCGCTGTCAGTGGAAAAGCAGGTGCAGGCCACACCCGGCGCCGACCTCGCCGAGCGCCGGTGCATGCTCTACGCCGGTACCACGCTGGTGGCGGGCACCGCGGTCGCGATCGTGACCGCCGTCGGCGCCGATACCCGGGAGCGTCGCGCCGCCGAGCTGGTGTCCGCCGACGTCTCCGCCGACCCTTCCCGCGACATTGGCCTGCAGCACCAGCTCAGCCAGCTCACCGACCGTGCGTTCCCGGTCAGTGTCACCGGCGGCGCCCTGGTGGGCGCGTTGGGCATGCTGCGGCGCGCGGCCCTGCGCGAGGCGGTGGCCAGCGGCATCGCGATCGCCGTGGCCGCGGTCCCCGAGGGCATGCCGCTGGTGGCGACGCTCGCGCAGGCGGCGTCGGCGCGGCGGCTGACGAGATTCGGCGCGCTGGTCCGCATGCCGCGCTCGGTGGAGGCCCTGGGCCGCATCGACGTGGTCTGTTTCGACAAGACCGGAACGCTCAGCGAGAACCGCCTGCGCGTCGCCGAGGTCCACCCGGCGCCGGGACATTCGCGGGAGGAGGTCCTGCGCTGCGCCGCGCACGCCGCCCCGGCGTCCGACGGCGACCCGCACGTGCATGCGACCGACGCCGCCATCGTGGCCGCGGCCTCCGAGTCGCTCGGGGCTCCGGCGGCCGTGTCACCGGCGGACGCGCACCTGCCGTTCCGGTCTGGCAGGTCGTTCTCGGCCTCGGTCACCGGTCACGAGCTCACCGTCAAGGGGGCGCCGGAGGTGGTACTGGCCGCCTGCGGCGCCGCCGGTCCCGGGCAGCCGGTCGGTAACCTGGCCGCGCGGGGGCTGCGGGTCATCGCGGTGGCGCGGCGAGAGCTCACCCCGCAGCAGGCGCGCCGAATCCGCGACGACCCCGACGGCATCGCCGAATTCTGCACGCACGGATTGACCCTGGCAGGGTTCCTCGGCCTGTCCGACACCCCGCGCGCCGAGGCCGCCGATCTCCTCGCCGAGCTGCGGCGCCGGCAGGTGGGCGTCAAGCTGATCACCGGCGACCATCCGATCACCGCCACCGCCATCGCCGCCGAGCTGGGGCTGCCGGTGACCGCCGACCAGGTGATCAGCGGCGCCGAATGGGACTCGCTGTCGCGCAACGACCAGGAACGCGTCGTGACCGAGCGGGTGATTTTCGCGCGGATGACGCCAGAGAACAAGGTCCAGGTCGTGCAGACGCTGGAAGCCGCCGGCAAGTTGTGCGCGATGGTCGGCGACGGCTCCAACGACGCGGCCGCGATCCGGGCCGCCACCGTCGGCATCGGCGTCGTCGCCGGCGGCAGCGACCCCGCGCACATGGCGGCCGACGTGGTGCTGGTCGACGCACGCATCGGGGCGCTGGTGCACGCCATCGACGAGGGCCGCCAACTCTGGCGGCGGGTGCAGTCGGCGATCTCGGTGCTGCTCGGCGGCAACGCCGGCGAGGTGCTCTTCGCGATCATCGGCAGCGCGCTGACCGGCACCTCGCCGCTGAACACCCGGCAGCTGCTGCTGGTGAACATGATGACCGATGCGTTGCCGGCCGCGGCGCTCGCCGTCAGCAAGCCCAGGGGGCCCGTCAACGCGGGCCTCCGCGGCCCGGACCAGCCGGCGCTGTGGCGCGCCGTCGCCGTCCGCGGCACCACCACCGCCGCCGCGGCGACGGCGGCGTGGGCGATGGCCAGAGTCACTGGCCTGCCCCGGCGCGCCTCCACTGTCGCGCTGGTGGCCCTGGTGGGTGCGGAACTGGGCCAGACGCTGCTGGATTCTCACGCCCCGCTCGTCGTACTCACCACGGTCGGGTCGATGGCCACGATGGCCACGGTGATCAGCATCCCGGTCGTCAGCCAACTGCTCGGCTGCACTCCGCTGGGTCCGCTCGGGTGGGCGCAGGCTCTCGGATCCGCCGCTGCCGCGACGGTCGCCCTGGCCGTGGCGAACGGTGTCGCGGAGCGATGGGGCAGTCCGGGCACGGAGCCGCCGCCGATTGACGATGCACCGGTCCGGTCTGGACAATCTCCACAATCCCCACGCGCCACAGCAACGCATAGAAATGCCTCAGGGGCACGGCGAGCACCGAGGCGACCGGTGAAACCAGCGGGTCGGCCGGGATCTCGGGCTTCGACATAATCCTGACGGTGACCGCGCGACCCGGCGGGGCGGGAAACCCCTCGTTACAGAAAGGCAAATGATGGCGGAAAACAAGGAGCGCCGGGGAACGTCCCAGCACGAGGCGTTGCAGAAGATCCGCGACGGCGAGACGTTCGCCGTAAACCTGCCGCTGCTCGGGCAGGTCGACATTCCCCGACCTGAAGAACTGGCCTATTACGGCGGCTTGGCCGCCCTCGCCGCCTTCGAGCTCATCGACTGGCCAGTGGCCCTCGTCATCGCCGCCGGTCACATCATGGCGAGCAACCACCACAACCGGCTGCTCGAGGAACTCGGCGAGGCGATGGAGGAGGCCTGAGCCGTTTGTCTTGCAGCCGCGCGGCGTCGAACTGCAGCGTGACCCTGTATGCGCGCCGCACCCCGGGCGGTGAAGGCATTTGCCGTGCCCGCGGAAGTGACCAGCCAGATCACCTGGGAATTTGATGGTGCGAGAAATGTTTCGCGCACTCACGTGAGCGGGGCACGAAGACAACCTGCGCAAGGTCGGCTACTCCAAGGAACGCCGCGTTGATCCGCAGATCGCGGTCGGTCTGCTGGTCGGCCGCACCGGGCTTTTCGTTGGAGATCCTCTGTTTTGTGGGCAACACGGCTGAAATGTCCACGCCCATATCGGGTCAGTACCCGAAGAGAATCGAACTTGCTGACCGGCTCGACGATCCGGGCGATCACCAAGTCCCCGAACACCTCGGCGGCGACGGCATCAGCACACCGAAACCGCTCGTCACAACGCGGCATCCAGCGCGGGGGCCCAACCCGGTCCCGCGGATCACGACCTGGCGAGCAGATGGCGGGTGCGGTCCGCTATCGCCGGAACACCGTTGCGGCCCTTGATGTCCTGGGCGTACAGGCCGACCGCGAAGGCCACGCCCCCACCGTTGACGCCCAGTGCAGTGCGGTCGATGTGGTCGAGGGTGTCGGTCTTCTCGTGATAATCGGGGTCGAAGGGCTGGTCGGCGGTACCGCCCCACAGCTTGGCCTGCTCCGCGGACTTCTTGCTCTCGGCCCCGGAGAACAGCCCACCCGCGGGGATGCCGGCCAGCGTGAACGCGTCATAGTCCGAGCGCCCATCGAACGCGGTGTCCTGCGCGACCTTGCCGGCATTGTCCAGATAGGCGACCAGCGTGCGTTCGATGCCGGCCGAGCCCTCGGGCACCACCGGCTGACCGCGGGAATCGGCGGGCAGCGACTGGTCCCCGTCGTAGGTGAAATATCCCGGGTTGGGCGACGCCAACATGTCGAAATTCAGGTACAACGCAATGGATTTGAGTCCCTTGATATCCAGGGCCTCGACGTAGTTGCGCGACCCGATGAGACCGAGCTCCTCGGCGCCCCAGAAACCGAACCGCACTGCGTTGTGCACTGGCGGTGAATTGCCCAGCTGCACAGCGGTTTCCAGGACAGCGGCCACCCCCGAGCCGTTGTCGTTGATTCCGGGCCCGGCGGCCACGCTGTCCAGATGTGCTCCCGCCACCACGACGTCGGTGGCCGAGCCCGTCTTGGTCTGGGCGATCACGTTGCGGGCCTTGAAGTTCTGACTGCCAGCGGCAAGCTTGATCGTGGTGGGCCCCGGCTGGGCGCGCAGTTGCATCCCGGTGGACTTGGTGACACTCACCACGGGGATCTTGACGTCAGTGCCGGCCCCGAGCGTGCCGCCCATCCGCTGCTCGTCGACGTTGTCGGAGACGATCATCGCGACGGCGCCGCGCTGGGCGGCGGCGTCCTCCTTCTGCGCGAACGGGCAGGTGCCACGGTCCACCAGCACCACCGCGCCGCCCACCGGCAGCCGCTCGTAGTCGGCGGGCTTGCAGCCCGACGCTCCACTGGCCGGGATGACCACAAGCGGGCCGCTGATCCCGTCCGGCGGGGTGCCGAGGCTGAACTCCAGCGCGTGCGCCTCCACGGTGGTGCCACCGACCGTCACCACCGGCTTCTCGGCGTGGAAGACGCGCGCCGAGAATTCGGGGGTCTGCACGTCGAAACCGCTGTTGCGCAACGTCTGGACGACGTAGTCGACGCTGGCCTCGTACCCGGGCGTCCCGACCGCCCGGGTGCCGTTGTTGGCATTGGCGATGTCCTGCAGTTTCGAAAGGCGCGCCATCATCGCCTCCGTCGTGACCTTGCGATGCAAGGTCGTCGCGAACGTCACCGCGTCGGCGGTGCCGACCGCCTGCTGGAATTCGCTGGAGCAGTGGGAACAGCCGGTCAACAGCGCGGCGAGGGCGACGACTGCAAGCACCGCCCCGGGCGGCTTGGGTTTGTTCACCATCGCGCCCAGGCTAGACCCGGATCAGACGTGCAGTGCGCTGAATGGTGCGAACGCAATGTTGCGCACCATCCACCAAACCATCACCAGGACCAGTGTCACCGTCCCCGACCACCGCCGGTGCTGCCAGCTTCGTATCCGTCTGCCCAGCACCCGGCCATAGGTCCAGGCCAGGTAGGCCCACACCAACAACACCGCCGCCACCAGGGCCAGCGCGTTGAACCGGGCCGCCGCCGGCAGGTCGCCGTGCAGCAGGGAGTACACCATGCGCAGGCTGCCGCAGCCGGGGCAGTCGATCCCGAGCAGCGCCTTGGTGGGGCACACCGGCAGGAGGCCGTGCGGGGTCGTCGGGTCGCCCGCCCAGACCACACCACATGCCAGCACGGTGGCCGCCGCCACCGCCAACGGCGCCCGCAGCCGCGACGCGGCCGTCCCGGGACAGGCCACCATGAGCGCGGGCACCGCTCAGCGCCTCGCAGCCAGCATCGCCGTGTTGGTGTCGGGGGCGTCGAAGGCACCCGCCATCGCCATGATCACGATGACGATGAAGCCGGCGATCGCCGACCACATCACCCATCTTTTGGCGCTGGCGGCGGACGCCTGTGCCTCGGCATAACGGCCTTGCGCCCATAGACCGTTGACCTGACTGGACTTGACGATCGCCACTATCCCGAAAGGAAGGCAGCAGAATATCGTCACCAGGATGGACCACACCAGGTAATTGTTCGGCGCATGCCCGGCCGGCGGCTGCGGCGGGTAGCCAGGCGCTGGAGGCGGCGGGTGGGCAGTCATTGAACTCTCCGGTCAGAAGTTTGCTGACGTACAGAGTTGCCAACCGTACCCGAGCGGCGCCGTCACGGCATCACATCTGCGAGAACTCGTGCGGCGGCAGGGGATCTCCGTCGGACAATTCGCCGGCACGGTGTGGCATAGTCGAAACGTCGGCCAACAAACCCAGTTCAGGAGTTTCGGTTTGTCCCATTTCAACGGTGCGCTGCGCATCGCGTCGCTCACGGTGCTTGCGGGCAGCTTGGCCTTCACCCAAAGCACCACTGCGCTCGCCGACCCCGACACGGGTAACCAGTCGGACATCGACACGCTTTCGCATTCACTGTCGAAGGGCTACGACCTCACCAACTGCATTGCTCAGCCGGTCGGCCCGGGGCAGTTGGCGTCGCTGCGGTGCGGGCAGAGCCCCGACCCCAACGGGCCCGCCGAGGCGAAGTACATCCTCTTCGGCAACGGCAACGATCTGGGCAACATGTTCAAGACCAGCATCAAAGACGAAACCCTGACCGACTGCGGGAACCAGAAGTCACCGACGGTGTGGCACCAGGGCAGCACGGCCACCAGCAACGCCGGGCAGGTGGCATGTGGGACCTTCCAGAACGCCGCCGAGGTCATCTGGACCATCGACACCAAGAACGTGTTGAGCTTCATCCGCGCGTCCAACGCCGACGTCCCGCCGCTCTACGAGTGGTGGCGCAACAACGGCTGATCGAGGGCTGATCGAGGGCTGATCGAGGGCTGATCGAGGGCTGATCAAGCTTGGGCGACTACGAGTTCGGCGACTGCGGCCATCCCGGCGGCATTGGGGTGCAACGGCGCGGGGCGTCCCGGCACCGGCACACCGGGCCTGGTCGTCCACGGCTCGGCCGACCACGCGTGGTGCGCCCGGCTCGCCACCGCCGCGCCGACGAGCCCACAACCGGTAGCCGCCGCCGCGTCCGCGGTCACGCGTTCCAGGGCGGCGGCCACATGGCGGCCCAGGCCCGCGTCCGGATCCGCGAGCGGCGGTGCCGGGGTCTCCGCGGGCGGCAGGATCGTCAGGTAGTCGACGAAAAGGACGTGCGCGCCCGGGGCGCGCCGCCGCGCCGCGGCGCCGACCGCGCACAGCGCATCGAACACCTTCGCCACGGCGCGGTCCCGGGCGTCGCGGTCCAGCAACTCCGCGATGCGCCCGCCCAGCACCGGCAGCCGCCGGGCCGGACGCGGCAACGCGGCAGCCATCAGCAGGGGCACGTAGCCGACGTCGTTGCCGCCGATGGTGATGGTCACCAGGGTCTCCGACCCGTCCAGCGCCTCGATCTGCGGCGGCCGGCCACGCTGGCTGTCGGCCAGCACGTGCGCGGTGGTCGCCCCGGAGAACGTGACGTCGACGAACCCGCGGCCGGGTTCGAGGTTCAGCCGCTCGGCGACCAGGTGCGGGTAGTTGCGCGCCGACCGGCCCGACCAGCGTGGCGCATCCGCGGCGCGGGGCTTGATACCGGGGCCGGCGGCCATCGAACTGCCCAACGCGACATAGCGTTTCATCGCTCCGGCGACGACGCCTGCGCCCAGAATCTCTTGGGGATGCGGCCCGCGCGCCGCGCCAGGTACCCGGCGGTGACGGCGCCGGCCATCGCGGCCGCCATGGCCGGCGGATCGGCGGCCCGGGTCACCGCGCTGGCCAACAGCACGGCGTCGCACCCCAGTTCCATCGCCAGCGCCGCGTCGCTGGCCGTGCCGATGCCGGCGTCGAGCACCACCGGCACGCCCGCCCGGCTGACGATCATCTCGATGTTGTGCGGGTTGCCGATGCCCAGCCCGGTGCCGATCGGCGAGCCCAGCGGCATCACCGCCGCGCACCCGGTGTCCTCCAGCCTCCGTGCCAGGACCGGGTCGTCGTTGGTGTAGGGCAGCACGACGAATCCGTCGTCGACCAACTGCTCCGCGGCCCGGACCAATTCGAGCGCATCGGGGAGCAGGGTGCGTTCGTCGGCGATCACCTCGAGCTTGACCCAGTTGGTGTCCAGCGCCTCGCGGGCCAGCTGCGCGGTGAGCACCGCCTCGGCCGCGCTGCGGCAGCCCGCGGTGTTGGGCAGCGGCGTGATGCCGAGCCGGTTGAGCAGGTCCAGCAGCCCCGTGCGGCCTTCGGCGTCGACGCGACGGATCGCGACGGTGGTCAGTTCGGTGCCCGAGGCGACCAGCGCCTCTTCGAGCACCGCGAGGTTGGCCGCTCCGCCGGTGCCCATGATGAGCCGCGACGCGAAGCTGCGGTCGGCGATCGTGAGCTTTTCCGGACTAGCCACCCTGCACCGCCGTCACGACCTCGATCCGTGCGCCGTCGAAAAGCGTTGTCTCCCAGCCTGAACGCGGCAACACCGACGAGTCCAGCGCCACCGCCACGCCGCGGTCCGGCAACCCGAGCGCCGCCAGCAACCCGGCGACCGTGGTGCGCTCACCGACCTCGACCTCCCTCTCGTTGACCACGACGATCATCGCCGCGCCCCGACCGGTTCGAGTTCGCCGAGGATCTGCTCGGCGGTCCACGGTGCCAGCAGGAAGCCGGACCGGCCGTGACCGGTGGCCACCAGGGTTCGCGCGTCCAGGCGCCGCACGATCGGCATGTTGTCGGGCGTCATCGGGCGCAGTCCCGCGGCGCATTCGGCCAGCTCGTACTCGCCCAGCGCGGGCAGCACCGCGCACGCGTCGTCGAGCAGATCACGCACCCCCGACACGACCGGGGCGGTGTCGCGGCCGTGTTCGTACTGGGTGGCCCCGACGACCATCCCGTCGCGTCGCGGCACCAGATAGACCTGCCGCCCATGCACCCGAGCCCGAATCACCCTCTGCGGCACCGGCATACACCCCTTCCGCCAACGCAGACGCAGCACCTCGCCCTTCACCGGGCGAACGGGCAGTCCCGGCCACAGCGCGGGCGCGTCGACACCGTTCGCGATCACCACCGTCTCGCTCTTGACCTCGGACAACTCGATCACCGGCGGCGCCCAGCTCACCCCGAGCCGCTCGCAGTCCGCCGACAACGCGTCGAGCACCGCCCGGTTGTCCACGGCCAACTCGGTGGGCGCCCTGAAACCATGCCGGATCCCCTGCGCCAGTAGCGGTTCGACGTCACGGGCCGCCGACTCCCAGATCACCGGATGCCCCTGCGCGGACAGCCAGTCCGCGACGGTGCGCAGGTCGGCGACATCAGCCCGGTCCACGGCGACCACCAGCGACTCGCGCGCGGTCACCACCTCGACCGGCAGGCCGTCCAGGAAGCCCCCCTCGCGCCACATCCGCAACGACTCCAGTCCCAGCCGCAGCAACCGCTCCTCGCCGGGCCAACCCTCGCTGTGCGGGGCCAGCATCCCGCCGGCCACCCAGGCCGCGCCCCTGTCTGCGGTACGGTGCACCCGCACCGACCACCCGGCCCGCGCCGCCGCGCGCGCCACCGCGAGACCGATGACACCGCCGCCGACGACAGCCAGCGACCGCGAGTCTGACGGCATGTTCGGCCTCCCTATCGCCGGCATTACCCGGATCAGGTCTGACGGTAAGGACAGATCCGGTTCCTCCGGCTGTGCCCACTCTCAGCCCCGCAGCTACCCGAGGCTCCCGTTTGGGTGTTTTCCCGGTCCCACGCTAGCGCGCTAACGTCGCGGTGTGCATCCACGCCACTCCGTTCTGGCCGCAGCGCGGCTCTACGTGTGCACCGACGCCCGCCGCGAGCGCGGCGACCTGGCGCAGTTCGCCGAGGCCGCCCTGGCCGGCGGGGTCGACATCATCCAGCTGCGCGACAAGGGGTCGGCCGGGGAACAGCGGTTCGGCCCGCTGGAGGCCCGCGACGAGCTGGCCGCCCTCGAGGTCCTCGCCGACGCGGCCCGCCGGCACGGCGCCCTGCTCGCGGTCAACGACCGGGCCGACATCGCCCGCGCGGCCGGCGCCGACGTGCTGCACCTGGGGCAGGGCGACCTGCCGCTGCCGGTGGCGCGCGACGTCGTCGGGCCGGACACGCTGATCGGCCTGTCCACTCACGACCCTGTGCAGCTCGCCGCGGCCGCCGACGGGGAGGCCGACTACTTCTGCGTCGGACCCTGCTGGCCCACTCCCACCAAGCCGGACCGCGCCGCGCCCGGCCTGGGACTGGTCGACGCCGCCGCCCGGCTGGCCACCGACAAGCCGTGGTTCGCGATCGGCGGCATCGACGCGCAGCGCCTGCCAGACGTGCTCGCCGCCGGTGCCCGCCGGATCGTGGTGGTGCGTGCGATCACCGCGGCCCAGGACCCGTGGGCGGCCGCGCAGCGGCTCAAGTCCGCGCTTGCAGCAGCGAGTTGATCCGGCGGCTCAGCGGCGACGGCGACTGGTCGGCCCGCAGCGGGGGGCCGGGCATGCACCACACGAACGTCTCGTCGTCGATGTGCAGCGTACACGGCAGGTCTCGCCGCCGTTCGTCCCCGGCGCCCACCGGCACCAGCGCCGGCTCGGTGCGCAGCCGATGCCAGCTGGCGGCGAAACCGGGATGCAGCGGCAGGCCGGCCACCTCGTCTTCGTGGACCCAGCGCATCTCGACGCTCTCCATGTTGGGTTCGGTGTGCAGCAGTTCCCCGGCGTCGGCGACGACGGTGGTGTAGCTCCAGCGGGTGCCGCCGATCCCGGAGATCTCGGCGGTGACCACCGTCGCCCGCACGACCAGCCGCTCGGCGCACAGGCCGGCCTCCTCGTATGCCTCGCGGACGGCCGTCTCCTCCGGACTCTCGTGGCTGTCGCGGGCGCCGCCCGGCAGGCCCCAGGTGCCGCCCTGATGGCTCCACGCCGCCCGGTGCTGGAGCAGCACCGCCGGGGTGCCGTCGGGCCGCGGGGCGCGCAGCAGCAGACCCGCCGCGCCGTACCGACCCCAGTAAGAGGCGCCGTCCTCGGATATCACCCACCCGTCGCCGTCGCCGTGCACGCGTTTCAGAATAGGCGCGGGGCGTTTGCATCGTCCCCTCACATCATCGACAACATCCTCTTAGAATTCGCTTATAGAAGTTGGTCCCGTGAACCCCCGAGGCCGAGAGACGAGGTCTGCGCAGACGTGACGGTTGAGCTGGCCCACCCGACGACCGAGCCGCAGGGATCCCGGTCGTCGATCGAGCCGGCCCACCCGCGTTGGTGGCTTGTGTCCACGACACCCGGCCGCATCCTCTCGATCGGCATCGTTCTGGCCACGCTGGGCGGTCTGACCGCCTTCGCCACGTCGACCACGATCAACCACCGCCAGCAGGTGCTCACGACGGTGCTCAACCACACCGAGCCGCTGTCGTTCGCCGCCGGACGGCTCTACACCACGCTGTCGGTCGCCGATGCCGCGGCGGCCACCGCCTTCATCGCCGAGGCCGAGCCGCGTCCGGTCCGGGAGCGCTACGAGCAGGCCATCACCGACGCCGCCGTCGCCGTGACCGAAGCGTCGAGCGGCCTGACCACCGAGCCGCTGGTGCAGCTGCTGGGCCGGATCAACGCCGAGTTGGCCGTGTACACCGGGCTGATCGAGACCGCGCGCGCCAACAACCGGGAGGGCAACCCGGTCGGGTCGTCGTACCTGTCCGAGGCGTCGGGGCTGATGCAGACGACGATACTGCCGGACGCGGCGCGGCTCTACGAGGAGACCTCGGCTCGGGTGGACGCCGAAACCACCGCCTCCACCAAGATCCCGGCCCCGGTGATCCTCGTGGTCGGCACCACTGTGGCCTTCGGCGTGTTCGCCCACCGCTGGCTGGCCCGGCGCACCCGACGACGGATCAACCCGGGGCTGGTCGTGGGCGGGCTGGCTATTCTCGTCATGGTGGTGTGGGTCGGGACCGTGTTGACCATCTCCACGACCGCCAGCCGCAGCGCCAAGGACACCGCCGCGGACTCACTCAGGACCGTGACCAACGTCGAGATCATCGCGCAGCAAGCCCGGGCCGACGAGACGCTGTCGCTGATCCGGCGGGGCGACGAGGACATCCGCAAGCAGTCCTTCTATCACCGCATCGACGCGATGCACCAACAGCTCGAGCAGTACATGTCGCACAACGACGCCGTCGACAAGCCCGACCTGCGAGGCGCCGACCAGCTGCTGGTGCGCTGGCGACAGGCCAACGACCGGATGAATTCCTACATCGCGGTGGGCAACTACCGGGCCGCCACCCAGGTCGCGCTCGGCGGCGGGGAGAACGACGCCACCCCCGCCTTCGACCAGCTCGAGGACCAGCTGGTCAAGGCCATGGACCAGAGTCGCAGCCGGCTGCGCAACGACGTCCTCAATGCCCGCCGCGGGCTGTCCGGCGCCCAGGTCGGCAGCGTGGTGCTCAGCCTCGGCGCCGCCATCGCGGTCGCCCTCGGCCTGTGGCCGCGGCTGAAGGAGTATCGCTGATGCCCCGCCCGGGTGCGGTCCGGCGGATGCGGCGCAGGTGCGCCCCGATCGCTGTGCTGTTGCCAACGCTGCTGGTGGCGGCCTGCGGGCACACGGAGTCCCTGACGTCGACGTCGACGCTGACGCTGCCGCCGCCCACCCCGGTCGACATGCGGCAGCTGCCGCCGGAGGCGCCGCTGCCCCGTCGCGACGCCACGCAGGGCTGCGACGCCACCGCCAGCCTGCGCCCTTTCCCCGACAGGGCCGAGGCCGACGCAGCGGTGGCCGACATCCGCGCCCGCGGCCGGCTGATCGTCGGTCTGGACATCGGCAGCAACCTGTTCAGCTTCCGCGACCCGATCACCGGCGAGATCACCGGCTTCGACGTGGACATCGCCGGCGAGATCGCCCGGGACATCTTCGGCGCACCGTCGCACGTGGAGTATCGGATCCTGTCATCGGACGAGCGGATCACCGCGCTGCAGCGCTCGGAGGTCGACGTCGTCGTCAAGACGATGACCATCACCTGCGAGCGGCGCAAGCTGGTCAACTTCTCGACGGTTTACCTCGACGCCTACCAGCGCATCCTCGTGCCGCGGGACTCGCCGGTCATCAATCCGTCCGACCTGTCCGGCAAGCGGGTGTGCGTGGCGCGGGGGACCACGTCGATGCACCGGATCCGGGAGATCGTGCCGCCGCCGGTCATCGTTTCGGTGGTGAACTGGGCCGACTGCCTGGTGGCGATGCAGCAACGGCAGATCGACGCCGTCAGCACCGACGACTCGATCCTGGCCGGCCTGGTCGAGGAAGATCCGTACCTGCACATCGTCGGGCCGAACATGGCCACCCAGCCCTACGGCGTGGGCATCAACCTGGACAACACCGGGCTGGTTCGGTTCGTCAATGGCACACTGGAACGCATTCGCCGGGACGGCACGTGGAACACGTTGTACCGCAAGTGGTTGACGGTTCTGGGTCCGGCTCCCGCCCCGCCCACGCCGAGGTACGTGGACTGATGGCCGAATCCGACATGCAACCCGACGAATCTTCGGAGTGCCCGGACCCCGACGCCGAGCACGTCGGCCCCAGCACCCAGCGGGCCGACGTGCTCACCACCACCGGGTCGGCCCGGGTCCAGGAAACCCAGGCGCTGTTCCGCCCCGACTTCGACGACGAGTTGCCGCACATCTCCCGGGGTGGACTGGGCGCCGACGGGCACGAACGGACCGCGGCCACCCGAATCCTGCCGCCGGTCCGGCGGCTCGGCGGCGGCCTGGTCGAGATCCCCCGAGGCAGGGACATCGACCCGCTGGAAGCGCTGATGACCGATCCGGTGGTGCCGGAGTCCAAGCGGTTCTGCTGGAACTGCGGCAAGCCGGTCGGTCGCTCCACCGACGAGGGCAAAGGCGCCTCCGAGGGGTGGTGCCCGGCCTGCGGCAGCCCGTATTCGTTCCTGCCCCAGCTCAACCCCGGCGACATCGTGGCCGGGCAGTACGAGGTGAAGGGCTGCATCGCCCACGGCGGGCTGGGCTGGGTGTACCTGGCTTTCGACCGCAACGTCAACGACCGCCCTGTGGTGCTCAAGGGTCTGGTGCACTCCGGCGATGCCGAGGCGCAGGCGATCGCAATGGCCGAGCGGCAGTTCCTCGCCGAGGTGGTGCACCCACAGATCGTGCAGATCTTCAACTTCGTCGAGCACAAGGACCGGCACGGCGACCCGGTCGGCTATATCGTCATGGAGTACGTCGGTGGGCAGTCACTCAAGCAGGGCACCACCAAGGACGGGAAGCCCGAGAAACTGCCCGTCGCCGAGGCCATCGCCTACCTGTTGGAGATCCTGCCGGCGCTGAGCTACCTGCATTCCATCGGCCTGGTCTACAACGACCTGAAGCCCGAGAACATCATGCTCACCGAGGACCAGCTCAAGCTGATCGACCTGGGTGCGGTGTCACGGGTCAACTCGTTCGGCTACCTTTACGGCACCCCCGGCTTCCAGGCGCCGGAGATCGTGCGGACCGGCCCGACGGTGGCCACCGACATCTACACGGTGGGCCGCACGCTGGCGGCGCTCACGCTGAATCTGCCCACCCGCGACGGCCGCTACGTGGACGGGCTGCCCGAGAACGACCCCGTGCTGGCCACCCACGACTCGTTCGGCCGACTGCTGCGCCGCGCCACCGACCCCGACCCTCGGCGCCGCTTCGCCAGCGCCGAGGAGCTGTGCGCACAGCTGATGGGTGTGCTGCGGGAGGTGGTCTCCGAGGAGAGCGGGGTGCCGAGGCCCGGGCTGTCGACGATCTTCTCCCCCAGCCGCTCGACTTTCGGGGTCGAGTTGCTCGTCGCCCACACCGACGTCTACCTGGACGGTCGGGTCCACTCGGAGCGGTTGACCGCCCGCGAGATCGTGACCGCGCTGGCGGTGCCGTTGGTCAATCCCGCCGACGTCGCCGCCCCGGTGCTGCAAGCGACGGTGCTCTCCCAGCCGGTGCAGACGCTGGACTCGCTGCGGGCGGCCCGGCACGGGTCGTTGAGCGCCGCCGACGTCGAGCTGTCCGAGTCGATCGAGCTGCCGCTGATGGAGGTCCGCGCCCTGCTCGACCTGGGTGACGTCGCCAAGGCCACCCGCAAGCTCGACGACCTGGCCGAGCGGGTCGGCTGGGAGTGGCGGCTGGTGTGGTACCGGGCTGTCGCCGAACTCCTCACCGGCGACTACGACGCCGCCACCGAGCATTTCACCGAGGTGCTCGACACCTTCCCCGGCGAGCTCGCGCCCAAACTGGCACTGGCGGCCACCGCCGAACTCGCCGGCCACACCGACGAGCACAGGTTCTACGAGACGGTCTGGAAGACCGATGACGGCGTGATCTCGGCGGCGTTCGGGTGGGCCCGTGCCCTGTCGGCCCGAGGCGACCGTGCGGGTGCTGTGCGCACCCTCGACGAGGTGCCCGCGACCTCCCGGCACTTCACCACCGCGCGCCTGACCAGTGCGGTCACCCTGATGTCGGGCCGCTCGACAGGCGAGATCACCGAGGAGGAGATCCGCGACGCGGCCCGACGGGTCGAGGCGCTGCCGCCCACCGAACCGCGGGTGCTGCAGATCCGCGCCCTGGTGCTGGGCGGG
>CAYVQQ010000001.1:16863-34172 GCA_964453085.1 uncultured Mycobacterium sp.
CCCTGCTGCGCTTCAAGCTCGATACGCTCTGGGTGGTGCTGGGCGGGGCGCTGGACTGGTTGGAGCGCAACGAGGCCAGCACCAACCACATCCTGGGCTACCCGTTCACCGAGCACGGACTGCGGCTGGGCGTCGAGGCCGCGCTGCGCGACCTGGCCCGTGTCGCCCCGACCCAGCGGCACCGCTACACGCTGGTCGACATGGCCAACAGGGTGCGGCCCACCAGCACGTTCTAAAGGACGACGCTGGTGTCGGACGGCTTGGGGCGGCAACGCAGATCCGGGGATCGACGTGGCGGTTCGGCGATCGTGCCGGCGCCGGCGGCGCCGGGCCCGGCGAGCGCCACCTGTCCGGCTGTCAGGCCAGCCGGCGCAGCCTCGGCGCCAGGTCCTTGTCGAACAACTCCAGGAACCGCCGCTGGTCGTGGCCGGGCGCGTGGAACACCAGGTGGTTCATGCCCCAGCCGACGTAGTCCTTGACCCTCTCGACGGCCTCGTCGGGGTCGGACGCGACGATCCAGCGCCTGGCCACCTGCTCGATGGGCAGCGCGTCGGCCGCCTTCTCCATCTCGATCGGGTCGTCGATGCTGTGCTTCTGTTCGGCGGTCAGCGACAGCGGCGCCCAGAACCGGGTGTTCTCCAGCGCCCGCTCGGGATCGGTGTCGTAGGAGATCTTGATCTCGACCATCTTGTCGATGTCGTCGGCGTCGCGCCCGGCGGCCGCCGCACCCTCGGCCACCGCTGGCATCAGCTTGTCCTTGTACAACTCCTCGCCCTTGCCGGAGGTGCAGATGAAGCCGTCGCCGGCGCGTCCGGCGTACTTGGCGACCACCGGGCCGCCCGCGGCGACGTAGATCGGCACACCGCCCTCGGGCACGTCGTAGATGGAGGCGCCCTTGAGCCGGTAGTACTCGCCGTCGAAGTCGACGCGGTCGCCGCGCCACAGCTCACGCATCAGCCGGACCGCTTCGCGAAGCCGGGCGAACCGCTCGTTGAACGCCGGCCACACGCCCTCGTACCCGGTGGCGATCTCGTTGAGCGCCTCCCCGGTGCCGACGCCGAGAAAGACGCGGTCCGGATACAGGCACGCCATCGTGGCGAACGCCTGCGCGATGACGGCGGGGTTGTAGCGGAAGGTCGGGGTGAGGACCGAGGTACCCAGCATGATCCGCTTGGTTCGTTCGCCCACCGCGGCCATCCAGGCCAGGGAGAACGGGGCGTGCCCGCCTTCGTGCCGCCACGGCTGGAAGTGGTCGCTGACGCTGGCGCTGTCCATGCCGTGGCGTTCGGCGGCCACCGCCAACTCGACGAGTTCGCGCGGTGCGAATTGTTCGGCGGACGCCTTGTATCCGAGTTTGAGTTGAGCCACCGTTTCGTTCTACCCCCTCTCGTGCTGCCTACACTCGCGGGCATGGGACGGGTGCCGCATCTTGTTCAGGTCAGCGACACCGTCCACCTCGCCCGGGGCGAGTCCGTCAACTGGACGCTGGTCGCCGACGACTCCGGGGTCATGCTGATCGACGCCGGCTATCCCGGTGATCGGGAGGCCGTGCTGACTTCCCTGCGCCAGCTGGGCTACGACGCCGGCGACGTTCGCGCCATCCTGCTGACACACGCGCACATCGACCACCTGGGTTCGGCGATCTGGTTCGCCGACGAGCGCGGGACCCCGGTGTACTGTCACCCCGACGAGGTGGGCCACGCCAAGCGTGAATACCTCGAGCAGGCCTCGGTTGTCGATGTGGCCCTGCGCAGCTGGCGGCCCCGGTGGGCGGCGTGGGGCCTGCACGTGCTTCGCCGCGGCGGCCTGGTCCGCGGCGGCATCCCGTCCGCCCGGCCGCTGACCGCCGCCGCGGCCGCCGGGCTGCCGGGACACCCGATGGCCGTCGCCACACCGGGGCACACCGGCGGGCACTGCTCCTACGTCGTGGACGGTGTCCTGGCCAGTGGTGACGCGCTGATCACCGGCCACCCACTGCTGCGGGACAGCGGGCCGCAGCTGCTCCCGGCGGTGTTCAGCCACAGCCGGCAGGACTGCCTGCGGAGCCTGGACGTGTTGTCGCTGCTCGACGTCGAGGTCCTGCTGCCCGGTCACGGCGACGTGTGGCGTGGCCCGATCCGGGAGGCCACCGCGCGGGCCGCCGCCCTCGCCCACGACGGCTGACGTCCCGGCGGGTCACGCGGCGTGGCCCCCATCACGCATGGGACACGCTGGGGTGAACGGGGCTGTCGTGGTCGGCGCGTTCCACCGGGTCAGGCGCCGGCGCGGCGCCGCCGGGCCCACCCCAAGGCCGCCCGCCAGCCGAGCAACAGCGTCGCGGTGACCCCGGAGGCCACCACCACGAAGCTCGCGGCCACACCCGCCGCCGTGACCTTGCGCAGCACCATGCCGACCACGACGGTGCACAGCCACACGACGACGCCGGTGGGAACCACCGCCGTGGGCCGCCGCCAGCCGCGCGACACCAACCACCCCAGGACGGTGCCGGTGAGAAACGGCCATGCCGTGGCGGCGACGCCGCTGGCGGTGACGCCCTCGGCGTGGCTGCGACGCCCGACGGCGCAGAACACCAGCACGGCGATGACATCTACGACCAAGTACGCCAGCCGTCGCATGCAGCGAGACTACCGGGGCCGGGAGCCGGTCCCGCTGCGGCCGCCCGGCCCGACGGCATTGCCGCGCCCGTGCTGTTCGTCAGCACCGGCGATCGCCGCTTGGTGGCAGGCTGAGTTCCATGACCGCTCAGACACCGCCCCCCTTCGACCGCGCCGACCCGCTCGCCCTGGACGCCTCACTGTCCAGCGACGAGATCGCGCTCCGCGACACCGTCAGGAAGTTCTGCGCCGAGCATGTCACCCCCTATGCCGCTGACTGGTTCGAGGCCGGCGACCTGCCCGTCGCGCGGGAGCTGGCCAAGCAGTTCGGCGCGCTCGGCCTGCTCGGGATGAACCTGCACGGCTACGGGTGCGGCGAGGCCTCGGCCGTCCACTACGGCCTGGCCTGCACCGAGTTGGAGGCCGCGGACTCCGGCGTCCGGTCGATGGTGTCGGTGCAAGGTTCGCTGGCGATGTTCGCGATCTGGAAGTTCGGCTCGGAGGAGCACAAGCAACAGTGGCTGCCCGGCATGGCCGCCGGCGAGTTGCTCGGCTGCTTCGGGCTGACCGAGCCCGACGCCGGGTCCGATCCAGCCGCCATGAAAACCCGTGCGCGCCGGCAGGGCTCGGATTGGGTGCTCAATGGCCGCAAGATGTGGATCACCAACGGATCGATCGCCGACGTCGCGATCGTGTGGGCCGTCACCGACGACGGGATCCGAGGCTTTGTGGTCCCCACCGACAGCCCGGGCTTCGCGGCCAACACCATCCACCACAAGCTGTCGCTGCGCGCGTCGGTCACCAGCGAACTGGTGCTCGACGACGTCCGGTTGCCCACCGACGCGATGCTGCCCGGGGTGAAGGGGCTGCGCGGCCCGCTGTCGTGCCTGTCGGAGGCGCGCTACGGGATCATCTGGGGATCGATGGGTGCTGCACGCTCGGCGTGGCAGGCCGCCCTCGACTACGCCATGCAGCGCACCCAATTCGGCCGTCCGATCGCCGGATTCCAGCTCACCCAGGCCAAACTGGCCGACATGGCGCTCGAGTTGCACAAGGGGCAGCTGCTCGCGCTGCACCTGGGCCGCCTGAAGGACAGCATCGGGCTGCGCCCCGAGCAGGTCAGCTTCGGCAAGCTCAACAACACCCGCGAGGCGATCAAAATCTGCCGGACCGCCCGAACCATCCTGGGCGGCAACGGGATCTCGCTGGAATACCCGGTGATCCGGCACATGGTCAACCTCGAATCGGTGCTGACCTACGAAGGCACAGCCGAGATGCACCAACTCATCCTGGGTCAAGCCTTCACCGGCAGCGACGCCTTCCGCTGATTCGGCGCAGCCGCATGCCACGGCCTGGGGCATGCGATTTCGTGCCCGAGACCTCACCGGGACGAGGGCGCCCGGAGTTGGTCGCGGCCTCCGAGCAGTGCCCCTCCGAGCAGTACTATGGCCCGGGATTCGCCAGGTGGGCGAATCGGCCGCTCGGCGCAGCGGCAGACCGCTGGGGGGATGGCCATGAGACGTCGCGCACATCGGGTCGCCTGGCGTGTCGCGGCAGGTGGGCTGTCGCTTGGCGCAGTCTTCGCGATGCCCGTGGCCGCCGCCGACCCCACCGCGATCCTGCCGCCGCTGATCTCCGGCGGCGGGCCGATCATCGGCGGCGGCAGCAGCGCCGGGATCGCTCAGCAGCTGATCGACCTCGCCAACCCCGACATCCAGCAGGGCGACGGCACGGACGCCGCCAACTTCATCAACGCCTCCGCCGCGGTCACCAGCGAGCAACTCGCGGCCCCCTTCGCCCTGCTGCGGCGGGGGCTGTCCTGCCAGGAGAACAACGCCGGGTTCGGGGCGCGCGGCTACCGCCGCAAAGACGGCAAGTGGGGCGGCGCGATGCTGGTCGCCGCCAAGAGCGCCGTCAAGAGCGTCGACAGCCTCAAGCAATGCGTCATGACCAACTGGCGCCGGGCCAACCCGGGTGGGGAATACGCGATGTGCAACAGCAGTTGGGAGACCCCGGCCAACGGCGATCTGCGCAAAGTCCAGACCTATTTCGTCATGCTCGCCGGCACTTCCGCCGACTTCTGCGTCGACCTCAACAACAAGCTCAAGAACGACGCCCGCGGGTGGCCGTGACCTCGGGGTGTGTCCGGCATCGTCTCGGCGGCCTCAGAACTCCCGGCAGGGCAATCCCGTTGCGCGCCAGCCCGGGTTCATGTGGCCCTCGAATCCGTCCAGCACGTTGTAGGCCGGGGTGATGCCCGCCTGGGTCGCGACCTTGGCCGCGGCGACGGAGCGGCCCCCCGAGCGGCACAAGAACACCACGGGCCGCTCCGCTCGCTCACTCGACGGGATCCGGTCCCGCAGTTCGGCGACGAAGTTCTCGTTGAGCCGTCCGTCCGACGAATGCCACTCGAGGTAGACCACCTCGCGGCCGAGGCTGGACAGGTCCGGCACCCCCACGACACGCCACTCGGTGTCGGTGCGCACGTCGACCAGCACCGCGTCGGGGTGATCGCTGAGCATCTTCCACGCCTGCTGCGGCGTGACGTCTCCTGCGTAGCTCATCAGACCAAGTCTGGCACATGGGCCCGGCCGGCGACCTCGCGGGCGCGCTCGCGTGCGGTCGCGACATCCGGGGCCGTGGCCAGCGCCACCCACGTCCCGGCCCGCGATCCCGGCCCGAACAGGCGTGCGTCGCTCTCGGGCACGCCGAGCGCGCGCGCCAGCGCACCCGCAGCCGGCACGCCGGCGCCCGGGCTCCCCACCCGCGCGGCGCCCGGCGAGGTCATCATCGTGTCCACCGGAATGCCCAGGATCGCGCGCGCCTGCAGCTCGAACTCCGAGAGCCGCTGGCTGCGTAGGGTCACCCAGGCGCTGTCCTGCGGGCACGCGGTGACGTCGGCGAAGTACACCTCGTCGCCGTGGACCATCAGTTCGACGCCGAACACGCCGCGCCCACCCAACGCCTTGACGATCCGTGCGGCGATCGACCTCGCGGCGTCCAGCGCCGCGGCGGTCAACTGCTGCGGCTGCCAGCATTCCAGTACGTCGGCCTCGGCGCGGCTGTGACCGATCGGTGCGCAGAACTCGATCAGCGGGCGGCCCGCACCCTGGCTGCTCACCGCGAGCAGGGTGACGAAGAAGTCGACATCGACCAGAGTTTCCGCCATCACCCGGTACCGCCCCTCCCCGGCCGGCCTCCCCACGATGCCCCGCCACACCGCCTCGAGGTCGTGACGCCCGGTGACGACGGACTGCCCGCGCCCGGGCGCTCCGGCCACCGGCTTGACCAGCAACGGCAACCCGGCATGGGCGGCCACCGCCTCGAGTTCGCCGACCGACCCGACGAACCAGAACGGCGCGGTGGGCAGGCCCAGTTCGTCGGCGGCGAGCCGGCGCAGCCGCTCGGGGTCGCCGGTGAGCCCGACGGCGCGGGCTCCGGGCACCAATTCGGCGCCATCTAGGGACTCGAGGGCGGCACCGGTGACGGCGCCGGTCGCGGTCGCCACGACGTCCGGCCGCAACCGCGCGACGGCGTCCGACAGCGCGGCGGGGTCTCCCACCGTGACAACCAGCGACCGGTCGGCGACGGCGTGTGCGGGCCCGTCGGGATCCCCGTCGGCGACGACCACCTCCGCGCCGAGGCGCCGCAACGCGATCGTCAGCTCGTGGCCGGGTGCGCCGGAACCCAGCAACAGCACGCGGGGCCGGTCGGGCTCGGCGCTTCCACCTGCTCGGGCACCGTGATCCGACCCGCCCGCCGGCGGGGTCAGCTCGATCGCGGTCGTCTTGCCGTCGGGGTCGTCGGGTTCTTGCGGTCCTTCATCAGTCGTGCCGTCGGTCACGGCTCAAGGATAGGTGCGCACCGGGCGGGCGCGGCGGACCCGACTCAGGGCTGGCCGGGCAGCAACTGCACCATCAGGCCGTTCGCCTCGGCCAGCACCGTGTCCTCGCGGTCGACGAGCGTCGCGGACACGAAGCCCTTGCGGCCCTCGGCGGCGGTGAGGCGGCCACGCACCACCAGCGGAACGTCGATCGGGGTGATTTTGCGGTAGTCGACGTGCAGGAAGGCGGTGCGGCTGATCGGCCGGGACGCGGCGTGCACGATCATCCCGAACATGTGGTCGAACAGCAGTGGCAGCACACCGCCGTGCACCGCGTGGTTGCCACCGACGTGAAACCGGCTGAACTGGCCGGTCATCTCGACCCCGTCGGGACCGTAGCGGGTCAGCGTCCACGGCGGCAGCAGCAGGCTGCCCATGCCGGGCAGGTACGGCGTCCGACCCGCCGGGGACTTGCCCTCGTCGGCCTTGAACGGCGCCAGCAGTTCCACGAGCGCCGCGACCCGTCCGGCCGCCTCGTCCCAGACGTCGTCACCGGGGTCCGCCGACACGGCGAGGTCCTGCAGTCGGCGCATGCCCGCCACGAACCGGCCGAACCCGGGGCCCGGGCTGGCGGGGCTGTACTCCGGAAAGCCGCCGTGGTGCGCGTACTCGGGATCGAGGTCCTCGGGATCCGGTTCGGTCGTCACGCGCGGGCCGCCAGGATGTCTCGGCGCACGATCGTCTGCTCCCGGCCCGGCCCGACACCGATGCAGGAAACGTGCGCTCCGGCTAGCTCTTCCAGCCGCGACACGTAGTCACGAGCTTTGGCCGGCAACTCGTCGAACTCGCGGGCCGCCGAGATGTCCTCCCACCAACCGGGCAGTTCCTCGTAGATCGGTTCGGCGCGGGCCAGGTCGCTCTGGGTCATCGGCATCTCGGAGGTGCGCTTGCCGTCGAGCCGATAGCCGACGCACACCGGCACCGTGTCCAGGCTGGACAGCACGTCGAGCTTGGTCAGGAAGTAGTCGGTGATGCCGTTGACGCGGGTGGCGTAGCGGGCGATGACGGCGTCGAACCAGCCGCAACGGCGGCGCCGTCCGGTGGTGACACCGAACTCGCCGCCGGTCTTGGTCAGGTATTCGCCGTTCTCGTCGAACAATTCGGTGGGGAACGGGCCCGAACCCACGCGCGTGGTGTAGGCCTTGAGGATCCCGAGCACGGTGGTGATCCGCGTCGGTCCGATGCCCGAGCCCACGGCCGCGCCACCGGCGGTCGGATTCGAGGAGGTCACATAGGGATAGGTGCCGTGGTCGACGTCGAGCAGGGTGCCCTGCGAGCCCTCCAGTAACACCGTTTCGCCGGCTTCCAGCGCGTTGTTGAGCAGCAGGCGGGTGTCGGCGATGCGGTGCCGAAAGCCCTCCGCCTGCTCGAGTAGCGCGTCGACCAGCTGTTGGGCGTCGAGCGCCTTGCGGTTGTAGATCTTGACCAGGATCTGGTTTTTCAACTCGAGGGCGGCCTCGATCTTGTAGGTCAACTGCTCCGGGTCGAGCACGTCGGCCACCCGGATGCCCATGCGGGCGATCTTGTCCTGGTAACACGGCCCGATACCGCGGCCGGTGGTGCCGATCTTCTTGCTGCCCATGTAGCGCTCGGTCACCTTGTCGATCGCGACGTGGTAGGGCAGCAGCAGATGCGCGTCAGCCGAGATCAGCAGCCTGGAGGTGTCGACGCCGCGGTCCTGCAGACCCTCGAGCTCGTCGAGCAGGACGCCGGGATCGACCACCACGCCATTGCCGATGACGTTGGTGACGCCGGGCGTCAGTACCCCAGACGGGATCAGGTGCAGGGCGAAGTTCTCACCGGTGGGCAACACCACCGTGTGACCGGCGTTGTTGCCTCCCTGATAGCGCACCACCCACTGCACGTGTTCGCCGAGCAGGTCAGTGGCCTTCCCTTTGCCCTCGTCGCCCCACTGGGCGCCGATGAGGACGATTGCCGGCATGACATGCTCCCACCTGGTCTCGCCTGCTGATTGTGGCACCGCCGGTAAAAGCGATGTACCTGCAAGCGCCGCAACGATTTTCGGTGCGACGCTGCCGTTCGGGCAGTGGCCGAGCAGCAACGCCCCGGGCTTGCCGCCGCACATCCCGCGTGCGAGCCCTTCGCCGTGCTTACTGCACTCACGGAGGTGATCCTAAAACGTCGACGGTTGCACGAACGGAACCGGCTTCGGCGCGGTCACGGTCCGTCGGCCCGCGCGAGCCGAATCGGACCGTCGCGAACCCGGTGCTCAGCGAGGCGTCCATGGCGTCGGCCTCCCGTGAATCGGCGGTCCCGCGCCGCCGCGGGATGTCGAGCCACACGCGATGCGGTCCGAGCGTCCGCGCGTCGGTCACCACGTTCATCACGTCGTAGCGTGTCAGCCGATGAGAGACAACGGCGAAACCCCCACGTCGGCGGTGTTGCTGTTCGGCAGGCGCCGGGTTCCCGGACCGCTGCGCGACCTACCCCTGTTGCGCCCCGACGGCCGGGGCAACCTAGACGCCGCCGTCGGGCCGTACCGTCGGCTGGTGGTGGTCGGCGACGACGCCGACCTGGCCGCGGTGCTGACCGGACTGCTGCGCGCGGGCCGGCTCGACGTCGAGGTGGCCTACGTGCCGCGCCGCCGCACCCCGGCGACCCGCGCCTACCGGCTGCCGTCCGGGCGCCGCGCGGCGCGGCGCGCCCGGTGCGGATCCGCGGCGCGGGTGCCCCTGATCCGCGACGACACCGGGTGTGCGATCGCGGGGCGGGCGCACTGGCTCCCGGCTGACGGGGAATCGCTGTACGGGGAAGCAGTGGTCGACGACACCAGGCTGTTCGACGGCGGGGTGGCGGGCTGCCGCATCGAGCCGACGGCGACGCTGCCCGGCCTGCGCGCCCGGGTACGGCGCCGCCGCTGGGTCACCGGGCGCGCGGCCCAGCTGGGCTGCACCGGCGCCACGGTGATGCGCGACGGCGTGCCCGCGGCCCGCCCGGCCCGGCGATCAACCTTCTACCGCAACGTCGAGGGCTGGCTCGTCGTCCGATAGTTTCGACCGGTGAGCTTTCCCGCGCGGTCGCACGAATCGGTGCGCCCCAGCCCAGCCTTCCTGGCCCTGCTCGCGGCGACGGCGTCCGGCGGCGTACTGGCCTGGCTGGCCGGATCCAGCGTGCGGCCGCTGTCCTACGTCGGGGTGTTCGTCTTCGTGGTCGCCGGCTGGCTGGTGTCGTTGTGCCTGCACGAGTTCGGGCACGCGCTCACCGCCTGGCGGTTCGGCGACCACGACGCCGCCATGCGCGGATACCTCACCCTGGATCCGCGGCGCTACAGCCACCCCTCCCTCTCGCTGCTCCTGCCGATGGTGATCATCCTGCTGGGCGGCATCGGCCTGCCCGGCGCCGCGGTGTACCTGCGGACGTGGTTCATGACGCCCGCCCGCCGCACCCTGGTCAGCCTGGCGGGTCCGGCGGCCAATCTCGTGCTGGCGGTGCTGCTGCTGACGCTGGTCCGGCTGTTCTTCGACCCGGCCCACGCGGTGCTGTGGGCGGGGGTGGCGTTCCTGGCGTTCCTGCAGCTCACCGCGATGGTGCTGAACCTGCTGCCGATACCCGGCCTGGACGGCTACGACGCGCTGGAACCGCATCTGAGCCCCGAGACGCAGCGTGCGGTGGCACCGGCCAAGCAGTACGGCTTTTTCATCCTGCTGTTCCTGTTGCTGGTGCCGGGCCTGAATCGCTGGTTCTTCGGGTTGGTGCTCTGGCTGTTCGACTTCTCCGGCGTGCCGCACGTGCTGGTGGCGTGGGGCGACTCACTGACCCGGTTCTGGGGCGCCTGGTTCTGAGCAGGCTAGAGCCCGAGCGCCTGGCGGGCGGCGGGGTCGCAATCGTCGAGCAGATCCAGGCAGCGCGAGTACTCGCCGGTCTCGCCGATGGCGGCGGCGGCCCGGGCCAGCGCCGCCACGCACCGCAGGAAACCGCGATTGGGCTCGTGGGCGTACGGCACCGGGCCGAACCCCTTCCAGCCGTGGCGGCGCAACTGGTCCAAGCCCCGGTGGTAACCGGTGCGGGCGTAGGCATAGGCCGTGACGACCTTGTCCTCGGCCAGCGACCCCTCGGCCAGCGTCGCCCACGCCACCGACGCCGTCGGATGGGCGGCGGCGACGATGCTCGGGTCTTCCTTGGCGCGCAGTTCGGCTTCGGCTTCCCTGTCCCCCGGCAACAGGATCGGATCAGGCCTCAGAAGGTCGCCCGTCGACGTCATGGGCCCATTGTGCCGTTTCCGTTTCCGTTTGCGCACCGCCCGGGCCGTAGGGCGTTGAAACTGTGCGGCCCTTCCGGGGCGTGCTGCGTTGCGTACGTGGTCGTCTGCGGGGGCTGTCTCCAGCTGTCGTCGGCCGACACGGGGACCCGAGCCGTGCGTGCAGCACCATCAGAATTTACCGATTCGGCATCACCCCGACAAGCAGCGATCCCGATCCTGAAACGCCACGGCCCGTGCCGCGGATCGGCGATCAGGGATTCATCGGCGGTGACGTACAGTGCGATAACCAGGATGTACAGATCAGCGCCCCGGAGGGCCTCCAGGCTCGAATTGAACATCCCAGCGCCGATCCTGGACACCCCTGATCCACAGCAGACACGCCAACAGCACCCCATGGAAGTGCCCGACTAGCCGCTCGTAGGAGGACAGCAGCTGCTCATGGTCAATCCGCCCGAGCCCGACCGCGAGCGCCCGGTGGAACCCGGCAACGAGGCAACCGAGAGCGGCCCGATGGTGCCCGACGATCCCGAGACCGTCGTGATGAACATGGCCGAGCGGGCCGACGCCGCCGAGGCCGACCCCAACACCGGGCAGCCCGAACGTCGCTTCACCGCGCCCGGATTCGACGCCAAACCAACGACCGTCATGCCCACCGCCCCCGAACCCGCCACGGAGATTTTCGCCTCACCCCTGGGGAATCCGACGACGCAGTCCCGACAGCCCACGAAAGCTGCTGTGCCGCAATTGATTCCACCACGCCTCGGCGCCAAGTTGCGGACGTCCCCGAACGCCACATGGGGCTGGGCGCTGGCGCTGGTGGTGTTCGTGCTGGCGCTGGCGGCGATAGCGATCCTGGGCACGGTGTTACTGACCCGCGGAAAGCACGCGAAAGTCTCGCAGGAAGACGAGGTCAGGCGGACCATTCAGACCTTCGACGCCGCGGTGCAGCGGGGCGACCTGTCCGCGCTGCGCACGCTCACGTGCGGAACGACGCGCGACAGCTACGTCGACTTCGACGAGCACGAGTGGCAGGAGACCTACCGACGCGTCTCGGCCGCCCGGCAGTACCCGGTCATCGCCAGCATCGACCAGGTCGTCGTCAACGGCCCGCACGCCGAGGCCAACGTCACCGCCTTCATGGCCTTCGACCCCCAGCTCCGCTCGACCCGCAGCCTGGACCTGCAGTACCGCGACGGCCAGTGGAAGGTCTGCGAGTTCGTCAGCGGCTAAAGGTCGGGTGGCCCGGGCACTTCCGCCACTTTGCCCCTACTTGGCGGCCGGCGGCCGGTGGCGCCGGTATGTTGAGACATCGTGAGCACAACGGTGACCGCCCTGCCTGACATCCTCGACCCGATGTACTGGCTGGGCGCCGGCGGTGTTTTCGGCTCGGCCGTGCTGCCGGGGATCCTGATGATCGTCTTCATCGAAACCGGGCTGCTGTTCCCGCTGCTGCCGGGCGAGTCGCTGTTGTTCACCGGCGGGCTGCTGGCCTCGCATCCGCACCCGCCGGTGGACATCTGGGTGCTGGCGCCGTGCGTCGCCCTTGTCGCCGTGCTCGGCGACCAGACGGGCTACTTCATCGGGCGCCGCATCGGCCCGGCGCTGTTCAAGAAGGAAGATTCGCGGTTCTTCAAACGGCACTATGTGACCGAGTCGCACGCGTTCTTCGAGAAGTACGGCGCCTGGGCGGTCATTCTGGCCCGGTTCGCACCGTTCGTGCGGACGTTCGTCCCGGTGATCGCGGGGGTGTCCTACATGCGCTACCCCGTGTTCCTGGGCTTCGACATCATCGGAGGCATCGCCTGGGGCGGAGGTGCGACGCTGGCGGGTTATTTCCTGGGCAACGTGCCGTTCGTCCACCAGAACCTCGAGACGATCATCCTGGCCATCCTGGTCCTCTCGCTGATGCCGGCGATCGTCGCCGGCTGGCGCGGCTACCAGGGACGGCGACGCGGAACGCGGGAGGACCGCGAGCAGGTCACGGTCCCCGACCACTAAGCCGCGGGCACAGCGGTGACGCTGCACGCGGCCTCCATCAGCATCCATCCCGACAGCTGCACCGACAGGTCGCGTTCGGCAACCCCCGAACCGCGCACGGCGCCGTCGGCGAACCGTGCCTCCTCGCCGGCCCCGCGGCCCCGGGCGGGGATCTCCGCGTCGCGGTCCCAGAACGGGCCGAACAGCGGCAGCCCCGCCACCGTCTGCCGGTAGTCCCACGCCGACTCAGCGCTGGCCAGGACGATGGTACGGGCGGCGTCGCGGGCCGCGGAGTCGGCGGCCGCGGCACCCGGCAGCGCGGTGGCCACCAGCGCGAGGTACCGGGCGGTGATGCCGGCGAAGAGTCCGCCGTCCCCTCCGCCGGAGCCCGGCAGCACACCCGACGGCGCCATCCGCTCGCCGACCGCGGCGACCAGGCGATGCACCCGCGGCGCGTGCCGGTCGTCGTGGGTGCGCACGGCGAGTTCGGTTTCCAGCCCGAGCACGACGCCCTGGCAGTAGGTGTACTGTGCGCGGACCAGCGAGCCGGCCTTGATGCCGTCGAACACCAGATGGGTCTCGGGGTCGATCAGGGTGTCCTCGATCCAGTCGGCCATCTGCTGGGCGCGCCGCAGCCGGCGCCCGTGGCCGTCCGGGCATCGGGCCAGGAAGATCCCGGCCGGGCCGTTGGCCGGGGCGTTGAAGAACTGGTCCTGCTTGCGCCACGGGATGCCCCCGCCGTCCTCGGGCACCCACGCCTTGACGAGCTGGTCGGCGAGCTTGGGCAGCGCACGCCGGGGCCGCAGGCCGCCGATCTGCGCGGCGCGCTGAAGGGCCAGCGCCAGCCACGCCATGTCGTCGTAGTAGCTGTTGATCCACGAGAAGGTGTTGCGCAGCCGGTGCGTGCGAATCTGCCGGTTGATCATGGCGTGCCGACGCGGCTGCGGGTCGCGCCGCTGCGCGTCGACCAGGCAGTCCAGCAGGTGGGCCTGCCACCAGTAGTGCCAGCTGCCGAACAGCCGCTCGCGCCGCGTCGGCGGCCAGGCCACCACCCCCAACTGGGTGCCCGGCAGCGCCCACAACCGCTTCAGGTGTCGTTGCACCACGGCGGCTTCGGCGCTCGCCGCCCGGTTGACCCACAACTGTTCCATACCTGCCGATCCTGCCTCACCGCGCAGACGTGACCTACTGTTCTGCAGATGGGCTACCGGCAAACCGTTGCGGGGACCACCTACACCTTCGACGGGCTCGTCGACGTGCTGGCGAAGGCCACTCCCCTGCGTTCCGGCGACCAGCTCGCCGGGTGCGCCGCCGGCTCCGACGCCGAACGCGCCGCGGCCGGCTGGGTGCTCGCCGACATCCCGCTGGCGTCATTCCTTTCCGACGTGGTCGTGCCGTACGAGACCGATGAGGTCACCCGCCTCATCCTCGACGGCCACGATCGCGAGGCGTTCGCTCCGGTCGCCCACCTGACGGTCGGCGGCTTCCGGGACTGGTTGCTGGATACCGCATCCCGCGGTGACGCCGCGGCGCGCCTGGCCGCCGTCGCCCCCGGCCTCACCCCCGAGATGGTGGCCGCGGTGTCGAAGATCATGCGCAACCAGGATCTGATCCTCGTCGCCGCCGCCGCGACCGCGACCGCGGCCTTCCGGACCACCATCGGGTTACCGCGCCGGCTGGCCACCCGGCTGCAACCCAACCATCCCACCGACGACCCACGCGGGATCGCCGCCGCGCTGCTCGACGGCCTGCTGCTGGGCTGCGGTGACGCGGTGATCGGCGTCAACCCCGCGACCGACTCGCCGGCCGCGGCCGCGGACCTGCTGCACCTGCTCGACGACATCCGCGAGCGGTTCGCCATCCCCGTGCAGTCGTGCGTGCTCTGCCACGTGACGACCACGATGGAGCTGATCGACCGCGGCGCTCCCGTCGATCTCGTCTTCCAGTCGATCGCGGGAACCGAGCGCGCCAACGCAGCCTTCGGCACCTCCGTCGGGATGCTGACCGAGGCCGACGAGGCGGCCCGCTCGCTGCGCCGCGGCACGGTCGGCGACAACGTCATGTACCTGGAGACGGGGCAGGGTTCGGCCCTGTCGGCCGGGGCCCACCTCGGGGTGGGCGGCAAACCGGTCGACCAGCAGACGCTGGAGGCACGCGCGTACGCGGTGGCCCGGGCGCTGCGGCCGCTGCTGGTCGACAGCGTGGTCGGGTTCATCGGGCCGGAATACCTCTACGACGGCAAGCAGATCATCCGGGCCGGGCTCGAGGACAACTTCTGCGGCAAACTGCTCGGCCTGCCGATGGGCGTCGACGTCTGCTACACCAACCACGCCGAGGCCGACCAGGACGACATGGACACGCTGCTGACCCTGCTGGGCGTGGCGGGCACCGCGTTCGTCATCGCCGTGCCCGGCGCCGACGACGTCATGCTCGGCTATCAGAGCCTGTCGTTTCACGACGTGCTGTACGCGCGACAGGCGTTGGGGTTGCGGCCCGCACCCGAATTCGAGGCCTGGCTGGCCGGGCTGGGCATGGCCGACGCCGAGGGCCGGGTCCTGCCCGTCGACCTCGCCGCGTCGCCGCTGCGGGAACTGGCGTCCGGCCGATGAACGACCTGTGGGCGTCGCTGCGGGCCGCCACGCAGGCGCGGATCGGACTCGGGCGGGCGGGCAACTCGCTACCGACCCGACAGGTCCTGGAGTTCCGGACCGCGCACGCCGCGGCGCGCGACGCCGTACACGACCCCCTCGACATCGACGGCCTGGTCCGACGGCTGCGGGGCATCACCGTGGGCGGGGGCGTCGGCGAGCCGACGCGGGTGCGCAGCAGGGCCGCCTCGCGCGGCGAATACCTGCGCCGGCCCGACCTCGGACGCGCCCCGGGCGATCTGTCGGGCCTGCCGGCCACCGAGGCGGACATCGGTTTCGTCCTGGCAGACGGCCTCTCGCCACGCGCCCTGACCGAGCACGCCGCGGGCGTGGTCGAGGCGCTGCTGCGCGAGTTCGGCGGCCGCTACCGCATCGCCCCGCCGGTGATCGCAACCCAGGCCCGGGTCGCGCTCGGCGATCACATCGGTCAAGCCCTGGGCGTCACCACGGTTCTCGTGCTCATCGGTGAGCGACCGGGCCTCTCGGTCGCCGACAGCCTGGGCATCTACCTGACGCACCGACCGGCGCCGGGGCGCACCGATGCGGACCGCAACTGCATCTCCAACATCCACCCGCCCGACGGTCTCGACTATGCGACGGCCGCGGCGATCACCGCCGCGCTCGTCGCCGGGGCCCGCGCACTCGGCCGCTCCGGCGTCGCCCTCAAGGACACAACGCGAGCAGCAGCCGGCGGGGCCGCGACGCTGCGGCCGACGCGGCGAGGCTCCCTGGCGTCCGGTGCGACTACCAGGCACGGGTGAGGTCGGCGTGCTGGCGGATCCAAGCGTGCATCGCGATCCCGGCGGCCACTGCGGCGTTGACGCTGCGCGTCGAGCCGAACTGGGCGATCGACACCGTGACGGCCGCGCCCGCGCGCAGCTCGTCGGTGATGCCGGGACCCTCCTGGCCGAACGCCAGCAGGCACCGCAACGGCAGCGCCGCCTCTTCCAGGCGCACGGAACCCGGGACGTTGTCCACCGCGACGACGGTCAGCCCGGCGCCCGCCGCGAATTCCAGCAGCGCGGCGGTGCCGTCGTGATGGCACAGCCGCTGGTAGCGGTCGGTCACCATGGCGCCGCGGCGATTCCAGCGCCGCCGCCCCACGATGTGCACGGTATGCACCGCGAAGGCATTGGCGGTGCGCACCACCGAGCCGATGTTGGCGTCGTGGCCGAAGTTCTCGATCGCCACGTGCAGCGGGTGCCGGCGCCGGTCGATGTCGGCGACGATCGCCTCGCGTGTCCAGTACCGGTACGCGTCGACGACGTTGCGGGTGTCACCGTCGCGCAACAGGGTCGCGTCGTAGCGGGGGTCGTCGGGCAGCTCACCCGGCCAGGGCCCGACGCCGGTCGCCGGTGTCCCCCACTCGGTGGGCCCGGGATCGTTCATCGCTGCGTCCACCCGCCGGCGTGGGTTCCGTCGATCGAAACGCCGCCGTGGAGCAGCGCCTCGCTGAGTCCCGGGGCGGGCAGGGTCGGCGAGGCGAGCAGCTTCACCGGGGCGCCGTCGGCGCTCGACCCGCAGGCGATGACGGACCGGGCACTCACGGCGCGCAGCGCCGACCCGAATTTACAGCGCATCAGTCACGTTCGCCGCCGCGCCCAGCCCGAGATCGGCAAGGCCCAGCACGTACCGGTACGGCAGCCCCGCGGCCCGGATCGCCTCGGCAGCGCCGGTGGCGCGGTCCACCACGGTCGCGACGCCGACCACCTCGCCGCCGGCCTCCCGGACGGCACGCACCGCCGTCAGCGCCGAGTTTCCGGTGGTGCTGGTGTCCTCCACCACCAGCGCGCGCCGGCCGGCGACTTCCGCCCCCTCGATAAGCCGTTGCATCCCATGGGTTTTCGCGGACTTGCGGACCACGAACGCGTCGATTGCACGCCCGGGTGCGTGCATGACGGCCGTGGCCACCGGGTCGGCGCCCAGGGTCAGGCCGCCGACCACCGCGTAGTCCCAGTCGCTGGTGAGCTGGCGGACCAGGCCAC
>CAYVQQ010000001.1:34182-39247 GCA_964453085.1 uncultured Mycobacterium sp.
GGTGGTGCAACGTGGCGCGGCGCAAATCTACGTAGTAGTCGGCCTGTTCGCCCGACGACAGGGTGACCCGGCCGTGCACCACCGACAGCCGTCGGACCAGCTCGGCCAGTTCTGCGCGCAGCGCCTCGATACCGGTTCCTCCCGCTGCCGCCGCCCGGCGCACGTCGTCACCGCGCCTAACTTCGTCCACGACCGCCCCCGACTCGATCGGCCGGCGCGTGCGCCAGGTTTCGCGGCGTCCGCCCGCCGGTGCCGGCACCGGCGGCGAGCGGGGCCGGCAGCTCGGCCCGGGTCAGCTGTATCACCGCCATCACGTCGACCACCTGCCGCGCCACGCAGCGGCGTGGGGCGATCCCGGGGGCGGGCCCGGTGATCAGGGCTACCGGACGGGGCATGGGCCACATCTTAACGACGGGGCCGGCGCCCGCCGGGCGCGGTCAGCGCTGGTAGTTGGGAGCCTCGCGGCCGTTGACCGATGGCGGCGGACCGTGGGTACCCTCGGAGGGGTCCTGCTCGCGGTCTTCGGTACGGCCTTGCTCGCGGCGCACGGGTTCCGCCTCGCGGTGGCCCGCCTCGCCGATCAGCCCGGCGACGTCGTGCTGCGCGCGCCGGGGCGGCAGCTCGCCGGGGCCGGCCGGCATCAGCGGACGGCTCGGCGTGGCGCGGCGCAGGCCCGCCGACCCTCCCACCTCCTGGGATGCCTCCTGCGGCAGCGGCGGCAACACCCGCAGCAAGTCGTTGAACTGCCGCACGGCGCGCAGGCCCTCGTCCCACTGGACGCGGGTGCTGGCGATCGGCATGGCGAGCAGCGTCCAGTTTTGCTCGTTCCACATGATCTCGGCGCAGTCGGGCGCGGTGTGCGCAAAGGTGACCATACGCCGGTCGCAGGCCCGCCGGGCCGCGTCCAGGTTCGTCGAGTACACCATCCGCGGCCCGATCGCACCGAGCAGCCAGATATCGTTCTCCCGCGGCTCTTTGAGCCCCTTGAGCCGCAGGTCCACCACGACGTTGGTCCCCACCTTGCGGTGCAGCGCAATCACTGTGGCTACCTCTTCGAGGTCGAAGATGTAGACGGCCTCGCCGCGGATCTGCCCCAGGACGACGTCGTGGGCAGCGACGTCCCCCACCGTCGACATCACCCCGCGCTTCCAGCGCTGGAGGATCTCGGTCGACTCACGCTCGTAGTCGAACCCGTGCGACCGCGCCCACGACTTGCGGCGCCGGCTGCGACCACGACGACGATCGACGTCGACATACAGCAGCACGCCGGCACCGACGAAGCACAGGGCCGACAGCGTGAACCAGAGGGGGACCATCCCAAGTAGGGTATCGGTTCTTCGCCCGGAGTGAAGAAGCCGAGCGGGTCACAACCGGGTATCAGGCTCGTGACGCGGCCGTTTGCCGCGCCGAACTGCCGCCACCCTGGCCGAGACCGTCACGGCTGAGCGGCGCAGGAGAAGCCGATCGGGCACGACGTGGCGCGGTGCCGGAGGCCGCGGCCTCCGGCACCGTGAGCTCGCCGGCACCGCCTAGGTGAGGATCAGCGAGTCGCCGTCGGGGCTGACGTTGACCGGAACGGTATCCCCGTCGTGCACGTCGCCGGCCAGCAGCATCTTGGCCAACTGGTCGCCGATGGCCTGCTGCACGAGCCGGCGCAACGGCCGTGCGCCGTAAACCGGGTCGAAGCCGCGCTGGGCCAGCCATTTCTTGGCGGCGTCGGAGACCTCGAGCTGCAGCCGGCGCTGCGCCAGCCGCTTCTGCAGCTGCGCCAACTGGATGTCGACGATGGCCACCAGCTCGCCGGGCTGGAGGCTGTGGAAGACGATCACGTCGTCGAGGCGGTTGATGAACTCCGGCTTGAACGCCGAGCGCACCGCGGCCATCACCTGCTCCTCGCTGCCGCCCGACCCGAGGTTGGACGTCAGGATCAGGATGGTGTTGCGGAAGTCGACCGTGCGGCCCTGACCATCCGTCAAACGCCCCTCGTCGAGCACCTGCAACAGCACGTCGAACACATCCGGGTGGGCCTTCTCGATCTCATCGAACAGGATCACCGTGTACGGGCGCCGCCGCACCGCCTCGGTCAGCTGACCGCCCTGGTCGTAGCCGACGTAACCGGGAGGGGCGCCGACCAGGCGGGCCACCGAGTGCTTCTCGCCGTACTCGCTCATGTCGATGCGGACCATGGCGCGCTCATCGTCGAAGAGGAACTCCGCCAGCGCCTTGGCCAGTTCGGTCTTGCCGACACCGGTCGGGCCGAGGAACATGAACGACCCGGTCGGCCGGTTGGGGTCGGCCACACCGGCCCGCGACCGCCGCACGGCGTCGGAGACCGCCGTGACCGCGTTCTTCTGGCCGACGACGCGCCGGCCCAGCTCATCCTCCATGCGCAGCAGCTTGGCGGTCTCGCCTTCGAGCATGCGGCCGGCGGGAATGCCCGTCCACGCCGACACCACGTCGGCGATGTCGTCGGGCCCGACCTCCTCCTTGAGCATCACGTTCTCACGGGCCTCGGCCTGGGGCAGCGCGGCGTCGAGCTTCTTTTCCACCTCGGGGATCCGCCCGTAGCGCAGCTCGGCGGCCTTGGCCAGGTCGCCGTCGCGCTCGGCGCGATCGGACTCCCCGCGCAGCGCCTCGAGTTGTTCCTTGAGCTCACGGACGACGTCGATCGCGTTTTTCTCGTTCTGCCACCGGGTGGTCAGCTCGGCCAGCTTCTCCTTCTGGTCGGCCAACTCGGAGCGCAGCTTCTCCAGCCGCTCCTTGGACGCCTCGTCTTCCTCCTTCGCCAGCGCCATCTCCTCGATCTCGAGGCGGCGGACCAGGCGCTCGACCTCGTCGATCTCCACGGGCCGCGAGTCGATCTCCATCTTCAGGCGCGACGCGGCCTCGTCGACGAGGTCGATGGCTTTGTCCGGCAGGAAGCGCGCGGTGATGTAGCGGTCGGACAGGGTAGCCGCGGCCACCAGCGCCGAGTCGGTGATTCGCACGCCGTGGTGCACCTCGTAGCGGTCCTTGAGGCCACGCAGGATGCCGACGGTGTCCTCCACCGACGGCTCACCGACCAGCACCTGCTGGAAGCGGCGCTCCAGCGCGGCGTCCTTCTCGATGTACTTGCGGTACTCGTCGAGCGTGGTGGCGCCGACCAGCCGCAGTTCGCCGCGGGCCAGCATCGGCTTGATCATGTTGCCGGCGTCCTTGGCGCCCTCGCCGGTCGCACCGGCGCCGACGATGGTGTGCAGTTCGTCGATGAACGTGATGATCTGCCCGGCAGAGTTCTTGATGTCGTCGAGCACGGCTTTGAGCCGCTCCTCGAACTCGCCGCGGTACTTGGCGCCGGCAACCATCGAGCCGAGGTCCAGGCTGATGACGGTCTTGTCGCGCAGGCTCTCGGGCACGTCGCCGGCCACGATGCGCTGAGCCAGGCCTTCCACGATGGCGGTCTTGCCGACACCGGGCTCGCCGATCAGCACCGGGTTGTTCTTGGTGCGGCGCGACAGCACCTGCACGACGCGGCGGATCTCGTTGTCGCGGCCGATGACCGGGTCGAGCTTGCCTTCCCGAGCCCGGGCGGTCAGGTCGGTGGAGTACTTCTCCAGCGCCTGGTAGGTGGCCTCGGGGTCGGCGCTGGTGACCCGCGCGCTGCCGCGCACCTTGGTGAAGGCCTCGCGCAGCGCCTGCGGTGAGGCGCCGTGGCCGGTCAGCAGCTTGGCGACGTCGGAGTCGCCAGTGGCCAGGCCGACCATGACGTGCTCGGTGGAGACGTACTCGTCGTCCATCTCGGTGGCCAGCTGCTGGGCGGTGGTGATGGCCGCCAGCGATTCGCGCGACAGCTGCGGCTGCGCGCTGGCGCCGCTGGCCTGCGGCAGCCGGTCCAGCAGGCGCTGGGTTTCGGCGCGGATGGTCGCCGGCTCGACGCCGACCGCCTCCAGCAGCGGCGCGGCGATCCCATCCGCCTGCGTCAGCAGCGCCATCAGCAGGTGGGCGGGCCGGATCTCGGGGTTGCCGACAGACGAGGCCGCCTGCAGCGCCGAGGTCAGTGCCGCCTGGGTCTTGGTGGTCGGGTTGAAAGAGTCCACGACGCCTCCGTTCGGGTCGGGTTACGGATGGAAATGCTGGTCGTGTTGTCCAACGCCGTCAATGTTGAGTCTGTTCCGCTCAAGTCTAAATGTTGGGGACGATTTCGTCGATCAAGCTGCCGCGGCAACGCCGACACCCTCGGGCAGGGCTGAGGGCTCCGGGAGGGCTGAGGGCTGCCCGCCGATCAGGCCCGGTACCTCTCCGGCAGCCCGAGTTCGTCGGCGCCGGCGGTCAGGTAGCGCTGCACGCTCGGCGCGATCAGTTCGACCACCTCGGCGGTGCTCAGGTCGGCCAGCGGACCGACCCGCATCACATAACGCAACATCGCGGCGCCGACCAGGCTGGTGCCGGCCAGGTTCGCACGCAGCCGGGCATCGGGACCGTCGCCCAGGACATCCAAAACGGCCCCCAGCACGTACCCGCACATGAAGTCGCGGAACGCTTCGCGCGCGTCCGGGTTGGTCGTCGCCGAGCGCACCATGGTGACCAGGCTCCGCCCGGTGTCGGGCTCATCCCAGTTCCGCAGGTAGACCCGCACCAACCGGACGCCAAGGTCTGCGGGTCGCCCGGCGATCATCTCCGCGGCCAGAGCGTCGGGGTTCAGGATCAGCCGCACCGACTCGCGGAACAGTTCGGCCTTGGACCCGAACAGGTAGAGCACCATCGCCGCGTCGACGTGGGCGTCCCGCGCGACCTGGCGCAGCGTGGTCTTCTCGTACCCGTGGGTGGCGAAGCACTGTTTGGCCGCGCGGAGCACCGCGTCCCTCGACACCGGCCCGCCCTGCCGGCGGCCCCTCCGCTTCCCCGCCCCGGCGGCAGAAGTACCAGATGGAGGCATACCCCGACGGTAACTTGCTCGGCACCGGTTGCGGGGCGCCGCCACGGCGGTGATCGTGCAGCGCCGCGGCGATGCGGCGCGCCTAGAATGCCGGTCCGTGAGCCTGGAGGACCGAGAGGCGTTGCGGGGGCGGCGCGGTGGCGGGGGGCG
>CAYVQQ010000002.1:0-8472 GCA_964453085.1 uncultured Mycobacterium sp.
TGGGCCAAGGACGGGGTGGACGGCAAGCTCTACATCGTGCAGGCGCGCCCCGAGACGGCGGCGTCTCAACGCAGCGTGACGACGGTGGAAACCTATGTGCTGGAAGACAAGGGCGCCGAGACCGAGGTGCTCGCCCAGGGTCGCTCGGTCGGCGAGAAGATCGCCTCGGGTGTGGCGAAACGGATCGGCGACCTCGACCACCTGTCGGACTTCCAGCCGGGCCAGGTGCTGGTGGCCGACACCACGACGCCGGACTGGGAGCCGGTCATGAAAACCGCCGCCGCCGTGGTCACCAACCGCGGTGGGCGCACCTGCCACGCGGCGATCATCGCCCGCGAGCTCGGCATCCCGGCGGTGGTGGGAGCGGGTGACGCCACCGCGACCGTGCCCGACGGCGAGGTCGTCACGGTGTCATGCGTGGAGGGCGACACCGGGCGGGTGTACCGCGGCGAGGTGGGCTTCCACGTGGACCGCACGGAGGTGGCCGACCTGCCGCGGCCGCGGACCCAGATCATGGTCAACCTCGGTAACCCGGACCTGGCCTTCAAGACGTCGTTTCTGCCGAACGACGGTGTGGGACTGGCTCGGATGGAGTTCATCGTCAGCGAATACATCAAGGCGCACCCGCTGGCCCTGCTGCATCCCGACAAGGTCGACAACGCCACGGAGCGGCGCACGATCGAGCGGCTCACCTACGGCTACGCCGACGGGGCGGAGTTCTTCGTGCAGCGGCTCTCCGAGGGGATCGGCACGATCGCGGCCGCATTCTGGCCGAAACCCGTGGTGGTGCGGACGTCGGACTTCAAGACCAACGAGTACGCCAGCCTGATCGGCGGCAGCGGGTTCGAACCGGCCGAGGCCAACCCGATGATCGGCTTCCGCGGCGCGTCGCGCTACGCCCACCCGGCCTACGCCGAGGGCTTCGCGCTGGAGTGCCGCGCGATGCGCCGGGTGCGCGAGGAGATGGGCCTGACGAACATCGTCATCATGCTGCCGTTCGTGCGCCGGGTCGCCGAGGCGGACCTGGTGCTGCAGACGATGGCCGAACACGGACTGCGGCGCGGCGACAACGGGTTGCAGGTGTACGCGATGTGCGAGATCCCCAACAACGTCATCCTGCTCGACGCGTTCGCCAGACGCTTCGACGGCTTCTCGATCGGCTCCAACGACCTGACCCAACTCACCCTCGGTGTGGACCGCGACAGCGAAATCGTGGCCTTCGACTACGACGAACGCGACGACGGCGTCAAGGAGATGATCCGCCTGGCCGTGGAAGGCTGTCGCCGCAACGGAATTCACTCGGGGCTGTGCGGGCAGGCGCCGTCGGACTACCCCGACATGGCCGAGTTCCTGGTACGGCTGGGTATCGACTCGATCAGCCTGAACCCCGACGCGGTGGTCAAGACGACGCGTCAGATCCTCGACCTGGAGCGGGAGTTCGCGCCGACGCAGTAGGTGCGCAGCCGCGGGCGGCGGGCCGATCGTCGTCCGCTCAAAAACTGCCAAAAAACTTGCGTCACTTGGGCTTCTGTGGTCACAATCCGGGGTTTGTTGTCGGTGGTCGCCGATAGTGTCGCGGTGTGGGTATCGATCGGCAGGAGTTGAGTGCGGCGTTCGACGCGCTCGACACCGACTTGGACACGCTGCTGGGGTTCGACTGTGATGCGTTGACCACCCCGGAGTTGCTGGCCTGGCTGGGGCGGGTGGAAAACGTGCGCCGGCGCCTGCCGGCCCTGGAGCATGCGGTGATCAACACCCTGGCCCACCAGGCCACCCCGGAGGAGTTGGGCGGCAAGCTGTCCCACGCGATCGCCGAGGCCACCCTGATCTCGCGTCCACAAGCCGCCCGCCGTGTCCGTGAGGCCGCCGATCTGGGACCCCGCCACGGGCTGACCGGTCAACCCCTGCCCCCACTGCTGGCCGACACCGCCGAGGGTCAGCGTCAGGGCAAGCTGGGGACCGAGCACGTCGCCGTCATCCGCAACTTCTCCCACCGGCTGCCCGCATGGGTCGACCAGCCCACCCGCGAACGCGCCGAAGCCGATCTGGCCGCGTGGGGCCACGACATCCGTCCCGAGACACTCACCAAACTGGCCACCACGCTCGCCGACGCGATCAACCCCGACGGCAACTACACCGACGAGGACCGCGCCCGCCGGCGCGGCCTGACCCTGGGCGCCCAGGGCCCCGACAAGATGTCCCGACTCAGCGGCTGGATCACCCCCGAGTTCCGCGCCACCCTGGAAGCGGTGCTGGCCAAACTGGCCGCCCCGGGGATGTGCAACAACCTCGACGAGAACCCGTGCGTGGACGGCACCCCGACCCAGGAGGCCATCGACCGCGACACCCGCGGTCCCGCCCAGCGCCAACACGACGGCCTGTTGGCCGTGCTCAGATCGGTGCTGGCTTCCGGGGAGCTGGGCCGGCACAACGGGCTGCCGGCCTCGATCATCGTCACCACGACCCTGGCCGAGCTGGAATCGGCCACCGGGTGGGCGTCGACCGGCGGGGGCACCCAGGTGCCGATGAGCGATGTGATCCGACTGGCCCGCCACGCCCATCACTATCTGGCGATATTCGACAAGGGCAGGGCCCTGGCGCTGTATCACACCAGAAGGCTGGCCGACCGGGCCCAGCGAATCGTTCTGTACGCCAAGGACCGCGGCTGCTCGGCCCCGGGCTGCACCGTGGGCGGCTACTACAGCGAGGTCCACCACGTCCTGCCCTACGCCCACACCGGCACCACCGACGTCGACACCCTCACCTTCGCCTGCGGCGGCCACCACCCCCTGGCAGAGAAGGGCTGGACCACCCGCAAAAACGCCCACGGCGACACCGAGTGGATCCCGCCACCACACCTCGAGCGCGGCCAACCCCGCACCAACACCTACTGGCACCCCGAAAAACTGCTGAGCCATGGGGATGACGATGAGGATGAGGACAGCGGTGCGGCCTGAGCGCTATTCACCGATCGTGCTGTGGACGGGCATCGCGTCGCCGAAGTTGATCCCCATATCGCGCGCGGTCAGCAGCGAATCGCAGTCCAGCGGGACCGTCTTCTGCCGCCGGGTGGCCTCGACGAGCGGTACGTAGTCGACAATCGGCGGGTCGAGGGCCACCATCACGCCGTCGCGCCCCTCGTCGAGGGCCCGCACGGCGGCGGCGCCGAACCGCAGGCCGAGCAGCCGGTCGGACGAGGTGGGCGAACCGCCCCGCAGCAGGTGGCCGAGCACGACCGTGCGGGCCTCGCGCCCGGTCATCTCCTCCAGCGCGACGGCCACCTTGGCGCCGATGCCGCCGAGGCGTTCGGCCTGCCCGGGCGACCTGCCCACGATCGACACCTCCCCGCCCACCGGCCGGGCACCCTCGGCGACGCAGACGATGGAGAATTTCGCGCCGCGGCGTTCGCGATCGGAGATCAACGCGGCCACCGGATCGAGACGGAACGGGATCTCCGGGATCAGGATCGCATGCACCCCCGACGCCATGCCGGCGTTGAGGGCAATCCAGCCCGCGTAGCGCCCCATCACCTCCACGACGATGATCCGGCCGTGCGACGTGGCGGTGGTGAACAGCCGGTCGATGCACTGGGAGGCGAAGTCGACGGCGCTGTCGAACCCGAACGTCGCGACCGTCTTGTCCAGGTCGTTGTCGATCGTCTTGGGCACCCCGACCAGGCGCAGCCCGGCGTCGTGCAGGCGCTGGCCGATCGCCATCGACCCGTCGCCGCCGATCAGGATGAGCGCGTCGATCCGATGCTCGGCGAACCGGTCGATCAGCTCCCGTGTCCGGTCCACCTCGACCCAGGTACCGTCGGGCCGGCGCACCGGAAACGCCGTCGGGTTGCCACGGTTGGTGGTGCCGATGATCGTGCCGCCCTGGTGGATGATGCCGCGCACCCGGTTTCGGGTCAGGTCGAGCAGCCCACCATCGGGACAGTTCTCGCGATAGTCCTCCGGGGACAGCAGGCCGTTGAAGCCGTCGCGGATCCCGACGACCTCCCAGCCGCGGTTGCGCGCGGCCCTGGTGGCCGCATGGATGACCGCGTTGAGCCCCGGCGCGTCCCCGCCCCCGGTGCTCACGGCGATCCGCCGGATACGCTCGCTCACGCGGGGCCCCGCAGCTGGTTCAGCGCGGCGCCGGCTGTGACCCCGGCCGCCGCGACGGCGAACTCCTCGACCAGCCCGGCCGACCTGGCCACCACGATCGGGCGGCGGATCGGGCGACGGACGCTGCACGTCTCCTCGGGGTTGGCCCCGATGTCGTCCTGGATCACCGCCGTCGGCGCCGGCTCCCCCGTGTTGCGGTCGCCGATCACGGCCAGGTTGTGCCCATAACGGGGTGTCGTCCACGGCTCCATCACCAGCCGCGTCATCGGCACTCCTCGCCGGCAGCCTGAAACGTGAGGACGTCGGCGACCGGACGCCGCGCGGTGGGTTCGACGCGCCTGCCGTCGGCCGGTGAGCGACCGACCCGGACGAGCAGCTGCGGCTGCCCGGAGGTTCCGACGATCCGGCCGACGGCCTCGCGGCTCGCCGCCATCTCGGTCATGTGAGTCAACGTGCAGGTGGCCAGACCGGCCATGGTGCATTCGAGCAACACCGCCGAAAGCGCTTCGCCGCAGCGCAACACGTCCGCCCGGGCATCGTCGTGGCGGGTGGACAGCACCACGATCTTCGAGCGGTCGTGGTCGATGGCGGCGCGACGCCGCGCCCCGCCCGCCGGCGGAAAGGCACGGGCGATGTCGACACGGGCGGCCTCCGACGTGGAGACCAGGGCGCTGTCGGGGACATGAGTGGCGTCCGATTCGAAGGGCGACGTCCACCGCCGCAATTCGGACACGTAGGTGGTGTCGTAGCGGCGTAGCGCCTCCTCGAGCTCGGACTCCTCGGCCAGCCGGGGACGCTGATCGTCGGACACCGCGTCCAGCAGCACGTCGAACGGTACCACCGCACGACACAGCGCCGAATGCAGATCCGGCCAGCGGGCCGGCGGGTCGAGCGGCAAGCGATCGGTGCGGCGCCGCAGGATCGCACCCGCCCGCCGCCGATGCTCCCCGGTCACCGTGCCCATGGGCCGAAACCGCACGACGGCCAGATGGTCCGGTGCACCCGGCTCGGGCAGCCTTTCGGTGGCACTGTCCCAGCCGGCGGCGGCCATGGCCACCCGGAGGTGATCGAGCACGGCGCCGCAACTCAACACCAGTTCGCGGCCGGTGTGGTCGGTCGCCGGCATCGACTGGCGGGGGTCGGCCCACAGGTGCAGCGTCGCGCCGTCGGCGACCCACAGCCAGGGCTGGCTGTTGTGCAGTGACGGTGCGCGGCACGCGAGCAGCACGGCGTCCCGAATCACCTCGGGGGCGGGCGCATTCGCCGCCATCTCATGACCCCGATCGGCGCCGGAACGTCGCGCGCTCCCAGATGCCACGGGCCTCCGCGAGCGCCTGCGGGAGCGGCCGGGACGTGTCGATACGGTGCGCGCTGTCCCAACCGGTCTGTCCGGTGCCGCCGGCGGCCAGCGCCGCGGCGATCTCCGGGGTCACCTCCGAACTACCCGGTCGCCGCGTTGAGATCCGGTCGGCGGCCAGATCGGAACCGGCCGAGCACACGAGTTCGACGATCGCCGAATGTGACTCGTCGGCAAGGCGGCACGCGTGCGCGCGCATCCGCGGGTCCCGCCAGGTGCCGTCGAGGATCACCGATTGACCGTTGACCAGCGACTCCTGCGCCCTCCGCAGCACCACGTTGTAGACCGTGGCGACATTCGCCGGGCTGTACAATCCGCTGTCCAGGACACCGGGTTCGCCGCTGATGACGTCGGCCCCCCGAAGTTGGCGGCGCACGTCGTCGGTCGAGATCACCTGCGCGCCGAACGCTTCGGAAAGCCCACGTGCCAGGGTCGACTTGCCGGTGCCCGGGTTGCCGCCGACAACCGCCAGGCGAACGGTGCCGCTGCGCAGGTGCCGGCCCGCGATGTCCAGGTGACGGGCGGCGTCGGCGGCCGCCGCGGGCTTGCCCTGTGTGTACCGCAGGCATTCCACTTTGGCCCGGACGACGGCGCGGTAGGCGATGTAGAAGTGCCACAGCGACGGCGGCGCCGTCTCGGCCGCATGCGCGACGTAGCGTTGCAGGAAATGGTCTCCGAGGTCACCTCTGCCCAGGAACTCCAGATCCATGGCGAGGAAGGCGGCGTCGTCGATGCGGTCGACGTAGCGCAGTTCGTCGTCGAACTCGAGGCAGTCCAGCAGCGCCGGCTGCCCATCCGCGTTGAAGATGTCGTCGGCGAGCAGGTCACCGTGGCCGTCGACGATCCGTCCCGCCGCGATGCGGCGGGTGAACAGGGGCTCACGCCCGGCGATGAACTCCTCGGCGAGGCCGCGGATCCGCGCCACCTCCCCGGTCGTCACACCGGGCACTCCCATGCCCGCGTAGTGGTCGAGTTCGGCCAGGTTTCCGGTCCAGCGCCGGCCGACCGCCGCGGCCTCTCCCTGGGCGTCGATCGCCGGGCCCCGCTCGGCGAGGGCGTGGAAGCCGGCCAGGGTCGCTGCGACGGCGTCCAGCAAGCGGCGGACGGACTCGTCCGGACCGCGGACCACCAGTGACGCCAGCCGGTCCTCGTCGCGGTATCGGCGCATGACGATGACCGGCTCGGACGGCCCCCCGGAGGGGTCGCTGAGGTGGGCGACGCCGAGATAGCTCTGCGGTGACAGGCGGCTGTTCAGCTCGACTTCCCGGGCGCAGGCGCGCTCGCGCCGCTGTGGCGTCCGGAAGTCGAGGAAGTCGGTCAGCACCGGCTTCTTCGCCTTGAGGGCGCGGTCGCCGACCAGCACGACGACACCCGTGTGGGTTTCGCGTACCTCGACGTAGGGCGTCGCGGTCATCGTCACCGGTCTCGCCGCAGTTGCCGTGACATCAGCGCGGCCGCGCCACGATCACCGGCGTGCGGACCGAGTGCAGGACGGCGTTGCTGACCGAACCCAGCAGCATGCCGGTCAGCCCGCCGCGCCCGTGGCTTCCCACGACGACCAGCTGGACACCCTCCGACCGCTCGATCAACTGCCTTGCCGGCCGGTCGCATTCGACGATCCGATGCACCGTGACGTCGGGGTAGCGCTCCTGCCAGCCGGCCAGCCGTTCGGCGAGGCTGCGCTCGGCCTCCGCCTTGACCGTGGCCCAGTCCACGCCCGGCAGTTCGTACACGTGGACGTCGCTCCACGCGTGCAGCGCCTGCACGTCCACGCCCCGCCGGGACGCCTCGTCGAAGGCGATGGTCACGGCCGGCTCCGAAGCCGGTGAGCCGTCGACGCCCACCAGCACCGGCGCCTGCGCCGAGTCGGGCGTCAGCGGGTCCCCGTCGCGGACCACCGCGACGGGGCAGCGCGCGCCGCGCACCACGTTCGAGACGACCGAGCCCAGCAGCATCCGCGTCACCGCGCCGTGCCCGTGGCTGCCGAGGACCAGCATCTCGGCGTCCTCGGACATGTCGATCAGCGTGGGCACCGGCGGCGAGCGCCTGAGCTCGCCGGTGACGGGGATCGTGCGGCCGGCCGGCACGGCGTCCTCGGCGATCTTGACCGCCTGTTCGAGAACGCGCCGGGCCTCCCCTTCCTCTCGGGCCAACTCCCCGGAAGACAGCGGGAACTGTGGGTACATCGGCACGGCGGCGTTGACCATGTGCACCACGGTCAGCGGGACGTGCCGCAGCGCGGCGTCACGCGCCGCCCAGCAGACGGCGGCGTTGGACGCGGGCGATCCGTCGACGCCGGCGAGGATCCCGTACCGGCTGACGGGTGCGGACATGTCGTACTCCCCTCGTTCACCCAGAACACTACGGCGCGAACAGCCGGCGGGCACGAGGCTTTGGTCCTCAACCGCGTGGACAAGGGACCCCGGTCGGTTCGCGTGGGTTCGATCGCGGGCCCCGTTGTGGCATCGTCACAGGTGTGACCGCATGGCCCGCCACCGTCGACCGGCGCTACCACGACGCGGTGATCGTCGACCTCGACTGCGTGGTCACCGAGGCCGGTGCGGGCATGGTCGAGGCCCGCGATTCCACCGTGCCGCTGCTGCGCCGGCTGCGCGAGGTCGGCGCGGCGACCGCGGTCTACTCGACCACCCGGGACTGCGCGCGGCTGCTGTGCGCCGCCGGTATCGCCGAACTCGTCGATGTTTGCGGAGACGAGTTCGGCGGCGAGTTCGGAGAAGAGGACCGCGTCGGGAAGCACCGGCCGGCGATTCTGGCCGAGATGGCCGGCCGCCTCGGCGTGCGGCCCGAGCGCTGCGCGGTGGTCGGGTGTGATGAGGACGGCGTGCGGGCCGGAACGGACGGCGGGTACAGCCTCGTCGTCGGCGTGCAGCGCAACGGCCAGGCCGGCGATCTGCTGCTCGCCGGCGCCGACACCGTCGTCGCCGACCTCGCCGAGATCTCGGTGCGGCGCGGCGGCACCGACATCCCGGAGATCACCGACGCCTT
>CAYVQQ010000002.1:8482-38801 GCA_964453085.1 uncultured Mycobacterium sp.
CCTCCCCGCCTCACCCCCGACGCCGCCCTCTTCCTGGATTTCGACGGCACGCTGTCGGAGATCGTCGCGCCGCCCGCGGCGGCGACGCCGGTCGATGGCGCCGCCGCCGCGTTGCGCGCCCTGGCCGCCCTGTGCCCCGTGACGGTGATCAGTGGCCGGGACCTGGCGGACGTGCGCGACCGGGTGGGCGTCGACGGCTTGTGGTATGCCGGAAGCCACGGCTTCGAGATCGCCGCACCGGACGGCACCCACCACGAGAACGCCGCCGTTGCGGACGTCGCCGACGCGCTGGCGCACGTGGCCACCCGGCTGGTGGAGACGCTGGGCGACGTGCCCGGGATCCTGGTGGAGCACAAGCGGTTCGCCGTCGCCGTCCACTACCGCAACGCCGACCCCGCCGACGCGGACCGGGTGATCGCGGCGGTGCGGACGCTGGGACGCTCCGAACACCTGCGGGTCACCTCCGGCCGCAAGGTCGTCGAGCTGGGCCCGGCCATCGACTGGGACAGGGGCACCACACTGAACTGGCTGCTCGAGCGCATCGAGGGGGACGACACCGCCACCGTGCTGCCCATCTACATCGGCGACGACATCACCGACGAGGACGCGTTCGACGTGGTCGCCTTCGACGGGCTGGGCATCGTGGTGCGGCACGCCGAGGATGGCGACCGCCCGTCCGCCGCGCCGGTCAGCCTCGAAACCCCTTCGGCGGTCTGCGAATTCATCCGGCGGTTGGCGGGCGACCTGGACGCGGCGGCGGCCGAGGCGAACGAGCCGTGGGAGCTGGTCTACGAGGGCTACGACCCGGAGACCGAACGGTTGCGCGAGGCGCTGTGCACCGTCGGCAACGGCTACGTCGCCACCCGAGGCTGCGCGCCGGAGGCGACCGCGTCCGCGTCGCACTACCCGGGCACCTACGCCGCCGGCGTGTACAACCAGCTGGGCGACCTGATCGCGGGCCGGGCGGTCGAGAACGAAAGCCTGGTCAACCTGCCGAACTGGCTGTCGTTGACCTTCCGCATCGACGGCGGGCCGTGGTTCTGCGTCGACGACGTCGAATTGCTCTCCTGCCGCCAGACATTGGACCTGCGGCACGCCACGCTGACCCGCGCGCTGCGATTCCGCGACGACGCCGGGCGGATCACGACGCTGACCCAGCAGCGGTTCGCCTCGATGCACCAGGCGCACGTCCTCGCGCTGCAGACCACGGTCGGCGCCGAGAACTGGTCGGGCGCGGTCGAATTCAGATCCATGCTGGACGGCACCGTGGCCAACACCATGGTGGAGCGCTACCGGGCGTTGTCCAGCACTCATCTGAGTGCATCGGTGATCGACGAAGTGGGTTCCGAGGCGGTCGTTCTGCGCACCCAGACCACGCAGTCGCGCATCGCGATCGCGGTCGCCGCCCGCAGTACGGTCTGGCGCGACGACGTCCGGGCCGATGCGCAGTACTCGGTGGTGCGCGACGAGAACCGCGGCGGCCACGACATCCGGGTCGCGCTGTCGGCCGGGCAGTCGGTCACCTGCGAGAAGGTCGCGACCGTCTTCACCGGCCGTGACGCCGCCATCTCCGAGCCCGCGAGCACCGCGCGGCAGCACCTCGAGGGCGCCGGCCGGTTCGCCGACCTGCATCACCAGCACACCCGGGCGTGGGCCCGGCTGTGGGAACAATGCAACATCGGCCTGTCCGACAGCAGGGCCGCGGTGCGGGTGCTGCGACTGCACCTGCTGCATCTGCTGCAGACCATCTCACCGCACACCGCCGACCTCGACACCGGTGTCCCCGCCCGCGGCCTGCACGGCGAGGCCTACCGCGGGCACGTCTTCTGGGACTCGCTGTTCATCGCCCCGGTGCTCAGCGTGCGGATGCCCAACGTGGCGCGCTCGTTGCTGCTTTACCGGTACCGACGGCTGCCCGAGGCGCGCCTGGCGGCGCGCCGGGCCGGCTATCTCGGTGCGATGTATCCCTGGCAGTCGGGTAGCGACGGGCGCGAGGTGAGCCAGGAGATGCATCTCAACCCGCGGTCGGGCCGGTGGAACCCGGACCCGAGCGCACGCGCCCACCACGTCGGTCTGGCCGTCGCCTACGTCGCGTGGCAGTTCTACCAGGTGACCGGTGACCGCCAGTTCCTCGTCGACTACGGAGCCGAGATGCTGGTCGAGGTCGCGCGATTCTGGGCCGGCCTGGCGAAGTTCGACGACAGTCGCGGCCGCTACACGATCCGCGGGGTCATCGGCCCCGACGAGTTCCATTCCGGCTATCCGGGCAGGGAATACGACGGGATCGACAACAACGCCTACACCAACGTGATGGCGGTCTGGGTGACGCTGCGGGCCATGGACGCGCTGGAGCTGCTGCCGTTGCGGGACCGTCTCGACCTCGTCGGCAGGATCGACCTCAGCGCCGGTGAGCTCGATCGGTGGGAGCACGTGACCCGGCGCATGTTCGTCCCGTTCCACGAGGGGGTGATCAGCCAGTTCGAAGGCTACAGCGAACTGGCCGAGCTGGAGTGGGACCACTACCGCCAGCGGTACGGAAACATCCAGCGCCTCGACCGCATCCTGGAGGCAGAGAACGACAGCGTCAACAACTACAAGGCGTCCAAGCAGGCCGACGCGCTGATGCTTTTCTACCTGCTGTCATCCGACGAGCTGCTGGGCCTGTTCGGCCGTCTGGGGTACCGCTTCGCACCCGAGCAGATCCCGCAGACCGTCGACTACTACCTCGCGCGCACCTCGCACGGATCTACGCTGAGCGCCATCGTGCACGCGTGGGTGCTGGCCCGCGCGAAACGGCACCTGGCCATGGATTTCTTCCAGCAGGTGCTCGACTCCGACATCGCCGACATCCAGGGCGGTACCACCGCCGAGGGAGTGCACCTGGCCGCGATGGCCGGCAGTGTCGACCTGTTGCAACGCTGCTTCACCGGGCTGGAGACCCGCGACGACCGGCTGGTTCTCGGCCCGCAGTGGCCGGAGGAGATGGGCCCGATCGAGTTTCCGTTCCTCTACCGCGGTCAGCGTCTGCACCTGCGGGTCAGCGGACGGGCCGGCGCCCTGACCTCCGAGGCGAAAAACACCGGCCCGGTGCTGGTCGAATGCCGTGGTCGCGTGCAGCGTCTGCTGCCCGGGCAGACCGTCGAGGTGGAGTGAAGCCCACCACCCGACGGCCGCCGCCGATGACCATCTTCTCGCCGATTGGGGGCCGAACGGCCCTGCTGGACGGGGAGGCCCGGCGCATAGTGTCAGGAATCGGCGGCCCGGGGAATCGCCCCGGTACCCGCCGAACCGGGAGGATGTGATGACCCAGCCCGCACCGCGGATCGTGGTCGGTATCGACGGCTCGGACGCGGCGATCAACGCGGCCAGATGGGCGGTCACCGAGGCGGTCGCGCGCACCGCCCCGCTGCGACTGGTGCACGCCGTCCCGAAGCGGGGGGCCGGCGGCGACGCGGCGGACGACGGCCTGGACGTCGAGTACGCCGAGGCATCGCTGCGCGCCGCCGATTCGGCGCTGCAAGACGTGGGTGAGCCGGTGAAGGTTGAATGCGAGATCGTGCACGGGTCGCCCGAAAGCGCCCTGCTCGAGCAGTCACGGAGCGCGGCGCTGGTATGCGTGGGGTCGGTGGGCATCGGGCGCATCGCCAGCAAGGTGCTCGGCTCGACCGCCGATGCCTTGGCCCGCGGGGCGCAGTGCCCGGTGGCGATCATCCGGTGCGAGCGCGACGCTGCCGCACCCGGCTCCGGGCCGGAATCCGGGCCGGAATCCGGGCCGGAATCCGGGTATGTCGCCGTCGTCGTCGACGACTCCCCCGGCAACGATGCCGTGCTCGAACAGGGTTTCCGTGAGGCGCGGCTGCGGGGGGCACCGATATTGGCGATGGGGGTGTGGCGCCGGGGCCTCGGTGAGATCCCCTACCCTCAGCTCGACCACCGGCTCGGGCCGTGGGTCTCCCGGTACCCCGAGGTGCACGTCATGCCGGCCGCCGCGCGGCGCGGCGCCGCCGAGTTCCTCGCCCACACCCAGGAACCGGTCCGTCTCGCAGTCGTGGGCGCCGCCGACGCCGACCAGGTCGCCCGGATCGTCGGGCCGACGGCGGGAAGCCTGCACGGCCACACCGCGTGCTCGGTCCTGGTCGTGCGCTGAGGCAAGCGCCACGTCAGCGCACGACGATCACCGGCACCCGCGCAGACTGCGCTACCGCCGAGCCGACCGAGCCGAGCAGCATGCCGGGGAAGCCCCCGCGCCCCCGGCTGCCGACCACCACCAGCTGGGCGCGTTCGGACTCCAGCAGCAGCCAGTGAGCGGGCTTGTCGCAGAACAATTTTCGCTCCACCCGCACGTCGGGATACCGCTCCTGCCAGCCGGCCAGGCGTTCGGCGAGGATCTCCTGGCCTTCGGCCTCTCGCTCGTGCCAGTCCATCCCGAGCACCGGGAACACCGCGACGTCGCTCCACACATGCAGCGCCACCAGCCCGACACCGCGGCGGGAGGCTTCGTCGAAGGCCACCGCAGTCGCCTCCTCCGATGCGGGCGAGCCGTCGATCCCCAGCAGCACCGGCGCGCCGGGATCGGGGACGGGGTCGGAGGCGGCGCCCGAATGGACAACCGCGACCGGGCAGTGCGCGTAGTGGAGCAGACCAGCGGTCACCGAACCCAGGAGCAGACGCCCCAGCGCGCCCAAACCCTGGCTGCCGGCCACCACCATCCACGCACCTCGCGAGGCGTCGACCAGCGCCGGCACCACGCGCGAATACACCAGCTGCGTGCGGATCTCGGGCGGCTCGGCACCGCCCAGGTCGGCGGTCACCACCGCGCGGGCCCGCTCCAGGACGCGCTGCGCCTCATCCTGCTGCCACTCGGGGATCTCCGCGTACAGCTGACCGACCGGCCATCCGACGACGACGGGCTGTACGGCGTGGAACAGGGTGACGGGCAGTCGGTGCAGGGCGGCCTCGCGGGCCCCCCAGGCCGCCGCGGCATCGGATGCCGCCGATCCGTCGACGCACACCAGCACGCCGAACTCCGTTGACCTGTCCGCCATGTCGTACTCCTCGCTGTGGATCCCGGGGTGAACGGCCTTGATCAGCGGCCGGCCGTGGTCACTGACTCGTCAGCGGGGCGACCCAGTGGACCCGGGTGCCGCCCTCCGGCGGGTTGGTGATCTCGCAGGCGCCGCCGAGTTGCTCGGCGCGGCGCTTCATGTTCGACAGCCCGCTGCTGCGGCGGTTGTCGGCGGGGATACCGCAGCCGTTGTCGGTGACGTCGAGGACGAACATGTCGCCGACACTGACCTCGACCGTCAGGCGCGACGCACCGGAGTGGCGCAGGGTGTTGCTGACGGCCTCCGTGACGACCGCTTCGGCGTGGTCGGCGAGTTCACCGTCCACCGCGGTCATCGGCCCGTGCATGCGGACAGTGGTGACGACATCCCGGTTCTTGGTCAGATTGGCGATCACCCGCTGGGCGCGTTGCCGGAAGTCGCCGTTGGTGCCCGCCGGGGATTTCAGCTGGAAGATCGTCGTACGGATCTCCTCGATGACGGTCTGCAGATCGTCGAGCGTGCGGTTGAGCCGGTCTGCGACCTCGGGCGACCGCGTCCGGGCCAGCGTGCCCTGCAGGTCGATGCCGGCCGCGAACAGCCGCTGGATGACGTGGTCGTGCAGGTCATGGGCGATGCGTTCCCGCTCGGCCAGGATGGTCAGCCGGCGCGCGTCCTCGCGGGCCGACGCGAGCACCAGGGCGATCGCGGCGTGGGTGGCGAAATCGCTGACCAGGTCCAGGTAGCTCTCGTCGAAGGGCGGCTGGTCGGCGCCGCGGGCGATCGCGATCACGCCGAGCACCTCGTCGCGGGCCCGCAGTGGCATCAGGATCGCCGGGCGCTGCCCGACGTCGCTGAACGCCTGGATCGGGTACCGCAGCGACTCGGTGATCAGCGGCTCGCCGGACCGGAAGATGTCGCCGGAGGTCGAGGCGTCCACCGGGACCTGCTGGCCGATCACGTCGGCGGCGTGGATTCCCACCGCCGCCGAGACCACCAGCGTGCCACCTTCGCCGTCGGGGTCGTCGGCGTCGGCCGGGACGAGCACGATCGCCTGCTCGGCACCGGTCAGGACGCGCGCGCTTTCGGCGATCAGCTGCAGCGGGCGCCGGTGCGGCTCGGTGCTGGACAGCAGCGCGGTGGTGATCTCGCGGCTGGCCTCCATCCACTTGACCGCCGCGCGCTCGCGTTCGAACATCTGCGCATTGTCGATGGCGACCGCGGCCGCGAACGCCAGCGCGCGGGCGGCGACCTCGTCGGATTCGGAGAACAGCCGTGCCGGGTCGTCGTGGGTGAGATAGAGGCTCCCGAACAGGTTTTCCCGGATCGTGATGGGCACGGCGAGGAAGGCCCGCATGGGTGGGTGGTGCTCGGGGAACCCGACGGCGGACGGGTGCGTGGTCAGGTCGTCCATCCGCAACGCGGACATGCCCAACAGCGACAGGCTGAGCAGGCCCTTACCAACCGGCAGGTGGCCGATGCGCGCGGCCGTTTCCTCGTCGACCCCCTCGTGGACGAACGAGACAAGGTTGCCATCGGGATCCCGGACGGCCAGGGCGCCGTAGCGCGCGGAGGTCAGTTCCCGGGCCGCGGCCACGACGCGGCGCAGCACGTCGTACAAGTCCAGGCCGGTCCCGATCTCGACGATGACGCGCAGCAGCTGCTCCATCTGGTCGCGTGCCGCCAGCAATTCGTCGAGTTGCTCGTGCATCCTGCCGACCAGGCCCCGCCGACCGAGCCCGGCGAATGCCGAACCACTCTCGTCACCGGACACCCGAATCGATACCTCCCGGACTCCCAGCCGGCGGCCGCGCCGGTCGACGCGGGATCCCGCCCGTCAGCTTAGTCTCGTTTCGCCCCGGTGACCACGGTCGAATCCTTGTGACACGGCACACGGATTCGACCGGTCAGCCGGTCGGCGGCTCCGTCGGTGCGTGCGGCTCGCCGGATCGCCGACCCAGCTTCGACGCGAACACCGCCGCCTGGGTGCGCCGCTCCATACCCAATTTGGCCAGCAACCGCGAGACGTAGTTCTTCACCGTCTTCTCCGCGAGGAACATCCGGGCGGCGATCTGCCTGTTGGTCAGCCCCTCGCTGAGCAGCGCGAGCAGCGTCCGCTCCTGATCGGTGAGCCCGGACAGCGGGTCGGCGCGCTCGGCAGCGCCGCGCAGCTTGGCCATCAGCGCCGCGGCCGCCCGGTTGTCCAGCAGGGACTTCCCGGCGCCCACCTCCTTGATGGCGTGGGCCAGTTCCATGCCCTTGATGTCCTTGACGACGTAGCCGCTGGCGCCGGCCAGGATCGCCTCCAGCATGGCCTCGTCGGAGGTGAACGACGTCAGCATCAGGCAGCGCAGGTCCGGGTGGTCCGACACCAGGTCGCGACACAGCTCGATGCCGTCGCCGTCGGGCAGTCGCACATCGAGCACGGCGACGTCGGGCTCCAGCGCCGGGATCCGGGCCTTCGCCTCCGAGACCGAACCGGCTTCGCCGACGATCTCCAGTTCGGGGTCGGAGGCGAGCAGATCGGCAAGACCGCGGCGGACCACTTCGTGGTCGTCGACCAGGAACACCTTGATCATCGCGAGTCCTTCCTGCCGGCCGCGCGAGCGGGTCATCACACCCCGATCGCCGACCCAATATCCCATATCTCGAAGCGCATCCGGGCGCACGCCAGGACTCGCGCCGGGCTCACGGTGGCATCGTCCGATACGCGCCGACTACTGCCGGACGACGAGCACCGAGCAATCGGGATAGCCGACGATCGGATGGCAGTTGGGGGTGGTCAGTGCGGCCATCTGCCCGGCGTCGGAACCGCCCACGACCGCCAACTCGATTGCGGTGCCGTGGCCGTCCCCGGACGTGGCCCCGGTTCCCGCGGCGACGGTCTGCACGGGGACGTCCGGGTAGCGCCGGACCCAGCTGTTCGACCGCCGGTCGACCTGCCGCACGATGGCGTGCCGGAGACGGCCCTCCTCCATGGCGCGGTGCACGACCTCGTCGTTGTCGGGATCGTCGTCGAGCACCACCGCGATCACCCCGTGGTGCATCGGGGAACCGTCCGGATTGCTGCGGATCACGGCCACCGGGCAGCCCGCATTCGCGACCAGTCCGGCGGCCGTGGGGCCCAGCAGGCCGTCGGCCGCCCACCCGCGCCTCGAGGTGCCCACGCAGACCAGGGCCGCGTCCCGCGATTCGTTGATCAGGACCTGCGCGGGGTCCCCCGCGAGGATCGCCGTCTCGACCTCGACCGGCCGGTGTTCGCTGCGCACGGCGGACTCCACCTCCGAGAGCGCCGTTTCGCCGCGCTCGACCTCCCGCATGGAGTCCGGCTCGGACCCGGGTTCCGCGCCCCGGCCCGCGGCGACGTACACCAGCCGCAGCGGCAGCTGCCGGCTGCGCGCCTCGTCGACCGCCCACCTGGCGGCGTTGACCGCGGCCCGTGAACCGTTGATGCCCACCACCACCGACTTCGCGTCCCACTCGTCCATGTCGGCTCCTGCCTTGTTCCGTGCCTGACTTGTTCCGTGCCTGTGTGTCAGGCTATTGTGCCGGGGCCCGCCGCTGGGCGACCCGTTGCTGCGGGGCCGCCGCCACGTCCACGGGCTCGCCGGCGAGCGTGAAGAACCTCTCCACGTCGGCCCGGTCGCAGGCGGCGGTTCCGGGCGTCATCAGCATGGCGGTGCCCGCCGCGATGCCCAGCCGCACGGACTTGACGAGCGGCCACCCGCGGACGAGCCCGACGGCGACGGCGGCGACCATCGCGTCGCCCGCCCCGACGCCGCTCCCGCCGGACATCGGGATCGCGTCGAATCGCAGGCTGGCGTGCTGCGTCGCGAGCAACGCACCGCGGGGCCCCAGTGACACCAGCACCGTCCGGGCGCGGCCGGTGTCGAGGAGTTCGTGCGCGGCGGCAAGGTGCTCGGCGTCGGTTGTCAGCGGCCGACCGACGCATTCCCGCAGCTCCCGCCCGCTCGCCTTGAGTAGGAAAACCTCCGAGGAGATGTGCCGCAGGCCGCCGCCGGAGGTGTCCAGGATCAGGCGCACACCCAACTCCGCGCACATTTCGGCGACGCGCTGATAGTGGTCGGCGGGTACGCCGGGGGGCAGGCTGCCGCTCGCCACGACGAAGTCGGCCCTAGCCGCCGCGCTGCGCAACTCGTCCAGGCACCAGACCCGTTCCCCGTCCGACAGCCGCGGTCCGGGCAGGACGAAACGGTACTGCCGGCCGGTGCCGGTCTCGTTGACGGTGAAGCTCTCCCGCGTCGATCCGCCGATCGCGACGCGCCGGTACGGCACCCCCGCGGCGCCGACCAGCGACGTCAGCAGGTCACCGGTCGGCCCCCCGGCGGGAAACACGGCCTCGACCGACGCGCCGAGCACGTGGGCGATGCGGGCGACGTTGATGCCGCCGCCGCCCGGGTCGTAGCGTGGCGTGCCGCAGCGCAGTTTGTCCGTCGGGCGTACCGCGTCGACGCCGGTCGTGATGTCCAGCGCCGGGTTCATGGTCAGCGTGACGATCTGCGCGCCGCCGACAGCCGGCCCGGCGTCCATCACAGGCCGCTCGGATAGGTTTCCGGCGTCTCGCCGGCGATCCAGACGCTGGTGGGCTCCAAGGGCTGCAGCGCCCGGGTTCGGTCGATGTGGATCATCGCGTCGAACTGGTCCGCGGGCCGCACATGGAAGTAGTGGCTCTGCCGTTCGGTGGCGGGCAGGTAGATCACGCCGATGGCACGACCCAGCCGGACGGTGCTCAGCGCTTGGGCGGCGCCCGGGCCGGTGCGGGCCGAGACCAAGAAGGCGGGATGGCCGGTTTCGTGCAGGAGTTCCTCGATGCTGCCGTTGAGCGCCGGCCGCACGGCCTTGCGTTCGGCGACGCCGCCCCACTCGCTGGCCGCGGTGACCGTGCCGGTGTAGGTGCTGAACCCGATGAGCCGCACCCGGCCGCCGTGCCGCTGGCGGACGAGTTGGCCGAGGGTGAGCTGCCCGTCGGCCCAGACTTCGGTCGCCCGCGCGTCCCCGACGTGAGAGTTATGCGCCCACACCACAATTCGCGCCGTCGGCGTGTCGTGGTGGCGGTCCAGGTGTTCGAGCAGCGCGTCGAGGGTCTGCGCCATGTGCTTGTCGCGCAGGTTCCACGAGGTGACGCGCCCGCTGAACATCGCGCGGTAGTAGACCTCCGCGTTGCGCACCGTCTGCGCGTTCTGCTGGGCATAGAACAGCTCGTCCTCGGCGATCAGCCCGTCCATTCGCGCATACGCCAGCGCGTTGCGCTGCATGTCGACGAGCTGGTCGACGGCCTCGTTCTCGCACGACGGGCCCGCGCCGAACGCCGCCGAGAAGCCGTATGCCTGGCCGTCGTCGGCCGAAGCGTGGTCGAAGCAGGCGTAGCGGTCCCGTGCACGCGCCGCTGCGCTGGGGTCCACCCGGTCCAGGTAGCCGATGACCTCGTGCATCGAGCGGTGCAGGCTGTAGAGGTCCAGGCCGTAGAACCCGGCCTGCCGAGCCCCGTTGGACTCGTGACGCCGGTTGCGTTCGCGCAGCCAGTCGACGAAGTCACGGACGACCACGTTGCGCCACATCCACGCCGGGAAGCGCTCGAACCCGCTCAACGCCTCGTCGGCGGTGGTGTCGTTGCCCAGGCCGTGCACATACCGGTTCACGCGGTAGGCGTCGGGCCAGTCCGCCTCCGCCGCAACGGCACAGAAGCCCTTCTGCTCGATGAGCCACTTGGTGATCTCCGCGCGGGCCTCGTAGAACTCGTGGGTGCCGTGCGAACTCTCGCCGATCAGCACCACCCGCGCGTCACCGATCAGGTCCTCCAGGGCGGCCAGCGGCGGGACGCCGCCGGGGGCGTCGATGGCGGCCGCGGCGATCGCCTCGGCGGGGCTTAGCGCCGCGACGCTTTTCGTCGCCGCCTCGGTGGTCGCCGCCTCGGTGGTCGAGGTGGCGAGCAGCTGACGGACCTGCTCGTCGGTGACCTGCCGGAAGTCCCAGAACGACTCCCCGACCGCCAGAAACGGCGTCGGCATGGTCGCGCAGACGACGTCGTCGACCAGGCTCATGAACTCGCGGACCGTGGATTCCGGAGCCGCGGGCACCGCGATCACGATCTGGGCGGGCTGCGCCTCCCGTAGCGCCTGCACGGCCGCGAACATGCTTGCGCCGGTGGCCAGCCCGTCGTCGACGAGGATGACGGTCCTGCCCGTGACGTCGACGGGCGGACGCCCGTCCCGGTAGGCCGCCTCGCGGCGGGCGAGCTCCCGGCCCTCCCGCTCGGCGATGTGGCGCAGCTGCTGCGGGGTGACACCCAAGCCGCGTACGACGTCGTCGTTGATCACCACGCGACCCCCGCTGGCCAGCGCCCCCACCGCGAATTCTTCGTGGCCGGGGGCGCCGAGCTTGCGCACGACGAACGTGTCCAGCGGGGCGTGCAGCGCGGCGGCCACCTCCCACGCCACCGGCACTCCACCGCGCGCAAGGCCCAAGACGGTCACGTCGGGCCGGTCACGATAGGCGCCCAGGAGGCTGCCCAACACTCGCCCGGCCTCGCGCCGGTCACTGAAAACCCGCCGCGGCGAATGCCGGGCGACCTCGGTTGCTCTGGTCATGGGGCACCGCTCCTGGGTCCGCGATCACCGTCGATGTCAGGATCGACACGTCCATCCGACCAGTCCGCCGGCGCCTGCGATAGGGACCGAAGTCCCGTGCTCGCGGGCCGTTCGTCGGCCCCGCGGCCACCCGGCGCGGCCGGGCCACGGACAGCCGGCCCAGGTCCGGCTAGGGCCGCACCCCGATGTAGGCCATGACGCGGTTGAGGATCAGGTTGTACGCGTCGCCGTCCTCGACGAGACGGCCCAGTCCCTGACGCCGGAGAAAACCGTCGAGTCGTCGATCCAGCGGCCAGTCGGCGTACGTGTCGTCGGCGTAACCGGAGTGCATGAATTGCCAGGCGAGCGCGTCGACGTCGGAGTCCGTCACCATGTTCGGGCCGCCCACTGTATAAGCCATACGAATTCCTTTATGCAGGGTGGTTTCATCGTCAAGGCGGTGACCACCCCGCGCATAGGGACTGAAGTCACCTGTCGGATGATTTCAGGCTACCGGGCGGGGCGGCGTCTGGCACCGAGCGCCGACAAACCGCGACGTCGGCGTATCCGGTTCGTTGTCAATCGTTGGCGCGGCGAGCCCACGAATCGTTGGCGCGGCGGCTAATTCGTCGGGCCGCCGCGGCCCCCGTCCGCGCGTTCCCGGATGGCGGCCTGCACCGCGGCGAACCGCGACAGGGCCCGCTCGTCGGCGGCTCGCTGCTCGGCGGCCGTCACGACCAGCGCGTCGGGGCCCGGGTACACGGTCGTCTCCTCCCCCGTTGTGAGCCACCGAACCTGGTAGGGCGGCTCGCCGACCGGCGAGCGCACGGCGATGATCAGCCCGCGCACATCCGGGTGCCCGACCGCGCCACCCTTGATGACGAGCCAGTCGCCGACTCGGGCCTTCATCAGCGGCCCGGCCGCTCAGGTCCGACGATGAGCAGCGAGAAATCGCTGCCGCGCAGCGCGGGGGCGCCGTCCGGGCCGAGCAGTTGGCGCACCTCGGCGGTCCGGGCGGCACCGACCATCGCCAGCTGGATGGACGCGGCCTGCTCGGCGAGGTAGTCGCGGAAGAGACCGCGCAGCGCCACGGTGTCGACGTGCACGTCGGGATAGCCGTCCAGGCAGCGCGCCAGGTGCGGATCGAGTGTCACGCCGGCACCGTCGCCCGAAGCCTCCCCGGGTTCCTGCTCGGTCACCACCCGCAGCCGGGCCTGCCGGCGCACCGCCTCGCCGAGCGCCACCTCGAGAACGTCGACGTCCTCCGGCGACCCATCCACGCAGGCGACGATCCAGCCCCGGTCGATGGTGTCCGCGGCGTCACGCGCACCCCTGACGATGGCGACCGAGCAGTGCGCGGACTGCGCCAATTCCCTTGCGGTGGAACCCAGCCAGCCCTCCGGGTGCTGCGCGGCCCCGGTGTCGCCCACACAGAGCAACCCGGTGGATCGTGACTCCGCGACGAGCGTCGGCACCGGCTCGCCGTCGCGCACCTCGGTCTCGACTTTCACGTGCCTGCCCAGGGCCTCGACGGCGTTGTAGGCCGCGTCGACCACGTCTTCCGCCGCCGCCAATGCCGCCCTGGACGCCGGCGACCCGGCGTGCGGGTCCGTCCGGGCGACGTAGAGCAGGCGCAGCGGAATGTCGGTCCCGGCGACCTCGTCCACCGCCCAGCGCACGGCTCGGATCGCGGCTTGCGATCCGTCGACACCCACGACCACCGATTTGGGTGGATACGAGTCGAACATCGTAAAACTCCTAGCCGTCAAGGGGTTTCGTGCACCGATGGTTTCCGTTCCGCATGTGCTTCACCGCATGTGCAGCACGTCGTTCAGCGGCCGGCGCGGCGTCGGTTCCAGCGGCTCGCCCCCGGGCTCCGCGCCGACCCGGATGAGCACCTGCGGCACCAGCGCGGTGTCGGAGAGGAGTTCCCGGACGATGTCTCGGCCGGCCTGCACCTCGGTGATGTGGGTGACAGTGCACGTCGCCAACCCGGCTGCGGTGCACTCCAGCAGCACCGCCGAGAGCGCCTGCCCACAGCCGAGCCAGTCCGTGCGGGCATCCCCGTAGCTGGACAGGACCACGATCTTCGCCTCGTCGCGGGGGGCCGATCCCATCCCGTCGTGCCCGCTGGCGGGGAAGCGGCGGTTCACGTCGGCGTCACGGCCCCACGCCGCGGCCGGCAGCGCGGCCTCGGGGATCCCTTCGGATTCCCGCGAGCGCGCTGTCCACCAACGCAGTTCGTGATGGTAGAGATCGTCGTAGCGGCGCAGCACCTCGGTGAGTCGCGCCGCCTCCACCAGGCGGGGCCGGGCCTCGTCGGCCAGCACGTCCAGGGTGGCCAGTGCGGGGTGGAACGCGCTGCGCAGTGCGGGCTCGACCGACGCCCAGTCCTCGGGTGCCCGGAACGGGCGCCGGTCGGTCCGGCGCCGCGCGATCGCCGCGGCGCGGTCGCGCTGGGCATCGGTGACGTAGTCGGCCCGAGCGAAGTCGATCGACGCCAGGTGGTCCTGGTTGCCGGGGTCGGGGAACCGCTGGACGCCGGTGTCCCACCCGGCGGCCAGCATCGCGTCGCGGAAGTGGTCGAGCACCGCCCCGCAGCTGATGATCGACTCACGACCCGAGGTGTCGGTCGCGGCCACTGTCCGCTGCGGGTCGGCGAACAGGTCGACGACCGCGCCGCCGGCCACCCAGCACCACGGCTGACTGTTGTGCAGCGAGGGGGCCCGGCACGCCAACTCCACCGCCCTCTCGATCACCGTGGTGTCGACCGCCGTCCGGGCCATTCGTCTCACCTGCCTCCCATCTGCCCTCGACCTTCGGCCATCCCGGCCGCCGCTGCCAGGGTCCTTGGTCCCCGGGACCGCGTCATCGGACCCGCACCCCGGCCCCTCGATGACTTTCGTCTCTATTGTGCGACGGGCCGCTCGACAAACGATGGGGAGGCCCGACGGAAGAGACCCGGCGGAGAGACCGACGCAGAAATAGGGGCCGTTCCCTCATGGATGTCATTCACAAGACCCCCCGAGACCTCGGCGTCCGGCCAAACTTCACCGACTACGAGCAGACGCGGGCACGCTTCCACTGGTCCGACGTGCCCACGCTGTGCGAAGGCCTCGGGGAGGGCGAGTGCAACATCGCCTACGCCGCGGTCGATCGGCACGCGTCGGGCCCGGCTGCGACGCGCACGGCGTTGCGCTTCGTCGCCGACACGGGCTCGGACGGCGCCCTGAAGACCCGTGACCTCAGCTACGCCGAGCTGGCCCGGCTCGCCGAGCGGTTCACCGCGGTGCTGCGCTGCCTGGGTATCGGTAAAGGCAGCCGCGTGTTCACGCTGATGGGCCGCACCCCCGAGCTCTACATCGCGATGATGGGGGCGCTGCGCAACGGCAGCGTCGTGTCTCCCCTGTTCTCGGCGTTCGGGCCCGAGCCGATCGCCACCAGGGTGAACATCGGGCAGGCCGAGGTGCTGGTGACGACGAGGGCGCTGTACCAGCGCAAGGTGGCCAAGATCCGCGACCGGCTGCCGACCCTGCGCCACGTCTTCGTCGTCGAGGCCGAAGACACCGAAGACACCGAAGACGCCGAAGACGCCGACCCGTTCGCCGGCACGCTCAACTTCTGGCATCTGGTCGACGCGGCCGACCAGGACGCCCCGGTCGAGCCCACCACCGCAGAGGACCCGGCGCTGCTGCACTTCACCAGCGGCACCACGGGCACCCCCAAGGGCGCCCTGCACGTACACGGCGCCGTCACCATGCACTACGTCACCGGCCTGTACGCGCTCGACCTGCACCCCGACGACATCTATTGGTGCACAGCCGATCCGGGCTGGGTCACCGGCACCTCCTACGGCATCGTCAGCCCGCTGCTGCACGGGGTGACGTCGATCGTCGACGAGGCCGAGTTCGACGCCGAACGCTGGTACCGCATCCTGCAGGACCAGGCCGTGTCCGTGTGGTACACGGCCCCCACCGCGATCCGGATGCTGATCAAAGCCGGTCCCGAACTGCCGGCGCGCTACCGCTTCCCGCGGCTGCGTTTCATCGCGAGCGTGGGCGAGCCGCTCAACCCCGAGGCGGTGTGGTGGGGAAAACGGGTGCTGGGCTTGCCGATTCACGACAATTGGTGGCAGACCGAGACCGGCGGCATCATGATCGCCAACACGCCCGCGTTCGACATCAGGCCCGGCTCGATGGGCCGGCCGCTGCCCGGCGTCCAAGCCTGCATCGTGCGCCACGACGACGGCACGACCACCGTCGTCGACGAACCCGGCGTGGAGGGCGAACTGGCGCTGCGGACCGGCTGGCCGTCGATGTTCCGCGGCTACCTGGGCGCCGAGGAGCGCTACCGCAAGTCTTTCGCCGACGGCTTGTACCTCACCGGCGATCTGGCGAAAAGGGACGCCGACGGCTACTTCTGGTTCGTCGGGCGGATGGACGACGTGATCAAGTCCTCGGGCCACCTGATCGGCCCGTTCGAGGTGGAGAGCGCGCTCACCGACCATCCGGCGGTGGCCGAGGCCGCGGTCATCGGCAAGCCCGACCCGACGGTCGGCGAGCTGATCAAGGCCTTCGTCACGCTGAAGGACGGTGTCGCCGGCGACGACGACCTGCGCCTGGAGTTGCTGGGCCACGCGCGCAAGCGGCTAGGGGCCGCCGTGGCGCCCAAGGAGATCGAGTTCGTCGACGCGCTGCCGCACACCAGCAGCGGCAAGATCATGCGCCGCCTGCTCAAGGCCCGCGAGCTCGGGCTGCCCGAAGGCGACACCTCAACCGTCGAGCGACCGGCCCCCCGAGCGGTGGACGTGACGTCATGACCGACACGAAGCTGGCACACGAGCTGCTTTCGGAGATGGTGCGCGTTCGCCGCATGGAGGAGAAGTGCGCGGAACTGTACAGCGCGGCCAAGATTCGCGGGTTCCTGCATCTGTACGTCGGCGAGGAGGCCGTCGCCACGGGCTCGCTGCGGGTGCTGGCCGATGACGACGCGGTGGTGGCGACCTACCGTGAGCACGCGCACGCGCTGCTGCGCGGCGTCCCGATGACCTCGATCATGGCCGAGATGTTCGGCAAGCAGGAGGGTTGCTCGCGCGGGCGCGGCGGGTCGATGCACCTGTTCGACGCCGCCCGGCGCTTCTACGGCGGCAACGCGATCGTCGCGGGCGGCCTTCCGCTCGCGGTGGGCATCGCCCTCGCCGACGCCATGCTGGCGCAGAAGCGGGTGACGGCCTGCTACTTCGGCGACGGCGCGGTGGCCGAGGGTGCCTTCCACGAGTCGCTGAACATGGCCGCGCTGTGGCACCTACCGGTGCTGTTCTGTTGCGAGAACAACCTTTACGCGATGGGCACCGCCTTGGACCGCGCACAGTCCCAGACCGATCTCACCATCAAGGCGGCCTCCTACCGCGTGCCGACCCTGGCCGTCGACGGGATGGACGTCGAGGCGTGCCACGCCGCCGCACAGCAGGGGGTCGACCACGTCCGCGACACCGGCGGCCCGTTCTTCATCGAGTTCCGCACCTACCGCTTCCGCGCGCATTCGATGTTCGACCCGGACCTGTACCGGGACAAGGCGGAGGTCGAGCGGTGGCGGGAGCGCGACCCGATCCGCGCCTTCACGCAGAAGTGCCTGCACGACGGCACGCTCACCGACACCGACGTCGGCGCGATCGAGGAGTCGGCCGCCGCCGAGATCGCGGACGCCGTCGCGTTCGCCGAGGCGGGAACCTGGGAGGACACGGCCGATCTCGAGCGCGACGTGCTCACCCCGCGGGCGGCGCGATGAAGACCACCTACCGGACCGCCGTCCACGACGCGCTGCGCGACGCCCTGCGGGATGACGCCCGCGTGCTGCTGATGGGCGAGGACGTCGGGCGTTACGGCGGCACGTACGCGGCGTCCAAGGGCCTGCTCGAGGAGTTCGGCCCCCAGCGGGTGCGGGACACCCCGCTTTCCGAGCTGGGCTTCGTCGGCATCGGCATCGGCGCGGCGCTCAACGGGTTGCGCCCGATCGTCGAGGTCATGACGGTCAACTTCAGCCTGCTGGCCCTCGACCAGATCGTGAACACCGCTGCGGCCCTTCGCCACATGTCCGGGGGGCAGTTCTCCGTTCCGCTGGTGGTGCGGATGGCGACCGGAGCCGGGCGCCAGCTCGCCGCCCAGCACTCGCACAGCCTGGAGCCGTGGTATGCCCACATCCCCGGCATCACGGTGGTGGCCCCGGCCACGGTCGAGGACGCCTACGGCATGTTGGCCCCGGCGCTGGCGGACCCCGATCCGGTGGTGATCTTCGAGCACGTCCAGCTCTACAACACCTCGGCGGACGTGGAAGCCCTGGGCGCCACCGACATCGCCCGCGCCGCGGTCCGCCGCGCCGGGGCCGACGTCACCCTGGTGACCTACGGCGGCTCCCTGCCCAAGACACTCGATGCCGCCAACGAGTTGTCGCTGGCCGGAATCGACTGCGAGGTGATCGATCTGCGGGTGTTGCGGCCGATCGATGACGACACCGTCCTGGAGTCGGTCCGCAAGACGCACCGCGCCGTCGTCGTCGACGAGGCCTGGCGCACCGGCAGCCTGGCCGCCGAGGTGATGGCACGGATCATGGAAGGCGCCTTCTACGACCTCGACGCGCCGGTCGCGCGGGTGTGCAGCGCCGAGGTCCCCATGCCGTACGCAAAGCACTTGGAGCAGGCGGCCCTGCCGCAAACCGCCAAGATCGTCGCCGCCGTGCGGGGCCTGCTGGGTGAGCGGCCGTGATCGAGTTCAGGATGCCCGCGCTGGGTTCGGACATGGACGAGGGCACGCTGGACGAGTGGCTGATCAAACCCGGCGACACGGTGACCCGCGGCCAGATCGTGGCGATCGTCGAAACCACCAAGGCCGCAGTCGAAGTCGAATGCTGGCAGGAAGGCACGGTTGACGAGCTGCTCGTCGGGGTCGGCGAGACCGTGCAGGTGGGCACGCCGCTGGCAACCCTGCTGGAGCCGGGCGAGGCCGCGGGCGAGCGACCCCGCACGCGGCCCGCACCCGCGGCGAAAGCCGCCGGTGCGCCGGCCCCGGCATCGGTGGGCGCGCCCGCACCGCCCACCGCGCCCGCACCGCCCACCGCGCCCGCGCACCGCCGCTGGGTGTCGCCGGCCGCGCGGCGGTTGGCCCAGGCGCTGGGCGTCGACCTCGACACGGTGCGCGGCACCGGCCCGCAGGGTGCGGTCACCATCAACGACGTCGAGCGCGCCTCGGCGCAGCCGGCGGCAAAACCGGCGGAACAGCCGGTGGAACAGCCGGTGAGGAAACCGACGGCCGCCGACCGCGGCACCCAGATACGCAAATCCATCGCCGCCGCGATGAGCCGGTCCAAACGTGAGATCCCGCACTACTACCTGGCCGAGGAGATCCCGCTGGGCAAGTCCTTGACCTGGCTGACGGCGCGTAACGCGCAGCGATCCATCGACGAGCGGGTGCTGCCCGCCGTGCTGCTGCTCAAGGCCGTCGGCCTCGCCGCGCGGCGGTACCCCGAGCTCAACGGGTTCTGGCGCGCAGACGGGTTCGAGCCCGCGGCCGGCGTCCACGTCGGGGTGGGCATCTCGCTGCGCGGCGGGGGGCTGGTCGCGCCGGCCATCCACGACGTCCCGGAAAAGAAGCTCGACGAACTGATGGCCGACCTCACCGATCTCGTGGCGCGGGCGCGGTCCTTCTCCCTGCGCAGCTCGGAGATGTCGGACCCGACCATCACGGTCACCAACCTCGGCGACAACGGCGTCGACGCGGTCTACGGCGTCATCTACCCGCCGCAGGTGGCCATCGTCGGCTTCGGCCGGCCCGCCGAGCGGGTGCGCGTCGTCGACGGCGGAATCCGCGTCGTCCACACTGTGCAGGCCACACTCTCGGCCGACCACCGCGCCAGCGACGGTCACCGGGGAGCATTGTTCCTCACCGAGATCAGCAAGCTGCTCCAGCAGCCCGACCTCCTGGAAAAGTGACTGGAAAAGTGAAGCGCACATGACCGAACTGAACACCCGCGACGCGGTGCTGGCCGTGCTGACCGGGATCGCACCCGAAGTCGACCCCGCCGACATCCGCGACGACGCGCTGCTGCGCGACCAGGTCGACCTCGACTCCATGGACTGGCTGAACTTCCTGCGCGGCATCCACAGCCGGCTCCACGTGGACATACCGGAGTCGGATTACGCGTCGCTGCGCACGCTGGCCGACGTGGTCGGCTATGTCGAGAAGAACGCGTCCCCGGCCGGGTGAACCGCGGCGGGACGTCGGACGACCCCGCGGGACAGGACCAACGTCCCTAGTCGCCGACGCCCTGGCTTCCTACTCTCGAAGGCAGGTGGGGGGCGAGAGGTTGATGTCATGGGCGAGACGCCGGACACCGAGGTTCTCCGGAGGGCGGTGCGACTGGCGTGCCGCGCGCCGTCGGTGCACAACAGCCAGCCGTGGCGATGGGTCGCCGGCAGCGGCGCGGTGCACCTGCACCTGGATCGTCGCCGCATGGTGCCGGACACGGACCGTTCGGGCCGGCAGGCGCTGATCAGCTGCGGCGCCGTGCTCGACCACTTCCGGGTCGCGATGCTCGCCGCGGGCTGGCAGAGCGCCGTCGAGCGGTTCCCCGATCCGCGAGAACCGGACCACTTGGCGTCGATCGAACTCCGCGCCGCCGACCACGTCACCACCTCCCGGCGTGACCGGGCCGAGGCGATCCTGCAACGCAGAACCGACCGGCTCCCGCTGGGCCAGCCCACCTATTGGAACGTCGTCGAGCCCATCCTGCGCGCCGCCGTCGCCGACGGCCGGGTCCGGCTCGACGTGCTCTCCGACGATGTCCGCCCGCTGCTGGCCAAGGCGTCCCAACTCAGCGGGTTGCTGCGCCGCGACGACACGTCCTATCACGCCGAACTCGATTGGTGGACTTCCCCGTTCGCGCTCACCGAGGGGGTGCCGCCCAGCGCCCTGGCGTCGGAGCGGGAGCACCGCCGCGTCGACGTGGGGCGCGAATTCCCCGCGCGCGGCCACGGCGACCGGCGCCCGCAGGTCGAGGCGGACTGGTCGAAGATCCTCGTGGTGTCCACCGCGGAGGACACCGCGGAGGACGCGCTGCGGTGCGGCGAGGCGTTGTCGACGATCCTGCTGGAATGCACGATCGCACTCCTGGCGACATGCACCCTGACGCATCTGATCGAGTTGGAGGAAAGCCGCGACGTCGTGCGCAGCCTGCTCGGCGAGCGGGGTCAGCCGCAGCTGCTGATCCGCGCCGGGATAGCACCGCACCTGGAATTCCCGCCCGCACCCACGCCGCGGCGCCCGGTGGACGAGGTGCTCGAGATCCGCTGACGCGGACGCGGGGGCGAACGTAACTTTGGTCCCTGCGCCGCGGGACCTTCGGCCGACGCCCCCGCCCCGCCCGCGGGTTAGCATCGGACACACAGTCGCGTCGACGAAGGGGATGGCCGATGTCAATAACCGATGATGAGGTCACGATCCTGCCGGAGAGCGAATGCTGGGATCTGCTCGCCGGCATGACGCTGGGACGGCTGGTGACCAGCGTTGACGGCCAACCCGAGATCTTCCCGGTCAACTACGCCGTGCAGCGCCGCAGCATCCTGTTCCGCACCGCCGAGGGCACCAAATTGGTCAGCACCGCGATCAACCATGACGTGCTGTTCGAGGTCGACGACCACAACGCCGCCGAGGGCTGGAGCGTGATCGTGCGCGGCACGGCCCATTCGCTGCACACCGAGGAGGAGATCGAGGACGCCGACCGCGCCCAGGTGGTGCCGTGGACGACCTCGGAGAAACCCCACTATGTGCGGGTGCTACCCCGGCAGGTCACGGGCCGCCACTTCCGGTTCGGCGGGCCGGCGCAGCGGGACCGCGCCTGAGGCGGCGGGGGCGCGGCAGGAACTCCAACGCCAGCAGCACGATCAGCGCGGACGGCATGTGGCGGGCGCTCAGCACCGCGTAGCGCCGCTCCCCCAGCGCGTGGAACTTGCACAGGTAGCGGTAGAGCGACTCCAGGCGGATCAGCGGATCCAGCAGATGGATCAGCCGGCGGGCGCCGCGCTGCGCCAGTGTCGGGTGGGCGGCGGCGAAGATCTCGGGAAACGCCGCGAAAGCCAGCGACAGCCGTCGGCCACCCGTTGACCGCGCCTCGTGGATCATCTCGACGCTGAGCCGTTCGTCGACCCCGTTGGGGGCGTCGGGCCGGCGGAACGGCACGTCGAGAGAGACTTCGGAACCGTGCCCCGCGGTGGCGTAGCGGTGGAAGGCCACCACCCGCCCGCCGCGGTCGCGGGCGATGGCCAGCCTGATCCCGGGGATGCGGCCCTGCAGCGCCCCGTCGAGGTTCATGCAGAAGCCGCGTTCGGTGCGTGCGGCGCGGTGCGCGGCGTAGAGCACCTCGGTGAGCTGGGCCGTCAGCGGGCCGTCCAGGCGTTGCTCATCGACGATCTCGGTGGTGACGCCGACGTTGCGGGTGCGCTGCACCGCTTGGCGCAGGTTGCGGAACCGGCGTCCCTGCAGGCTGAATCGGCGCACGTCGATGACGACGTCGTGGCCGATCGGCACCTCCAGCACAGGCGGGACCACCGCCCCACCGCGCCACAGCCCCAGCCGCCGCTGGCCCGCGGCCAGCACGATGATCCGCCAGCCCCGCTCGCGGCACATCCGGACGAAATCGGCCACCAGGTCGTCGAATCGGGCCTCGTCGCCGATCGGGTCGCCGCTGACCACGGCGAATCCGAGCCGAGTACGGTAGGCGATCGCCGCGGTCTTGTCGGCGTTGAAGTGATAGCTCTTGAGCGAGTGCATGGCGAAGGGCGCCAGCGCATCACCGTGCGTGGCGTCGACCAGAGCCCAGACCTGCGCCAACAGTTCGGGCTGCGGCCGCATCGCGGTGGGCCACATGAGCGCCGCCCCGGCACCGGCGACCGCCAGATTGCCGGGCAGGACGAACGAGAGGAAGTGCGCGCACACCCCGCCGGCGACCGCGCCGGCAGCCGCCCACGCATGCCCGGTGGTGACAGGCCGTCCCAGGAAGATGCCCCGTGCGATCAACGCGACCGCGGCGAGCAACGCCAACGACCACCCGAACCTGCCGGGGGCGACCCGGCCGTCGCCGAGGTACCGGCGCGCGGCCAGCACCGCCAACCAGCCGAGCACACACGCCAGCAGCACCACGCTGGCTATGCGGGCGGCGGGGATGTCGGCACTGACCAGCACCCGTTCCCGGCCACGCGACACCGCGGGACGTTCGCGGTCCCGCTTGACCCTCATGCCGTGCTCACTCCCCGGGCAGCCGGTGCCCGTGCACCGTTCACGCTAATCCGTGCGGCGGCCCGTCCGCGAGAGCTGCGGCCGGCCAATCTCGACCGCGACGCGCTCGACCACGTCCGGCACGGCCGCCGCGACCCGGGGGGACAGCCCGGTCCCGTGCCCGACATCGGCGACCTCGACGGCGAACACCACCACCGCCCCGGGAACCCGCCCGAGCACCCGGCCCAGCGCATGCGCCTGTGCGATGTCGAGGCCGTGCGAGCTCAGGCCGCCGCCGGCGTCGAGCTCCGCCGGCGAGCGGCGACGGACGCGACCCGGCACCGCGGGGGTCGTGACGGCGGCGTCGATCACCACGGCCAGTTCCCTGCCCGACCACGCGTCGATCAGATCCATCGGGTCCCAGACGCCCGCACGGATTTCGACACCTTGCAGCGCGAGCCGTTCGACCGCGGCCGCGGCGACGACGCCCACGCCGTCGTCGCGCCGGTAGGGGTTGCCCAGGCCGATCACGACGATGCCGGCGGTCATCGCCCCCGCACCGTCAGGGTCAAAAAGTGCGCCGAGCACGAGATGCACGGATCGTGGCAGCGAATCACCCGTTCGCACAGGGTGGTCAACGCGGCGTCGTCGAGTGCGAGGTTGTCCGAGACGACGCGGGCCAGGTCGGCTTCGATCGCGGCCTGGTTCTGGGAGGTGGGCGGGATGATCGTCGCCGCGGAGACCAGCCCGTCACCGTCGATCCGGTACCGGTGGTACAGCAGGCCCCGCGGCGCCTCGCTCACCCCGTGCCCGACGCCTGGACGGGCGGCCACCTCGACGAACGGCCGCGACGGGCGCTGGTAGCCGTCGATGATGCGCAGCGCCTCCTCGATCGCGTAGACCACCTCCACCGCGCGGACCACGATGCTGCGGAACGGGTTTCGGCATTCGCCCGAGAGACCGGCGCGGGCGGCGGCCTGCGCGGCGATCGGCGACAACGCCGCTGAGTTCAGCGCGAACCGCGCCAGCGGCCCGGTCAGGTACCGGCCACCGTCCAGCGTCGCGTGCAGGGCCGTGGAATGGGGCACCTGCGCTTCGACGACGTGGTCACTGAAATCGGCGAGCGGGAACGCCGGGCCGGCGCCGCGGGCGATGACCCCGTTCTCGATCGGATAGGTTCCTGGCGCCGCGAGCGCCAGGAACTCGTGCTCGAACTCCAGGTCGGGGAACTCGAACCCGGACACCCATTCGACCGTGGCCAGCGCCTCGTCGAGCGCGCGGCGCAGCACTTCTTCCAGCGGCCGGAACTCCGCGCGGGTGGGCACCGAGTAGAACCCGCCGAGCCGCACGTTGACGGGGTGGATCGCGCGCCCGCCGACGAACTCCATCAACCGGTTGCCGGCCTTCTTCAGCGAAAGGCCCCGCTCGACGGCGCCCGGGTGGTCGCGCGCCATGCCGATGATGTCGGAATGGCCCAGGAAATCCGGCGCGTGCAGCAGGTAGATGTGCAGGACGTGGCTGTGGATCCATTCACCGCAGTACAACAGCCGGCGCAACGCCAGGATCTCGGGGTCGACCCGCACGCCGCAGGCGTCCTCGATCGCGTTGCAGGCGCTGACCTGGTAGGCCACCGGGCAGATGCCGCACACCCGCGCGGTCAGGTCCGGCGGCTCGGTGTGGGCCCGCCCGCGCAGGAACGCCTCGAAGAACCGGGGCGGCTCGTAGATGTTGAGCTCGACACTGTCCAGCACGCCGTCGCGCAGCGTGACGTGCAGCGCCCCTTCGCCCTCCACCCGGGTGAGCGTGCCGACGCTCAGCGTGCGCCGCTCCCGGTTCACCGGCCGCCGCCCTCGGCGGCGAGCGCGGCCCTGAAACCGGCGACGTTGAACGTCGAGAACACCCGGTCCACGTCGGCGTCGGACATGCCGTCGCGGCGCAGCAGCGGGATCAACGTCGCGGTTCGCGGCGCCGCCGACGGGCCGAAACAGCCGAAGCAGCCACGGTTGTACCGGGGGCACAGCGCGCCGCAGCCGGCGTGGGTGACCGGGCCCAGGCACGGGGTGCCCTGCGCGACGATCAGGCACGTGACGCCGCGCTGCTTGCACTCGGTGCACACCGTCTTGGCGGGCAGGCCGGGTTTGCGCCCGATCAGCAGCGCGGCCAGCGTGTCGAGCAGCTGGCCGCGGTCGATCGGGCAGCCGTGCAGCTGGTAGTCGACCTCGACGTGCGCCGAGGCGGGGGTGGAGGTCGCCAGCGTGTCGATGTACTCGGGTTTGGCGTAGACCACCGAGGCGAACTCGCCGACGTCGGCGAAGTTGCGCAGGGCCTGGACGCCCCCGGCCGTCGCGCACGCACCGATGGTGACGAGAACCTTTGACTGTGCTCGTATTTCGCGGATGCGCCGTTCGTCATGGCGGGTGGTGATCGAGCCCTCCACCAGCGACACGTCGTAGGGCCCGCCGACCATCGCGCTGGACGCCTCGGCGAAGGTGGCGATCTGCACCCGCTCGGCCAGGGTGAGCAGCTCGTCCTCGCAGTCCAGCAGCGTCAGTTGGCAGCCGTCGCACGAGGCGAACTTCCACACGGCCAGCGTGGGCGGGCTCATCTACAGCTCCTTCACGGTCAGCAGCGGGCCGGCGACGTCGTAGCCGACGACGGGCCCGTCGCGGCACAGCAGCAGCGGGCCCAGCTGGCAGTGGCCGCACCAGCCGACGCCGCACTGCATGTTGCGCTCCAGGGAGACCCGAATGTTCTCGGCGGCAACCCCTTTGGCCAGCAACGCCGCGGCGCCGAAGCGCAGCATGGGCTCGGGTCCGCACAGGAACGCGGTGGTGCGTCCCGCGTCGAGCGCCAGCCGGTGCAGCGGCTCGGTGACCAGCCCGACCTCGCCCCGCCATCCCTGCACCGGGACGTCGACCGTGACGTGCAGTTCGATCTGCGGGTCCTGGGCCCACTTCTCCAGCTGACCGGCGAAGACGAGGTCGTCGCGGGAGCGGGCGCCGACGACGAGCGTGAGCTTGCCGTAGCGCGACCGGTGCGCCAGCGCGCCCAACACCGCCGGGCGCAGCGGGCACAGGCCGACACCGCCGGCGACCATGATCAGGTCCCGCCCCGCGGCCTCCTCCAGTCCCCAGGTGGTGCCGAACGGCCCCCGCACACCGATGACGGTGCCCGGACCCGCGTCGTGCAGCGCGCGGCTGACCGCCCCGACCGCCCGGATCGTGTGCGTGATCGACCCGTCGGTGACGGTGGGGTCGCCGCTGATCGAGATCGCCGCCTCCCCCACGCCGAACGCGTAGAGCATCATGAACTCCCCGGGCCGCGGCGCCCGCAGCGGGTCGCCGAGCGGTTCCAGGCACAGCGTCGCCGAGTCGGGACTCTCCACGACGCGGCTGCGCACCCGATAGGGGTTGGGCGCCATCGGCCGTTCAGTCATTGCGGGCCATCGTGTTCATCTCTTCGGTGATGTCGATGCCGGTGGGGCACCAGGCGATGCACCGTCCGCAGCCCACGCAGCCCGACATGCCGAACTGGTCGTGCCAGGTGCCCAGCTTGTGGGTCAGCCAGTGCCGGTAGCGGGAGGCGCCGGACTGGCGCACGCTGCCGCCGCCGTGGACGTAGGTGAAGTCGAACTCGAAGCAGGAGGCCCACTGTCGCCACCGCTCGGCATGGTCGCCGGCGAGGTCGCTCACGTCCTCGGTGCTGGTGCAAAAACACGTCGGGCAGACCATCGTGCAGTTGCCGCACGTCAGGCAGCGGCGCGCCACCTCCTCCCACTGCGGCGACTCGCGGGACGCGACCAGCAGCTCCCGCAGGTCGGTGTCGGGCATCCAGCGGCCCATCCGTCCCGCGGCGGCCTCGACATCGGCGCGCGCGCGGTCGATTTCGTCGCTTTCGGCCGCCCGGTGCGGCACCTCGGCGAGGACGTCGGCGCCGTCCGGGCTGCCGACGTCGACCAGGTAGGTCACGCCGTCTCCGCCGGCGCGCTCGGTGAGCGCCAGGTCGTGGCCGGACCCGGCGGCCGGGCCGGTGCCCATCGAGGAGCAGAAGCACAGCCCGCCGGGTTCGGTGCAGTTCACCGCCACCACGAAGATGCGGCGACGGCGGCCGACGAACGCGTCGTCGGGATACTCGCAACGGCCCAGCACCCGGTCGAGGGTGGCGATCCCGGCCAGGTCGCATCCGCGCACCCCGAGAAAGGCATAGCGTGGGGCCTGCGCACCGTCGGCTTCGGCGGCACCGTACCGCGTGCCGGCCCAGATCCGCTGCCGCGGGGGGTGCAGGAACTGCTTCCACGACTGCGGGCCTGCGGAATGCGCGAACACCGCGTCGTCGTCGCGCCGGCGTACCCGGTAGTGCCCCGGGCCCACCTCGACGCCCCAGCCGCGCGGCAAGTCGGCGGCCGACTCCAGCTCGCCCAGCACGATGGCGTCGTCGCGCAGCACCGGGCCGATGACGCGGTACCCGCGGCCGATCAGGACCTCGACGAGCCGGTGCAGCGCCGCCGCGTCGAGCACCGCGACGCCGGGGCCTTCGCCGTACCCGCTCATCCGCCCATCATCCGCCTTCGAACCCGTTCGCCGCCATCCGAAGCCAGCGGACAGGGAGGCGGCGGACAAGAAGGCGGTGGGCAGCGCCACCAGCACCACGGAACGTCACCATGGAGATTCCATCGAGATCGAGAGGCCTAGTCGACGGCGTGCTTTTCGGGGCCGAAGGCCCAATCCACGAACTCGGAGAGGTCGCGCCGCGGGGTGGACGGCAGCGGGTCGGCGTTGATCGGCGCCCAGCCGACCCGCAGCAGCATCTGCGGATGCTCGCTGCCACCGAAGACGTCGTTGCGCACCTGGGCGCGGGTCGCCATGGTTTCCAGCGGTTCGGTGACCGCGCAGCTGGCCAGCCCCAGCGACGTCGCGGTGAGCAGCACCGCGCTGGTCGCTTCGCCGGCGCGCAGCCGGGACACCCGGTCGTCGGAGCGGGTGCCCAGCGCGAGCACGACGGCGTTGTCCTCCGACGGCGAGACGCCCGGCGTCATCGGCAGCGCCGGGCCGGCGAAGATCCGGCCCGGGATCTTGGCGTCCGGGTCGGACACCGGCGTGTTGCGGGCCGGGACGCCGGCCGCCGACGCGTACCGCCCGCTCCAGGTGGTCAGCTCGGCCATGTAGTCACGGTTCAGATGGTCCGCCACCGACAGTGCGACGATCTCGTGCAGTTTTCCCACATCCTCGACCTGGCAGAGCGTCACCCCGTTGCGTGCCGCCCGCGCGGCCATCAGCGCGATGTCGGCCACCGGCACCGGCCACGAACTGTAGTGGCGACGGTCGGTGCGCCGGCGCGGCATCGCCGCGGCGAGCGCGATGTCGACGGCATCGGCGGGGTGGGGCGACAGCTTGATCGCGGCGAGGTGGTTGGAGTCCGCCGGATTGGGCAGCCGCGTGATCTTGGGGCGCCAGCCGACGGCCGCGAAGGCGACCGCGCAATGATGCAGCGCCGCACCGCAACTGAGGATCATGTCGCGGCCGTCCGGGTCGGTGTTGGGCAGCTGCCGGTGCTCGTCTGCGTAGAGATGCAGGCTCGCCTCGTCGACGCGCCACCCCCACGGTTGTGTGTTGTGCACCGAGGGCGCGCGGGACGCCAGTGTCAGGACGGTCCGGATCGTGCCGGCATCCGGAAAGTGCGCACTCATCGCGGTTGTCCCTTCGGGTCGAAAGTCTGGTGTTCACGATCACGTGATTCCGGTGGCCCCACGAGAGCACGACGGCACTTACCGGAGGGACTTTGTGCCAATACCCACGGGTCAGGCGGCTAGGACGACCTCGACGGACAGCTGGTCGCCGACGGCGCAGGCGGCCGCCCAGTCACCGGCGCACGCCGCGCGGGCCAGATCCTCGACCAGCGGGCTGTGCGTGCCCAGTTCCGCCAGCCACGCCGACACGACCGGGGCTATCCCCTCGGCGGGCACCCGCACGGTGCGTTCGCCGTGCAGGCGGTCGGTGACCCGGTACACCGCGGCGTCCACGCGCCGGGACTGGCGTCCAGACGTCAAGTGCTGGGCCGCTTTTCGGAGCTGACCAATGCGGAATGGCGGATGGACCGACGCTGATGACCTCATCGTCGCCTCCTCGGATCGGGTTCTGGGTCCATCCGACCACCGTCGCGGTGGCCGTCTGTAGGGCCGAACGGAGTTTGCCGACAGGACTTGCGTCGTGCCCGCCGACGTGCGGAGGTCCCGTTGCCGGGGGCCCTTGGTCACATCGCCGCGCGGGGCGCGGCCGGGGTGGACGGAGTCCCCTGCGCCGCGGCCTGTCGGCGTGCCGCCAGCGCGGCGGCGGCGATCGTGAGCAGCGCACCGAGCATCAGAGCCGACGCCTCGCCCGCGACCAGCAGGTGCTGCTGGGTGCCGATGGTGGCCGCGGCCACCGGCACGCCGAGTTGCACGGCCGACAGCACGCCGAGCGACAGCGGCTGGCCGAGCAACCCGCCCACACCGTGGGCCAGTATCGCGCCCAGGCCCAGGCATACGCCCAGCAGGATGAAACGCGGCTGTGACCCCAGTTCGCGGACCTGCAGCGAGGCGCCCAGCCAGACGAAGAACAGTGGGCTGAAGAATCCCTCGGTGATGCCGAAAAGCTGACGCGCCAGCCGGTGTGGCTCCCCGACGCCGGCGATCACCAGACCCAGGGCGAATCCCGCTAGCAGGATCGACACGTGGGCGCGCACGGCCAGGGCCGCCAGCGCGAACAACACGACGAGGTTGATCCGCAGTTCCAGCGCGAACCGGCGCTCTTCGGAGAAAACGTGCACGCGCCGGCGCCAGCCCCTGCGGTCGACGGCGCGTAACGCCACGAACAGCACGACGGCGCAGCCCGTCACCGCCAGCGCGCCCCCCCGCCGCCTCCGGCATCCGGCGGATGTCGATCACCAACGGCAGCAAGATGATACATGCGGTGTCGGCGACGGCGATCTGCGCCGTCGCCGATAGCACCGCCGGCCCCCGCAACCGCAGCGAATCGATCACCGGCAGGGCCAGCGCCGCCGACGACGAGGCCATCAGGACCGCATAGAGCGCCGCGTGGTGGATGCCGAACGCCGCCGCCAGCCCGAGCGCGAGGACCGCGGCGACCGCACCCGCCGCGGCCGCCCGGGCGAACGCCACCGGCAGCATCGACCGCAACTCGCCGCCGCGGACCCGCACGTGGGTGCCCACCACGAACATCACCAAGGCGAACCCGATGTCGGCGAACAGCGAAAACGTCGGGTCGGTGGCGTCGACGAGCCCGAACCCGGTTCGGCCGATCACGATCCCGGCGGCCAGCTCGCCGAGGACCACCGGAATCCGCAGACGCGGCAACGAGGCCAGCATCGGGCCGGCGAAGCCGACCGCGCTCAGCAGCGCCAGGGTGCCGAAATCGAGCCCCGCCACCTC
>CAYVQQ010000003.1:0-4790 GCA_964453085.1 uncultured Mycobacterium sp.
CAGCCCAAAATGAAAACCTGACCCCAGTGAACCGTTACTGACCCACGCTCCTAGAACGCCCAGCTGCCGGAGTGCTGAAGGACGAACCCGTGCTCTCCGCTGGTGGTGTCCAGGCAGGCGACGAGATTGTCGGCGCCCACGACGCACGTCACGTTCAGGTACGACAACTTCTGGCCCACTCCCAGCAGTTTGCCGCTCGCGGGCAACGAGGCGGGGCTGCCGTCACAGCCGCCGTAGGACATGCGGCTCAACTCGTAACCGGGTCCCTTGAACGTCACGGCCCCCACCACGCAGTCGCCCGGCCGGGGATGGCCGCCGCCGGGGAAGGGGATGTCGCTCATTCCCGGCATGTCGCCGTTGCACCGGATGTCCTGTGAGGGGCGCTGCGTGGGTGCCGGCCCGCCATAGAAGTCGCAGACCAGGTTGTGCGGGGTGGAGAAGCGTATCCGGGGGGAGGTGCCCGGGCCGGCCGTGATGAGGTAGCCGTCCGCGGGGACCGTGCTGAAACCGTCGAGGTTGGGGAACCCGGGCGGGGGCTGGGCGGTCGCGCGCGGTATGGCTGTCGCGATCGCGACGGCCGTTACCAGCGCCAGCGCGATGGCCGCCCGTGCGGTGAGATCGACGACAGCACGCACCGATGCCTCCTGCGCTTCTCAACCCGTACTGCGGTTGTTGGGATCGTATTGGCTTTTGTGGCCCCTGGCGATCACCGGCCGCCGCGGATCGGGGCGGTGGCCGTGCCGTCACGGCTTCCAGCCACAGCCCCGGGCTGGAATCTGGTTCTCCGTCGATTCGGTGGTAGGACGCCGCCACCGCCCCCGCCCCCGCCGTGCCGTGGCCGTGGCCGGCGATCGACACCCCGGCCCCCCGGTCGGTGCTCAGGCGCTGCTCGTGGGGCGACCAAACTCGCGTGCTTTCGAGGCGATGGGGATCGCGCAGGGCCAAGCCCGGCCTATGACCACTGCGGCGAGATGTCGGGAAGCGGCGACCGGCATCGGCGATGCGGGCGCGCGCACCCTGACCCTCCATCGGTCAACCGCGGTCAGTGCCCACAGGATGTCAGTCGACGCTGCGCGACGGGTGTTCGTATTGTTGAGGGCGTGCCCGGCATCATCACCGAACAGCGCAGGCTCCAACCGCGGGCCGCCGCCCGGGGGATCGCGACGGCGCGTCGGCACGTACGCCAAGCCCCCGTCGCCACGGGCGCGGCCCGGCCCATGGGGTCGCCGTGACGCCAGCGCTGAAGGAGTGGAGCGCGGCGGTGCGCGCGTTGCTCGACGGTCGTCAGACCATCCTGCTCCGCAAGGGTGGCATCGGCGAAAAGCGTTTCGAATTGACGTCCCGGGAGTTTCTGCTGTTTCCGACCGTCGCGCACAGTCACGTCGACCGTGTCCGTCCCGAACACCACGACCTGCTCCCTGCCGCCGCCGAGGATAGCGGCGACGAGCACATCACGGTTCGCGCTGCAGCGAAAGTTGTTGCTGCACTGAATGTTGCTCGGCCGCAAGGCTTGCATCAAATCGAAGATCTCCATATCTGGACTGGCGAGTCGGTGCGCGACGACCGGCTCGATTTCAGACCCAGACACCAGCTCGCCGTGCTGGTGGTTTCCGCGATGCCACTCACCGAACCGGTGCGGTTGACCCGCCTTCCCGAGTACGCGGGGTGCACCAGTTGGGTGCAGCTACCGCTGCAGCGGCCGAATCTGGCACCGCCGGTCCATGGCGAAGAGGTGCTGACCGAGATCGCCGACCGGGTTCGCGACGCCGTCGGCTGAGGGGACCACCGGGGGACGACTGGCCCCTGCGGTTCACCATCGCTCGGCGAATCCCGTTCGACAGCAACAGATCCGAGCGCGACATCCAGATGATCAAGTCCGCGGTCATCTCGTCAGTGATCCCGGATAGTGCGCTCACAGCCTGACGAATTCGGCAGCCCGGTGGGCGAGCATCACGATCGTCGCATGTGGGCCGCGACTGGTGATCCTCGGCAGAGCCGAGCCATCCACCACCCACAACCCCTCAATCCCCCGCACCCTGCATTGCGGGTCTAGGACCGCGCCATCGTCACCGTCGGCCCCCATCGGGGCGGTGCCACACAGATGCTGCGATGTCGACCACACCGGTAGTCCGAGATCACCTGTAGGCCTGACTAATTCACGAACCAACTCCACTCCCCTGCTCAGCGCGGCGATATCGGCGGGTTCGCTGTCGTAGCGGTGCTCGATTCGCGGTGGCACTCGGGGATCGGCCGACACCAACGTGATTCGTCCACGTGCCCTAGGCTGCATGAGGACGACACCGATATGGGGCCGTTCCGGGACATTGTCACAGACCATGGCGCCAAATCCCTTGGTGTAAGGGCGAATTTCGATATCATCAGTGGTCGTCAGGACGACCTCCAGCACGGGCCGGTCCGGGGCAGCCGGCCAGCTCACCGGTAACAACCATTCGGGATGGTCACTGAAACTCATTCCGACAGGCAACGGTGCGACCACGCCGACACCCGCAGCGCGCAGCATAGCGTCGTCGCCGATGCCGGAGAGCATCAAAAGATGAGCAGATTCAATTGCACCTGCGCACAGGATGATCCGATCCGCGGTAAACGACACCAGGCCTTGTGGGCCGATGGCGTCAATGCCCGTGGCGCGACCGCGGCTGAAACGCAACCGAACAGCTTTGGTCCCAGTGTGCAAAGTGAGGTTCGGCCTGGCCAAGGCCGGCCTGAGATAGCCGGTACCGGTGCTGATACGCACACCGCGCACAATGTTGAGCGGGACCGCGCCCACTCCAGACGGCATCACCCGCGCGGTTCCCGTGTCGTTCAAGTCGGGAATCCACCGGAAACCCGCCTCGTGCGCAGCAGACGTGAACAATGCCGTGATACCGGTGATTTCAGTGGTGCGTTGGACCATGATCGGTCCTTCGCTGCCATGGGCGGGCCCCGCGAAGTCCAAGTCCGTCTCGATCGAGCGGAAATGGTCGAAGACGTCCAACCACCCCCAGCCCGGAACCCCATTTCCGTCGAAGTCCCGAGGCAATCCGCGACAGAAGTAGCCGCCGTTGACCGCGCCGGAACCACCGACCGTCGCACCACGCACAAGCGAGGCCGTCCGGACCGGTTGCCGGGTGAGTTCGGTCTGGTATTTCCGTACCAACACACTGGTGGCGCCGATAGGCAACTGCAGACCGTTGGTGGTTTGCGCCAGTAACCGCGGGTCGCTGAGCGCTCGGCCGGCCTCCAGAACCGTCACAGCACAGGCAGAATCCCTTGAAAGCCGTTCGGCCAATACTGATCCGGCACTTCCCGCACCGATGATCAGCACATCCACACGAAATTCGCCCATGGTGAACCGACAGTCAGAAGCAGATCTGTGGCTGCAGCGGGCCGGCGTTGTGTCCCCGTGGCACCCCCAGCCACAGAGCGGCGCCTTGAGCACCGTCGTCGAAGCAATCACGCAGGAAATGGGGCGGCGGTCCGATCGTTCGGTCCTTGTTGTCGAGAATCCGCTGACGGCTTGTCCAGCCCACCGCGCAATCGGTGAAAGCCGCGGCGAGCGGCACTCCGCGCACATGCCGGGACAGAACCACGGCCGGCCATGAGACCGGCCAGTCGTGACGGCCGAGCATAAGTGTCCGCCGGCGGACCTGCACGGCAAACCCGTCGGGAAGGCGGATCTGGCTCACGTCAGCATCCCGTCGTCGCGAGGTGCCCAGCGGATCATCCGGCGCACACACTCGTCCACCATCTCCGTGAAAATGCGCTCTCCCTCCGTTGCGGTTGCTGTCGTGGGGTTTCCGAGTACGCCTGTCGGGCTGACTGCTGCGACACCTCCTCCGCAACGGATCGACGGGAGCAAGTCCGCCAGTGGCGCGCAGTTACCGGGGTGCCAGCATTCGGTCAGTACATCCTCGGGCGAAAGATGCAGCAGCACCGATGTTTCGGTGTGGCCCGCATGGGCATCGGACCCCGCGACCGAACATGGGCACCACCCAACATCACGGCCTTCCGATCGCAGCGTTTTCGTCGCGAGCTTGAGAGCGGTCACGTTGCCTCCGTGACCGTTGACGAACACCACCCGAGACGCCCAACAACTCGCCGAGCGGCCATACTCTACCAACATCAAGGTAAGTGCTTCGGTGCCCACCGACACGGTGCCCGCGAAGCTCTGGTGCTCCCCGCTGGCGCCATATGCCAGGGCCGGCGCAACCAGCCAATGCCATGGTTGGTCAGCACAGGAATAATCGGTGCCGATCACGTCCGCGGTCGCACGGGCGACGGCGGACGCGATTCGGGTGTCGGTGTCCAGGGGAAGATGCGGTCCGTGTTGTTCGGTGGCACCTAGAGGGGCGATCAGGGCTGACAACGAACCGCCCATTTGACTCGACGTTGAACTCCCCAGTTCAACGTGATCGGCCACCCACCGATAGTAGGCCGAATTCATCAGGCGTGCAACGGTTGTTGACGCGTCGCATGACTGTTGGTCGTCTCGGTACATCGATCACGACCTGCCACGCGCATATCGGACACCCGGTTTCCGGCCGGCTAAGATGGCGGTAGTCGAGGGAAAAGAGCATCAACCCGGGGCACCCGGGCCGTTCGCGCTGTCGCTGTGTCGGAGGCGGACGTGAGCGTGTTTGCGCTGCCGCCAAATCGACCGGATGCCATCCGTACGGCGATCTAGAGGGTGGGCAAGAAAGGCGTGGTTTTCCCGGACTAATCAGACCGAGGTTCCCTGAAGACCGTAGAGGCATCCGGGGGCAGCGCTGTGTGAATCGTGCGGGGACGGG
>CAYVQQ010000003.1:4890-12945 GCA_964453085.1 uncultured Mycobacterium sp.
GCAGCGGTGGCGTGTGATCTAGAGATGAATCCGAGCGAGTCGGCTGGCGGATGATCCGGCTGGCTTGCAATGTTTGCGGGCGGAGAACGCCGAACTGCGGATGGAGCGTGATGCCCTGAAGGGATCGGGGTCTTGTGGCCGAAGGAGGCGATGAAATGAGTGTGGCGTGTTTCATCGCCGACCAGAGGGCGAAACAACTTGAGCCACAGGCTGCGACATGCCGCGTGTTGGACGTCAGCCCTGCGTGGTGCTACACGTGGCTGGGCCGCGGCGAGGACCCTGGCGGGTGCGCAGCGACACTGATCGGCACCGCGCCGAGCTGGATGTGGCGGTCACCGAGGCGTTCGCTAACGCCAAGGGGTTGCATGGTTTTCCGCGACTGGTCGACGACACCGTCGCCGAGTCGATACGCCGGCAGCCGATGGTGCTTCCCAAGCAGTGCCGCAACGGGCCACGGCCGCGCCGGGCGAGACACTTCGAAGCTGGCGGCGGCCGTGATCGACCCGTACATCCGGCGGCTGCTCGGTGCTGCCGGCGAGCGCCCAGACGTCAAGATGGTGTGTGCAGCCATCACACATGGCGGTCACTTGTACGCGCATGCGTTCGCTCGGCGGTGATCCCGATTGCTGCCGCAGCCGCGTGCTTCTCGTCATGAGATCGGGAAGTGGTGTCGGGCAACAGATTCCGCACGCCATCTGTGCCCACGCCGTCATTATTGACTGGTCCCGCCTTCTACAGTCATCAACGTCGGCACAGCGCGACCGATGGGTCATCGCCCGTCAACCACTGTAGCTCCTGCCTGATGAAGAGCCTCGTCACGGCATCTGCAGAATGTGGTACCGCGCGAGGGTTGAGGACCGCGATTCTGTGACAGCTTCAGCGGCCGACTGTCGCAGCGGCGACCGATCGTTGACCGCGTAGACGGCCTACAGTCGGGACGAAAGAATAGCAGGGTTCCAACGCTGTGGGCATCGGGCATCTCGTGACCGGCGCCGCGGCTTTGACGCATCGGCATAGCCTTTTTTTGGGAGCCTTTCTTGGCCGGAAATTAGTTCAATGAAGTAACGATAGGAGGGTGAGCAATGATTGGAATCGTGGAGTACGGGGCGTTACCGCCCGAAGTCAATTCCGCGCGCATTTACGCCGGTCCGCGGTCGGGGCCGCTGTTAGCCGCTGCGTCGGCTTGGGACGGGCTGGCCGCGGAGTTACATGCGACAGCGGGAGCTTACCACTCCGTCATCTCCGACCTGACCAGCGAGGAATGGCTGGGCCCCGCCTCGATTTCCCTGGCGTCGGCGGTCACTCCCTTTATCGAGTGGATGTCCCTCACGGCCGCCCAGGCGGAGCGGATTGCCGACCAGGCCATGTCAGCCGCGGCCGCCTTCGAGGCCGCACTCGCCGAGCACGTGCCGCCCGCCGCGATCGCGGCCAATCGCACTCGGCTGGCGTCGCTGGTCGCGACGAATATTCTTGGTCAAAACACCCCGGAGATCACCGCCACCGAGGCTCAGTACGCGGAAATGTGGGCCCAAGACGCGGCCGCGATGTACCAATACGCCGGCGCGTCGGCAAGGGCGTCGCGGCCCAGGCCCTTCACTCGGCCGCCACAGACCACCGAGCCGTCCGGCCAAGCACGGCAAGCCATCGCGACCGTCCAGGCTTCCAGTGACCCAGCCGGTAGCGTGGGCAACAAGTTGACCGGGATTTCAGCGGCGCTGCACCAACTCGCGTCGCCGCTGAAATCCTCGGTGCCGTCACTGCCGGGATCTTCAGACCTCACCGCGCCGAACTCCGACACCTCCACGGTGGGGATCTCGGGTTTGCTGAACACGCTGGACGGCTCGACACACGACTCCTTTGGCACCTTCTTGACCGACGTGGGAGACACCGGGTTCCCGGCCGCAATCCTGGGTGGGGCGGATTCGGCCGGCAATGCCGGGATTATCGGCCCCGTTGGGGCCGGTGCCGTTGCTGCCGTTGGACATTCGGCGGGTCTCTCCTCGGCAGTCGAAGCCGGTGCCGCCCCGGGGCCATCATCGGTGATGGTGTCGACCGTTGCACCGCCGCCAGCAGCGCAAGCAGGGGGAGTGGTGTCGGCAGAAATGAGTCGAGCCGCCTCGGTGGGGTCCTTGTCGGTGCCAGACAGGTGGCCTGCGATCACCTCCGCGACTACCACCGGTCCGTCCGCCGCCGCAATTCCCGTCACCAACGCGGGTGCGGGTCCGGAAGCCGTACCCGGGATGCCTGGTATGCCGGGGATGCCGACCGCCGCTGCGGCAGAACGTGGCCAGGTCCTCAATTACGGCACGCCGCGATACGGGTTCCGGCCCACCGTCTTGCCGAAGAGCGTTCCTGGTTGATACCGAGACAGCGCCAGTCGGGCCGCCACCCTCGGTATGGCCGCACCCGAGGCGCAGAGACAGTGTCGCATTCGTCGGCAGGCGCAGCGGAAGGTCCGCGGGAAGCGGTTCGATCTCGTAGTCGTCATGGCCCGACCGGGCGATGCGTCCGAATTCGAGTGCGGCCGGCCGCGCCGCCTCGTCGGCGATCGGACCCTCTCGAGGTTGCTGAGCGTGCGGCGCCGGGCACCGACGGCCGCCGCCTTCTCGGTGAGAGAGTTCGGTTCTGTGCGATGACGTCGATGCCAAAAGGATTTCGCGTACGCCGCGATTTGTGTGCCGGTTCTCCCCAGCCCGACCGACCCGAGCATCTCGTCCCATAGAATCGCACTTGCGGTGGCCTGCCGGCCGCCGCGTGTGCTGAGGGCTGTCGGGTCACTGTCGAACCCGCCAGGTCGAGTTGACCACAAGGAGAGCAAACAGACCTGCTCCGCCGGGTGGCTTTCGCCTGCCAACTCACCTTGACGAACACAACGCCGAGCACGCTGTAGCACTCAACCACCGCGACCGACTTGCCCAGGTCGGCCGACGACCACCACGTCGTACTCGTACGCGGTCGCCCGAGCCGGACACCAGAACAGCGCCGCCCACAGTGCTGGCTTCATGCACAGGAGAATCCCCGCGCCGGTTCGCCCGTGCACCGGCTGACGGTGGGGCCGTCAGCGTTGAGACCCATGACGACGGATCCGGATTTCGAAATCAATCGCCCCGGGGCACTGATCGCGGCGCTACCAGCCGTTCTCGGTTTCGTCCCGGAGAATTCACTGGTACTGGTGTCGCTCGATGGCGGCGAGCTCGGGTCGGTGCTGCGGGTCGACCTCTGCGAGGATCTTGCTGAGCGGATCGCGCACCTGGCCGGGATCACGGCTGCGGCCGAACCCGAGGCCGCGGTAGCGGTCGTCGTCGCCGGGGCGGGCGCCCATTGCCCCGGATGCAACGACGAATACCGGAAGCTGTGCGCTGCACTGACAGAAGCGTTGTCGGAACACAACATTGAGCTATGGGCCGCGCACATCGTGGATCGGGTGGCCGTCGGCGGGCGCTGGCATTGTGTCGACGGATGTGGCGCCGGCGGCGCCGTCGACGATCCGTCGACCTCCCCACTGGCCGCCGCGGCCGTGCTCGATGGGCGGCGGCTCTACCCACGTCGCGCCGACCTGGAAGCCCTCATCGCCATCGAGGACCCTCAGCACACCGGGGCGTTGACTGAACTGCTCGGACGGGAGGCGGCCGCCCGGGACGTGGCGCATCGCGACGATCCGACCGGCTGCAGCCGTCGCGATGTGGAACGTGCGTTAGCCGCGGCCACCCGGATCGGCGACGGCCAGCCGCTGCCGGAGGCCGAGTTGGCCCGTCTGGGCTGCGCACTGAGCGACATGCAGGTGCGCGACTCGCTGCACGCGCTGGCGGTCGGCGAGCGCGCGGGGGAGGCGGAATCGTTGTGGACGCTGCTGGCCCGCACGTTGCCGTCGCCGTGGCGCGTCGAAGCGCTCGTGTTGCTCGCATTCAGCGCCTACGCCCGCGGCGACGGGCCGCTTGCGGGCGTGTCGCTGGAGGCGGCGCTGCTCTGCGACCCCAAGCACCGGATGGCGGGCATGCTTGACACGGCGTTGCAGTCCGGAGTGCGTCCCGAGCGCATTCGTGAACTTGCGCTTACGGGCTACCGCCTGGCCGAATCCCTCGGCGTGCGGTTGCCGCCCCGCCGGTCGTTCGGTCGGCGCGCGGGCTAGGAGGTCAGACTTTCTCGACCTTGACCGCATGCGCCATCTCATGGGGCAAGGTGACGTTCTCGTGACCCGATATCACGATGGTCACCCCAGTCGGTCCGGTCTCGACGGTCACCCGGGCGTTGGGTACGACGCCGGCGTCCTTCAGCCGGCTGATCAGGTCGATGTCGCCTTGCACGTGTTCGGCCAGCTGGCGCACGACCACTGCAACCGGCGACCCGCCCGGCAGCTCTGTCAAGCGAACCAGGTTGGCCTCCTGGGCGTCGAAGTCCGATCCGACGCCCAGGTCCAGTAGACCGGGAATTGGGTTGCCGAACGGGGAAGTGGCCGGGTGGTCGAGCACCTTCACCAGCCGTCGTTCGACCTCCTCGCTCATCACGTGCTCCCACCGGCACGCCTCGGCATGCACTTCTTCCCATGGCAACCCGATGACGTCCACCAGTAGCCGCTCCGCCAAGCGATGCTTGCGCATCACTGAAACGGCCAGCGCGCGGCCCTTGTCGGTGAGTTCGATGTGGCGGTCGTCGGCGACGTGGAGCAGGCCGTCGCGCTCCATGCGGGACACGGTCTGGCTGACCGTCGGCCCGCTCTGATCAAGGCGTTCGGCGATCCTGGCACGAAGGGGCGTGACGCCTTCTTCTTCGAGGTCGTAGATGGTCCGCAGGTACATCTGGGCGGTATCAACCAGGTCGTTCATTCAGCACCCTCCAATGACGCCGAGTGTACTGGGCCGACCGTGCGGACGAGCACAACGCTACTCGCTCCGATGATGGCGCCGACCGGTATCCGTGCCGGCAGGCATCAACTCGCGTACGACCGGAGGCGATCGGCGCGTTCGCCGTTGCGCAGCTTCGACATCACGTCCCGCTCAATCTGGCGCACCCGCTCGCGGGAGAGACCGAACAGTTTGCCGATCTGGTCCAGGGTGCGGGGCTGTCCGTCGTCGAGACCGAACCGCAGCCGGATGACCTGATGCTCACGCTCGTCAAGGGTGGCCAGGACACTGCGGATGTCGGTGTGCAGCAACTCGGCGATCACCGCATTCTCTGCGGACATCGCTTCGGCGTCCTCGATGAAGTCGCCCAGCGGTGCCTCTTCCTCGGAGCCGACCGGCATGTCCAGACTCACCGGGTCACGGCTGTGCTCGAGCAGGTCGTTGATCTTCTCGATCGGGATGCCCGATTCGGCTGCGAGCTCCTCGTCGCTGGCCTCGCGTCCCAGGTTCTGGTGCATCTCACGCTTGATTCGTGCCAGCTTGTTGACCTGCTCGACCAGGTGGACCGGCAGCCGGATGGTGCGGCTCTGGTCGGCCATGCCGCGGGTGATGGCCTGGCGGATCCACCAGGTCGCGTACGTGGAGAATTTGAAACCTTTTGTGTAATCGAACTTCTCCATCGCGCGGATCAGACCCAGGTTGCCTTCCTGGATCAAGTCGAGCAACGGCATGCCCCGGCCCGTGTAGCGCTTGGCCAGTGACACCACTAGCCGCAGGTTGGCCTCCAGCAGGTGACGACGTGCCGCCTGGCCGTCGCGCACGACGGCGGCCAAGTCGCGTTTGCGGCTCTCGCCGAGGCGCTTACGGGTGTCCAGCAGGTGCTCGGCGTAAAGTCCGGCTTCGATTCGCTTGGCCAGTTCAACTTCGTCTGCTGCGTTGAGCAACGCGGTCTTACCGATGCCGTTCAGATACACGCGCACCAAGTCAGCTGCGGGGCTCTGAGCATCCAGATCGCCTTCGATCCTGCTGGGGGTGGCGTTCGCCATAGCGACCTCCTGATCGGCTTGAACTCTTGTAAGAGGTAACGGCAGTTACGGTCTGTGAGTTCCCGGCGATCTGAGATCTCACACGCTACGACGTGCAGAAATGTCCCGATGACCTGAGAAGCTCCTGAGAAGTGCGGTGCGTGGCGACTGCCCGCGACTGGCAGGTTCGCCCCGAACAGGGCACGAGCGTCCGGCCGGGCTGTTCTCGATCGAGTCTCGGTGGAGTGCCTCATTTTCCACTCCCCCCGGTGCGCCGAGATTGGCCGTGGCCGCCGGCCCCCGACGCCGCCGATCCGCGCCATCAGCGCCACAAATAACGGGCGTTACGCGGACCAACAGCCCCGATAGGCAACATTCAGCGGCTTGTCCAACGGCTCCTGACCAGCAGTGCCCGGTCCGTTCAGCGCCACGATCACGCTGGCCCGCACGAGCGGTGATCTCGCCCAGTGTCGACGGGTGCGGCCCGTCCTGGGAATCCGACCTTTCGGGCGCGACGTCTCATAGACCAACCGGTGGCGACGCGCAAGGAACATCACCCGCAGATGGGTCTCGATCGGAAGCGCGGTAGTGTTCGAAGAAGACTGGGTCGTTCAGCAGTGCGTCTACGGCAGCCAGCCCCCGGGCAAGTCTTGGCAGCCGCGGGATCGTCACCTACAGCGCGGACTGCGGGTTTGTGGTGATCAGCGTGATGCCTCGATTGGATTGCACCGCAACCGATTCCGCGGAGGCGCGGCAACACGTGGCCAGGTCACGATTTCCAGGTCAAGCTCCCAAACCACCGACGGGCAACTTCGGGGCGAAGTAGTTAGGCATGCCGATGGGCGCTACGGGAATCGGGTTGTGGTTGCCGTTCGCGCCTCGGTTCGAGAGCGGGACGCTGCGCCGTCGGGAACAGCGGGGTTCGCGGCGGGGCGGCGTCGAACCGCCGGGGTTCGTCGCTGCGTCGTGGTGGGCGGTCGTTGGCGATGAGCACGGCCATCCAGGGCAACGGTAACGACGCCGCCACGATTGCCAACGAGATCAGGCCGTTGTGCCAGGCGCCGTAGGCGACGGCCGCCAGGATCAACGCCGGTATTCGGAAGGCCATCAGCGTCAGGTACTTGCGCACCCGTGCGCGATGCTGTTCCTCGTAAGAGGGCGCGGCTGCGGTGATGAGGACGGGTCGACCCTCGTCATCAAACCGGTCTCCGGATCCCGGATCGGAGCCACGCTTCATGCCTCCACTGTCCCACATGTCGCCGATTCCGGCGCGGCCGGTTTCGGCGGACCGCCGGGCGTGCACAATGTTTGTTATGGAGACGTCAGTTATGGGGACGCAGACGGTCGACCGCACCGAAACCGATGAACGCGTCGATGACGGGACCGGCACCGACACCCCTCGGTACTTCCACTATGTCAAGAAAGACAAGATCGCCGAGAGCGCCGTGATGGGCAGCCACGTGGTCGCCCTGTGCGGGGAGGTCTTTCCGGTCACGCGGGCAGCCAAACCGGGGTCGCCGGTCTGCCCTGACTGTAAGAAGATTTACGAAACGCTCAGGAAAGGCTGATCACCCCCGCGGTTCGACCGCCGCGGCGTCGCGCTTGGATGCCAACGCGTGCCCCGGCGCGTCCCGTGGGGCCGTCAGCGCCCGGAGTCGAGAAAGCAGCCAGCGGCGCAGTCGGTGGGCGTGTGTCTTGGGGGCCGGGAATTCCTCTTGGACCGCGGCATTCAGCTCGGCGCCCAGCATGATCGCGAAACCGCCGAAGAAGGCGAACAGCAGAAACGCGATGGGAGTGGAGAGGGCGCCGTAGGTGTATCCGGTGCGCGTGATCCAACTCAGATAGATCCGCAGACCGAGGGTGGCGATCACGAATACCGCCGTGGCCAGGGCCGCCCCCAGGATCAGCCGGTGCGATGGCAGCGGCACCGGCAGCGCCACCCGGTACAGGATCATGATCCCGACCATCAGCGCGAGGAGCAGCGCCGGATAGTAGCCGTAACGCAGCACATTGGCCAGGGTGACCGGGATGTGTTCTCCGATTTTACGAGGACCCACCACCAGTAGCGGTGCCGTCGACACGATGACCACGAGCATCACCACGTACAGGAACAGCGCGAAGAAGCGCTGGCGCACGGGATGGCGTAACGGCGTCTGGCCGTGGGCCTCGACGACGGAGTCGACGAACGC
>CAYVQQ010000003.1:12955-32228 GCA_964453085.1 uncultured Mycobacterium sp.
GCAAGACCCTGGAGGAAGCGCTCACCATCAAGAACGCCGAGATCGCCGAGGAGCCCGCCCACAAGGAGATCACGAAGCCCAGGGACACCACCTCGCCCCGCGCTCCATAGGTGATGTCGCGCATAGTCGGTTCGATGATCTCGTTGACCACGCTGCGGGAGAATACTGTGTGGGCGGTCGTGATCACCTGCCGCTCGATGGTGGGCAGCATGTCCGGGCCGAACAGCGGCGCGACATAGGCCAGACTACCCAGCATCCCCAGCAGCAGCGGCGGGAGGGACAGCGCCGACCAGAAGCCGGCCTGCGCGGACTCGGAAAAGATCGAGTCGTCCCAACTCTTTGCGAGAGTCCTGAGACAGATTCGCCAGATGTGGTGGCGGGACGGTTTCGCGACGTGATCGCTCATACAAGTCCAGCATGGCCCAACACTGCGCCCACGGCCCCATTGGCCGAGGGCGCGTTGCTGTCGGAGGCTAGCTTTCGCTGAACTCCAGTACGGCAGCCAACTCGATCAGTTTCGACTCGTGCTCGTTGGCGTGGTGCTGACAGAACAGGAGTTCAGCTCCGGAGGGCAGCTTGGCACGGACGCGAGCTGCGGCGCCGCAGCGGTCACAGCGGTCAGCCCTGGTCAAGGGACTGGTCAGAGTTGCGTTCATGGCTTCTCCGTTCTGGCGTTTACCCACTGTCTCAGATGTACCGGGTTTTCGCGTTGTTCCCCGATCGTTATCGGGTGTGTCGTTTCTCACGCGTTCCTCACGCCTTCCAGGAAGGCTCTTTAAGGTGTCCTTCCACGACCTTCGCTTCCGAGGTACCGGCCCACTTGTACGGCGCGGGTGCGTGGTCACGTCCGCGGAGATGACGCGAACCGGCCGGGAAGCTCCGGCGACACGGAGTCCGCATTCATCCACCTGTCGATCCGGGCGGGTTGCGCCTGTCGGCAAACCGGTTCTACCGCGGTCGTGCGACTCTGGTGATGATGCGCGTCGACGCTGAGTCGCTTGGTTCGCCTGTTCGTCGGGAACCCCAGATTAGCAACGGACGCGACCCCCGCGGTGTTCCCCGGTCTCAAGCCCGACCAGCGAGAGCGACCAGGGCCCAATCTTCATCCACCACAACGCGGCGTTACACCGCACCAAGTCGCTGATCTGCAGGTTTTATGGTTTTGCCGGTTGATGCGCGCTTTCGGGCAGCACGGGTCGGTGTAGTCATGGCGGGTCGGCTCGCTCATCAACCTTCCGCGTTGGTGGAATGTGCCCGGATCTGCTGGCCACCTGGAGCACCTGCCATCAGCACCGGCCCGCATCTTCGCCTCAGCCCGGCCCGCTCGGCGGACCCGACATGGCCGGCCCCGCGCAGTCTCGACCGCACGAGCCTGCTCGGTCTCGATCCGGGGCAACCCATTGGCTGCGACGCCTTAACTGCCGACCCCGACACCATCGTCCCGGGCCGTGTCCGCACGGCGCCGCCGTCACCGGCAACAACACGCAGGTCGCCCCGCAACCCATGAATGCCACCGGTGAGGACACAACCGCACCGGACTATCGTGACAGCGCCCGGCCTCAGTCCAGGTAGTCGCGCAGCACCTGGGAACGGCTGGGGTGGCGCAGCTTCGACATCGTCTTCGACTCAATCTGGCGGATGCGCTCGCGGGTCACCCCGTAGACCTGCCCGATCTCGTCGAGGGTGCGGGGCTGGCCGTCGGTGAGGCCGAAGCGCAGCCGCACCACGCCGGCCTCTCGTTCCGACAGGGTCTCCAGGACCGACTGGAGCTGATCCTGAAGCAGGGTGAACGACACCGCGTCGACGGCCACCACGGCCTCGCTGTCCTCGATGAAGTCCCCTAGCTGGCTGTCACCCTCGTCGCCGATCGTCTGGTCCAGCGAGATCGGCTCGCGGGCGTACTGCTGGATTTCCAGCACCTTCTCCGGGGTGATGTCCATCTCCTTGGCCAGCTCCTCGGGAGTGGGCTCGCGGCCCAGATCCTGCAGCAGCTCGCGCTGAATGCGTCCCAGCTTGTTGATCACCTCGACCATATGCACCGGGATGCGGATGGTGCGCGCCTGGTCGGCCATGGCGCGGGTGATGGCCTGGCGAATCCACCACGTCGCGTAGGTGGAGAACTTGTAGCCCTTGGTGTAGTCGAATTTCTCGACCGCGCGAATCAGGCCCAGGTTGCCTTCCTGGATGAGATCGAGAAACGCCATGCCGCGGCCGGTGTAGCGCTTGGCCAGCGAAACCACCAACCGCAGGTTGGCCTCCAGCAGATGGTTTTTCGCCCGGTCGCCGTCGCGGCAGATCCACATCATGTCGCGACGCTGGGCCGCGGGCAGCTTGTCGCCGCGGTCCGTCATCTCGGCCATCAGCTGAGTGGCGTACAGACCGGCCTCGATCCGCTTCGCCAGCTCGACCTCTTCCTCCGCGTTGAGCAGCGCCACCTTCCCGATCTGCTTCAGGTACGCACGAACCGAGTCGGCGGATGCGGTCAGTTCGGCGTCCTTACGCGCCTGACGCAACGCCTCGGATTCGTCTTCGTCCCACACGAAATCGCCGGATGCCTTGTCCTTCTCGCTGGGTTCGGCGATCTCCTCGTCGTCTTCGGCGGGAGTCGTGGCGGCCGCGGCGGGGGACACGACGGCATCGTCCTCGCCGTTCTCGGAGTCAGCGGCATCCAGGTCGGTGTCGTCAGCGTCCTGCACCGGATCCACGTCGAGATCGTCGAGGCCAAGGTCGGCGATGTCGATCTCGTCGCCCGGCTCACCTTCCAGATCGGGCTCGCCATCCAGGTCCTCGCCGGCGTCGAGGGCATCGGGATCTGCCCCGGATTCCTTGGCCGCCAGCTTGCTGCCGCGGCCACCCGGGGGCTTCGGTGCGGCGCTCTTCGCGGCGGCTCGGGTCTTCTTCTCGGTGCCGGTCGCCGCGTCACCCTCCTGCGCCGCGGATTTGGTGGCCCGCGGCGCCGACTTGGCGGCCCGCTTTGCGGGCGCGGTGCCGTTGGCGGATTTTCCCGCCAGCCGCTTGGCGGGTGAGGTTGGTGACTTCGTGGCGGTGCGCTTCACCGGTTCATCGGTGCTGGGTTTGGTCGCTGCCACTTACACCCCTTCGGTCGGAATTCACTCTCGGTGCGTTGGGCACACTGAACCGAAAGTGTCTGCTATCTCGAATGTCGGCGATGGATACCAGCGTGGCGATAGGCACGCTATGACTTCGGACTGCCGCCGAGTCCATTGTAACGATACCGGGCGCTCGGACCGCTTGACCGGGCAAATTTCAGCGAGTCAGATCGTGCGTCACATCGACGGTGGCGGCCATGGCGGCGCCCACGATGCCCGCGGTGTTCAGCAGTGCCGCGGGCACCACCGGGGTCCGGTTCTCGAGCAGCGGGATCCACTTGTCGGCCTCGCGGCTGATACCGCCACCTGCGATGAACAGGTCGGGCCAGATGGCGCTCTCGATGGCTACGAGGACCCGAGTGACCTGCTTCGCCCACTTTTCGTAGCTCCAGCCATTCCTCTCCTTGACCGATGACGCCGCCCGTTGCTCGGCCTCTTTGCCGGCGACCTCGAGGTGACCGAATTCGGTGTTGGGTATCAGCGTGCCGTTGTGGATGAGCGCGGAGCCGATCCCGGTGCCGAACGTCAGCAGCACGACCAGTCCGGGCTTGCCTTTGCCCGCCCCGTAGCGCTCCTCGGCGAGTCCGGCCGCGTCGGCGTCGTTGAGGATCGTGACGTCCTGGCCGTTCAGTTCGGCGCTGATGACATCGCGGACGTTCGTGCCTATCCAGGACTTGTCGACGTTGGCCGCGGTCCGGACGACCCCGTGGGTGACCACGCCCGGGTAGGTCACCCCGAGCGGACCCGTCCACCCGAATCCGTTGACGACCTCGGCGATGGCCTTGGCGACCGCCGATGGCGTGGCCGGCTGGGGGGTCGGCACCTTGATCCGATCCCCGATCAACTGCCCGGTGTCCATGTCGACGACGCCGCCCTTGATGCCGCTGCCGCCGACGTCGACGCCGAATCCGCGGCGCCGCGGCATGCTGGCGACCCTGTCGGGGCCGGGCATGGCGGCGCTCGATTCGATGGCGGTCATCGAGCCTCCTCAACGGGGAGAGGTGGGCCTTGTCCGGCTCACCTTAGCTCGGTGATGACGCGGGCTGCCGTTGCGGCGCGGCCGTGACGATTGTGATGTGATGGAGTGGTGACCGGAATCGACGACGACCCCGCTGTGCTGCGCTCGGTAGCCGAGACGCTGGCCACCGAGGCCGCCGCGTTTGTGCGGCGCCGCCGCGCCGAAGTGTTCGGCGCACACGAGGGCGGCGGTGATGGCGCGGTGCGCTCCAAGAGCAGCCCGACGGATCCGGTCACGATCGTGGACACCGAGACCGAACGACTGCTGCGAGATCGGTTGGCCCGCCTGCGCCCCGGAGATCCCATCCTCGGCGAGGAGGGCGGTGGGCCCGCCGCGGCGGATGCCGGGTCGGGCGGAGCGGTCACCTGGGTGCTCGACCCCATCGACGGCACCGTGAATTTCGTCTATGGCATCCCCGCCTACGCCGTCTCGGTAGGCGCCCAGGTCGGCGGTGTGTCGGTGGCCGGGGCAGTCGCCGACGTCGTCGCCGGCCAGGTGTATTCGGCGGCAGCCGGTCACGGCGCGCATGTCACCGACGGTGACGAGTCACGTCCACTGCGGTGTGCAGCCGTAGACGATCTGTCGATGGCATTGTTGGGCACCGGTTTTGGGTATTCTGCGCCGCGGCGCGCCGCTCAGGCCGAGCTGCTGGCCGGGTTGCTGCCGAAGGTGCGCGACGTGCGTCGCATCGGCTCGGCGGCGCTGGACCTGTGCATGGTCGCCGCGGGGCGGCTGGACGCCTACTACGAGCACGGGCTACAGGTGTGGGACTGCGCTGCCGGCGGGTTGATCGCGGCGGAGGCGGGGGCCCGCGTGATGTTGCCACCCCGCGACATCGACGGGGCGGGCCTGGTGATGGCCGCCGCACCCGGGATCGCTGACCAGTTGGTCGCGGCGCTGGAGGGGTTCAACGGGCTGGAACCGCTCGGCTGAGGCTGCGAACTCAGCAACTGCTGGCATGGATCTTCTGCAGCAGCATGGGGTCCGGCGGCTCGGTGGCGCCGGGGCGTAGGCCGGCCAGCGCGGCGTCGATGTCATCGTTGTGGGCCAGCGTGCCGAAATCGGTACCCACCGCGAGATCGACGGAGTCGTCGGCGCGGTTGTCGTTGAACAGTTCGGTGCAGGGTGCCACCAGCCACACCGCCGCCGCGGTGGCCTGTCCGGCCGTGCCGAAGCGGATCTGGCCCTGGCAGTTCAGCCGCGTGCCGGCGTAGATCGGGTCGTTGGCGGCGGTCGGCTGCGCGAAGCCCAGATCCTTCATCGCGCCGGCGACGTCAGCGGCCTGGCCGCCCCGGCCGCTGGCATTGAGGACCCGGATCTTGGTGTCGGCCAGCTTGGCAGGCGACACGTCCATCATCGCCGTGCGCGACACCTGCTCGCCGAACTGCGGGCGGGCCGACCCAGGTGCCTGGGGCGGCGGATTGCACGCCTCGGCCTCGCGGACAGTCGCCGGCCGAGTCAGCGCCACCGTCCAGACCACCCCGGTCGCGATGGTCAGCAACACGAGCACCACGATGGCCGGTCGAGGGTTGCGCCGCCGGAATGGCCGGCCGTGCTTGTCGAACGCTGTACCCTCAGTGATTTGTGCGACCACAGGTGCACTCTAGTCAGTTGCGCGCTCATCGCACCGTTCGGAGCCGAACGCTGGACCCATTGACCAGTGACGTAAATCACACATTAACGAGTCCGGATATGGGCACCAATCGTTTGGTGGATGCGTTCGACGCTGGTACAAAGCGTTGCTTGAAGTTATAGGGCATGTGAGGGGATTGGGCGATGCCTACCGATTACGACGCTCCACGGCGCACCGAGACCGACGACGTCTCGGAAGACTCGCTGGAGGAGCTCAAAGCACGACGGAACGAAGCGGCGTCGGCGGTGGTCGACGTCGATGAATCCGAAACCGCAGAGTCGTTCGAACTGCCCGGTGCCGATCTGTCCGGCGAGGAGCTTTCCGTCCGCGTTATTCCGAAGCAGGCCGACGAGTTCACCTGCTCAAGCTGCTTCCTGGTGCAACACCGCAGTCGCCTGGCCAGCGAGAAGAACGGTGTGATGATCTGCACCGACTGCGCCGCCTGAGCCTCCCGAAGATCAGCTGCGCAATGCCGACAGTACCCGTCCGGGGTGACGGCAGCTCACCAACCAGTACGGTGTGGGGTCGTCGGGGTCGTCGAGGACGACCAGGACCATCGGGCCGACCCACGGGCGGTGCAGCACGTAGGCGGCCGCGTCGAGTTGGCGGCCCAGCGCCGCGGATTTGGCCGAGCGTGGTATCGCCGCGGACCGGGTTATCGCCGTGACGGGTAGGTGCGCCCTGCCCGCCCACAGTTCGACGCCGCCGGGCCCGGCGGTGACTTGTATCTCGATCCGGCTCAGCCACAGCAGAGTTCCCGATGCGACCGTCAACAGCGCCGCGAACGGGACCCAGGGCGGCAGGGCGGCACCCGCACCCATGTTGACCTCGAAGGCGACCAGACCCGCCAGCGCGAAGCCGAGCGGCCACCACCACCACGGCACCCACAGCCGCTCGCGATACCGCACGCTGAGCGGCGCGACGCGCGTTCCAGACACGCGCTCAAGGGTAATCTGTGCCCCCGTGGCGACCCCTTTGGCGATCGTTCGCCTCGACCCCGGACTACCGGTGCCCTCGCGCGCGCACAGCGGCGACGCCGGCGTAGACCTCTACAGCGCCGAAGACGTCACGCTCGCTCCCGGCAACCGTGCGCTGGTAGGGACGGGCGTCGCGGTCGCCATCCCGTTCGGAATGGTCGGGCTGGTTCACCCCCGCTCGGGACTGGCGGCGCGGGTGGGGCTTTCGATCGTCAACAGCCCGGGCACCATCGACGCCGGGTACCGGGGTGAGATCAAGGTCTCGCTGATCAACCTCGATCCTGCCGAGCCCATCGTGGTGCATCGCGGAGACCGCATCGCTCAACTCCTGGTGCAGCGGGTGGAGTTGCTGGAGCTGGTTGAGGTCGCCTCGTTCGACGAGGTCGGGATGGCCGAGACGTCGCGCGGCGACGGTGGTCACGGTTCCTCCGGGGGGCATGCGAGTTTGTGACCACCGGCGAGGACGCAGTGGGGGCACCTCCCGGCCGCGAAGCGGCGAGGGGGACGACGCGATGAGGAGGAGCAGCAGCTGATGATGGTATTCGGCAGGCGCTCAGGCAATAGCGGACAGGGCGATGCCTCCGGCGGCGCTTCCGCATCGGACCAGCCCGAGGCCGGGGTGGAGGAGCCTGCCGGCGGGCAGGGCACCGACGAGCCGGGCGCGCTCGAGGGTCCGTTCGACATTGACGACTTCGACGACCCGGCGATCGCCGAGGTGGCTCGGCTCGATCTGGGTTCGGTGCTCATTCCGATGCCTGACGGTGGCCAGCTCCAGGTCGAGTTGACCGAGACCGGTGTTCCCAGCGCGGTGTGGGTACTGACACCCAACGGTCGTTTCACCATCGCCGCCTACGCGGCGCCGAAAACGGGCGGTCTGTGGCGGGAGGTGGCGGCCGAACTCGCCGAGTCGCTGCGCAAGGACGCGGCCAAAGTCAGCATCCAGGACGGCCCATGGGGCCGCGAAGTGGTCGGCATCGCCGGCGGCGTGGTGCGTTTCATCGGGGTCGACGGATACCGCTGGATGATCCGCTGCGTGGTCAACGGCGCGCACGAGACCGTCGAAGCGTTGGATCGCGAGGCTCGCGCGGCGCTGGCCGACACGGTGGTGCGCCGCGGCGACACGCCGTTGCCGGTGCGAACCCCGCTGGCCGTGCAACTGCCCGAGCCGATGGTCGCTCAGCTGCGCGAGGCCGCCGCCGCGCAACAGGCACAGCAGCAACAGGCGCCCCCCGAGGCGCCCGCCGAACGCCGAAGTGCCCAGGGATCGGCCATGCAGCAGCTACGGTCGACGACCGGCGGCTGACCCGGACCCGCGGCGCTCACAGGTCGCCCAGGGCGGCCAGGCAGGACGCGCCGAGTGCGGCGGCGTCCGCGCCGAACTGCTCCAGCGTCAGCGTTCGGAGGGCCGCACGCGGGGCGGCGGTCACCCAGTCCATGGCCACCTGCAGGGGGTGGATGGGGTCGTCGGCGGCGGCGACCACCGCTAGCGGCGCGCTCAGTCGGGTGAGGTCGGCGCGGCTGGGTGCGACGTAGCCCGCCGCTTGTTCCATCGCGTCGGGTAATTGCGGCCACTGGGCCCGCCACGAGCGGGCGAGTTCGTCGCCCAGCCAGGGCGGGCTGGACGACCGCATCTCCATCGTCGTTGCCGTCAACCCGTCGCTGCGCAGCCGGGCTGCCGTGTAGCGTGCCGCCAGCGCAGCGGGCGCGGAGCCGGGCGCCCCGGCCCAGGCCGGCAGCGCGGCCAGCACGGCGACCGTACGATCCGGGTGCGCCAGCGCCCAGGCGGTGGCCACCGCGGCGCCGATCGAGATGCCGCCGACGCAGACCGGGCCCGCCCCCGCGGCGGTGTCCAGCGCGTCCCGATAGCCGTCGACCAAGCGTTCCGGCTGCGGGCGGGGGGCCACCAGCATCGCTCCGGCCTCGTTCAATGCGCCGGCGAACACCCGGCGTACGTAATCGTCGTCGGATCCGGTTCCGGGCAGCACCACGGTCGTGACACCGCGCAGATCGACACCCACCGTCCCGATACTGCCCGACCGTGGCGTGTGCTCCGAGGTTTGGTCCGGTTGGCGTGGCCGGAACCAACAGGTCTACGGTGACCGTTGGCACAACGGAAAGCGCCATCGGCATCGTCAGGAGCGGCTATGGGGGCCCAAGGCTATCTGCGCCGGATCACCCGTCGGTTGACGGAGCACCCGGAGCAACGCGACTCCGAGGAGTTGTCCGACGAGGTCGCGAACACCGGCGCGCAGCGGGTGATCGATTGCGAGCGCGGCCAGGAGGTCACGATGGTCGGCACGCTGCGCAGCGTGGAGACCAACGGCAAGGGCTGTGCGGGCGGCGTGCGCGCCGAACTGTTCGACGGCACCGACGCCGTCACCCTCGTGTGGTTGGGGCAGCGCCGCATTCCCGGCGTCGACTCGGGCCGCACCTTGCGGGTGCGGGGCCGGGTGGGCAAGCTCGACAACGGCGCCAAGGCGATCTACAACCCACACTACGAAATTCAGCGGTGACCGTCTCCAGCAACAGGGCGGCCGACCCGATCGGCCCGAAGGATGCCGGCGGTGTCGCCACCGGGCTCACGGGATTGGAACGTGTGATGGCACAACTGGGCGGGGTCGGCGGTGTCGTCTATTCCTCGCTCCCCGTGGTCACCTTCGTGCTCGCCTCCAACCTGTTCGGGCTCCCGGCCGCGATCGCGTCCGCCCTGGGCGTGTCCGCACTGGTGCTGCTGTGGCGGCTCGTCCGGCGCCAGTCCATGCAACCGGCGTTCTCCGGCTTCGGGGGCGTGGTCGTGTGTGCGCTGATCGCCTACGTCATGGGGGAGTCCAAGGGCTATTTTTTGGTGGGCATCTGGATGTCGTTGCTGTGGGCGGTCGTGTTCTCGGCGTCGGTCGTGGTGCGGCGGCCACTGGTCGGCTACCTGGCCAGCTGGGCCGGCGGGCGCCAGCACACCTGGCGCAACGTGCCCCGAGCGGTGTACGCCTTTGACGTCGCGTCCCTGTTCTGGGTCCTGGTGTTCGGCGCCCGGTTCCTCGTGCAGCGGCACCTCTATGAGGCCGACCAGACCGGCTGGCTGGGTGTGGCCCGGATCGGGATGGGCTGGCCGCTGACCGCGTTGGCAGCGTTGGTCACGTTTGCGGCCTACAAGTCCGCCCAGCGCGCCGTCTCGGCGGTCGATGGGGCCCGCGACGCCGACTAGTCGGTCGGCGCGGGCTCGCTCGGCTCGGTCGGGTGGGCGCTGGGCAGCAGCAGTTCCCGCAGGGCATCTTCGACCTCGGTGACCGCTACCAACAGCAACTCGTCGCCGCCTTCGAGCGGCTCGTCGGCCTCCGGCACAATCACGCGTGGACCGCGCAGGATGGTGACCAGGGCGGCGTCCCGCGGCAGTCGCAGCTTGCGCACCGGCTGGCCGGCCCACGGCGTGTCATCGGGTAACGTGATCTCGACCAGGTTGGCCTGACCCTGGCGGAACTCCATGAGCCGCACGAGGTCGCCGACCGCGACGGCCTCCTCGATCAGCGACGCCAGCATGCGCGGGGTCGACACCGCGACGTCCACACCCCAGGCGTCGGTGAACAGCCATTCGTTGCGCGGATCATTGACGCGAGCCACGACGCGCGGGACCGCGAACTCGGTCTTGGCCAGCAGGCTCAGCACCACGTTGACCTTGTCGTCACCGGTCGCGGCCACCACCACGTCGAAATCCTCGAGGTGCACCGACTCCAGCAGGCTCAGCTCGCAAGCATCGCCCAGGCGCCAGTGCGCGGCCGGGATGGCGTCCACGTCGACGTGATCGGGGTTGCGCTCGATCAGGGTCACGTCGTGGTCGTTGCCGACCAGCTCGCGGGTGACCGAGCGCCCGACCGCACCGGCCCCGGCGACAGCTACCTTCATCTGCGCCACTCTCTCCCGCCAGCGGGCTTAGTCCGTTTCATCGGCCCGTCCTCGGCTCGACGTCGTCACTCGGTGGCAGGGCTCCGATGGCCACCGCCTCGGCGGCGCGTCCGGAGATCGCGGCGACATAGACCTGATCACCGGCCTGGATGACCGTCTTGGGTTCCGGCAGCACGCCCGCCCCGAACCGGATCAGAAATGCGACGCGGGCGCCGGTGGCTTGCTCGAGGTCGGTTACCCGGTGGCCCATCCATTCGTCGTGCAGGACGACCTCGGCGACGGTGACCGTGCCGGTGGGATCGCGCCACTTGGTGATCTCGGTGTCACGCAGCAGCGCGTTGAGAAGCCGGTCGGTCGTCCACGGCACGGTGGCGATCGTGGGAATCCCGAGGCGTTCGTAAACCTCGGCCCGCTTGGCATCGTAGATGCGGGCGACGACGCGCTGGACGCCGAACGTCTCCCGCGCCAGCCGCGCCGAGATGATGTTGGAGTTGTCACCGGAGGACACCGCGGCGAAGGCCTCGGCCTCCTCGATGCCTGCCCGCAACAGGACATCGCGGTCGAAACCCTGGCCCAGCACCCGTTCGCCGCCGAACTCCGGGCTGAGCCGGTTGAAAGCGGTGCGGTCGCGGTCGATGACCGCGACGTCGTGACCGATTCGGGACAGCCCGTCGGCCACCGACGAACCAACCCGTCCGCACCCCATCACCACCACCCGCACTTGAGGTCCTCCTGGCCGGTCTTGCTGGTGTTCACCCACCGGCAACCTTGGTTGGCCAGCCGATTTGGCTCACGAACATTCTCGCCTGCAGAACGCTACCGGCTGACCGGGGTGGGCTTACTCTTGGCTCTCGTGTCCAAATTTTCCACCGCCGCGCGCCGGTTGCTGATCGGGCGACCGTTTCGCAGCGACAGGCTTACTCACACACTGCTACCCAAACGCATCGCCCTGCCGGTGTTCGCCTCCGACGCCCTGTCCTCGGTGGCTTACGCGCCCGAGGAGATCTTCCTGATGCTCTCGATGGCAGGTGTGGCCGCCTACTCGCTGACGCCGTTGATCGGGCTGGCGGTGGTCGCGGTGATGCTCGTCGTGGTGGCCAGCTACCGGCAGAATGTGCGCGCCTACCCGTCCGGCGGCGGCGACTTCGAGGTCGTCACCACCAACCTCGGCGACAACGCCGGCCTCACCGTGGCCAGTGCCCTGATGGTGGATTACGTTCTCACCGTTGCTGTTTCAACGGCGTCGGCCATGTCGAACATCGGTTCGGCGATTCCGGTCGTGGCGGAACACAAAGTCTGGTTCTGCGTGGCCGCCATCCTGCTGGTGACGGGCCTGAACCTGCGTGGAATCCGCGAGTCGGGGGTGGCCTTCGCCATCCCGACCTACGCGTTCATCGTCGGGGTCGTCACCATGATCGGCTGGGGACTGTTCCGGATCTACGTTCTGGGCGACCCGTTGCGCGCCGAATCCGCAGCCTTTGAGATGCACGCCGAAAACGGCCCAGTCGTCGGTTTCGCGTTCGCCTTCCTGATAGCGCGGTCATTCTCCTCGGGCTGTGCGGCGCTGACCGGTGTCGAGGCGATCAGCAACGGGGTACCGGCATTTCAGAAGCCCAAGTCGCGCAACGCCGCCACGACGCTGCTGATGCTGGGGGGGATCGCGGTGGCGTTGCTGATGGGCATCATCGTGCTGGCCCGGAAGATCGGGGTTCAACTCGTCGACGACCCCGCGACCCAGCTCACGGGCGCCCCGCCGGGTTATTACCAGAAGACCCTCGTCACGCAGCTGGCGGAGACGGTGTTCGGCAGCTTCCACGTCGGGTTCCTGCTGATCGCCACGGTGACGGCGCTGATTTTGGTGCTGGCGGCCAACACCGCGTTCAACGGGTTCCCTGTCCTGGGCTCCGTCCTGGCGCAACACAGCTACCTGCCACGCCAACTGCACACGCGCGGAGACCGATTGGCGTTCTCCAACGGGATCCTCTTCCTGGCGGCGGCGGCGCTGCTGGCGATCCTGGCGTTCCGGGCCGAGGTGACCGCGCTGATCCAGCTGTACATCGTCGGGGTGTTCATCTCGTTCACGCTCAGCCAGATCGGCATGGTCCGGCACTGGACCCGGCTGCTCCGCACCGAGACCGACCCGCGGGTGCGACGCACGATGATGCGCTCGCGGGCGGTCAACACCGTCGGACTGCTGTCCACGGGCACAGTCCTGTTCATCGTGTTGATCACCAAGTTCCTCGCCGGCGCGTGGATTGCGATCGTCGCGATGAGCGCGCTGTTCGCCTTGATGAAACTGATCCGTAAGCACTACAACACCGTCAACCGGGAACTGGCGCAGGCCGCGGAAGAGAAGAAGGACATCGTCCTGCCCAGCCGCAACCATGCCGTGGTGCTGGTGTCGAAACTGCACCTGCCGACCCTGCGTGCGCTGGCCTACGCGCGGGCCACGCGGCCTGACACGCTGGAGGCCGTGACGGTCAGTGTCGACGACGCGGAAACGCGGGATTTGGTGCAGCAGTGGGAGGGGAGCGAGATCAGCGTGCCGCTCAAGGTCATCGCTTCCCCGTATCGTGAGATCACCCGTCCGGTACTGGATTACGTCAAACGCATCAGCAAGGAGTCGCCGCGCGCCGTGGTGACGGTGTTCATCCCCGAGTACGTGGTGGGGCACTGGTGGGAACACCTGCTGCACAACCAGAGCGCGCTGCGGCTCAAGAGCCGCCTGCTGTTCATGCCCGGCGTGATGATGACCTCGGTTCCTTGGCAGTTGACGTCGTCGGAACGGCTCTCGAACCTGCAGCCGCAGTCCGCACCCGGCGATGCCCGTCGCGGAATCTTCGATTGAGCACACGACAGCGGCCCGATCCGTCCCGGGCGGGGACAGCGCCAGCGGCCGAAACCGAGCTGACGGTGGTCACCGGCGCCCCCGCCAACGGCGGCAGTTGCGTGGCGCACCACGAGGGCCGGGTGGTGTTCGTCCGGTATGCGCTGCCCGGCGAACGTGTGCGGGTACGCGTCACCGCGGACCGCGGATCGTTTTGGCACGCAGAGGTTGTCGAGGTGATCGAGCCGTCAGAGGACCGCACCGACTCGCTGTGCCCGATCGCCGGGGAAGGCGGCGCGGGATGTTGCGATCTGGCGTTCGTTGTCCCGGAGGCGGCCCGCGCGATCAAGGCCCAGGTCGTGGCCAACCAGTTGCAACGCCTGGGCGGGTTCGACTGGAGCGGAGCGGACGCGGGCGTCGAGCAGCTGTCGGCGTCGGGCCCGACCGGGTGGCGCACCAGGGTCCGACTGGAGGTGGGGCCGGACCGCCGCCCCGGTTTCCACCGGTACCGCAGCGACACCCTGGTGACCGACCTGCGCTGCGCGCAGCTGTCCCATGGGATGCTGGACGGGCTGGCCGAGAACCTCGCCGCGAACGTTCCCCGGGCTGATCTGCCACCGGCCGCACAGCTGCACGTGGCCGTCGACGACGACGGTCGGCGCCACGTGGTGCGCACGGTGCGGCAGGGCGGCCGTACCGCGACCAAGGTGGTGGAGGGTGACTACGAGGCGGTGCAGCGGGTGGGTGATCGCAGTTGGCGGGTGCCCGTGACGGCCTTCTGGCAGGCCCACCGCGACGCGGTGCGCGTATACACGAACCTGGTCGCCGAGTGGGCGCAGCCGGGCGCGGGTATGCAGGTCTGGGACCTCTACGGCGGTGCGGGCGTCTTCGCAGCTGCGCTCGCCGACGCGGTGGGGCACTCCGGGCGGGTGCTGACGGTCGACACGTCGCGCGCGTCGACGCGCGCGGCCCGGGTGGCGCTGGCCGACCTGCCGCAGGTGAATGTCGTCACCGATTCGGTGCGGCGGGCGCTCGCGGCGCAGCGCACCGGCGCCGACGTGGCAGTGCTGGATCCGCCGCGGGCCGGTGCCGGGCGCGAGGTCATCGACATGCTGGCCGCCGCGGAGGTTCGCCGGGTGGTGCACATCGGTTGTGAGGCCGCGTCTTTCGCGCGTGATATCGGCCTGTACCGCGGGCGGGGTTACGCCGTGGAGAAGATCAGGGTGTTCGATGCGTTCCCGCTGACCCATCACACCGAATGCGTGGCTCTGCTGATCCGTTAGGCACCGTTAAGCCCTTACGCCGCTCATCCCACCGCGATGTAGCGCAGCCACAGGTAGGCGGCGGAAAACGCGAACGACACCGCCGTGACGATGATGCCCTTGCGGGTGAACTCCCAGAAGGAGATCGGGCTGTCGGCGCGCGCGGCGATCCCCAGCACGACGACGTTGGCGCTGGCGCCGACGGCGGTGAGGTTGCCCCCGAAGTCGGTGCCGAGGGCGAGGGCCCACCACAGCACGTCGGGGTTGACATGGTCCCCCAGGGCCGGGCTCAGGTCCCCGACGATAGGCGTCATCGTCGCGGCGTACGGCACGTTGTTCACGATTCCGCTGATCACGATCGACGCGCCGAGGATCACCGTCATGGCGACCCACGTATGGCCGCCGGTGGCGGCAGTCGCCACGTGGGCGAGCTGCTTGACGACGCCCGTCTTCACCAGCGCCCCGACCATGACGAACAGCCCCGCGAAGAAAAGCAACGTGTTCCATTCGACGCTGGACAAGTAGTCGGAGCGGTCGAGTTTGGACAGTACGACCAGGATCCCGGCTCCCAGCAGCGCCACGATGGAGGGGGCCAGGTGCAGCGCCGAATGCGCGACGAACGCCGCGAACACCGCCACCAGCACGATGCCGCACTTGATGAGCAGCCCGCGGTCACGGATGGCTTCCCTTTCTTCCAGTGACATGACGTCGGCCACCCGCCTGGGATCGACGGTGAACGTGCCAGGGAACAGCCGCGGCAACAGCACGACCAGCACGGCTGTCACGATGATCACAATCGGCGCCAGGTGGATCAGGAAGTCGTTGAACGTCAGGCCAGCTTTGCTGGCGATGATGATGTTGGGCGGGTCACCGACCAGTGTCGCCGCGCCGCCGATATTGGAGGCGAAGGCCTCGGCCATCAGGAACGGCGCGGGTTTGACGTCCAGGCGGTCGCACACCAGCAGCGTCACCGGCGCGATCAGCAGCACCGTGGTGACGTTGTCCAGCAGCGCCGATGCGACCGCGGTGACCAGTACCAGCAGGATCATGACCCGCAGCGGGGAGCCGCGGGAGCGTTTGGCCGACCAGATCGCCACGTACTCGAACACGCCGGTTTGGCGCAGCACGCTGACCGTGGTCATCATCCCGAACAGCAGGAAGATGACGTTCCAGTCGATCCCGGTGTCGTGGGAGTAGAAGACGTCGTCGGAGTCGATGATCGGCAGCAGGACGACCAGGCCCGCGCCCACCAGCGCCACCAACGTCTTGTCGACGCGCTCGCTGGCGATCAGCGCGTAGGCGAGCAGGAAGACGACGACCGCGTAGACGCTCATCGAGCTTCCTGGGTGGTCACGGCTTTGTTGTCGGTGGTTCTTGGTGTCTCAGGGCTGCGGCCAGCAGGTGCGAGGCGGTGATGACTCCGAACAGGCTGTTGTTCTTGACCACCGCGACCAGGGGGACCCGATAGCGCGCCATCACTGCGGCGACTTCGAGGATCGTGTCGTCCGCGTGCGCCGACGGGACATTGGTCAGGTGATCCGGCAGCATGTCCCCGACCGTCTTGCCGCCCAGCTTGTCCGCCGACTGGTCTGCCGTGGATTCGCTGAGCACCCCGGCAAGTGAGGGATCATCCTGGACGTACCGCGGCAGGATGAACCGCACGACCTGCGAGGCCGGCAGCACCGCGAACGGTTTGCCCGATAGGTCGGTGACCACGATCCCCGGCAGCCGGTGTTCGGCGAGCAGGCGGGCCGCGGCGAGGGCGTCGGAGTCGACGGTGACGACCGGAAAATACTCGGCGAGGTCCTCGGCGCGCATGGTTGCAACAGTAACTGTCCGACACCCTGGGGGCCCGTACACGTACGCGGGCCGTCGGTCATCTGGCGATTGTATATGCGGCCTACCGGGTTATTGCCGCGAAAATTGGCGGGCGCGCCGCTTCACACCGAGCGGCGCACATCCACGCTGACATGCTGGCCGTCCCGTACGCCCGCGGCCACGCTGCAGCAGCGTGCGCAGACACCGGCGGCCGAGGGGGCGGTGGGTACCGGGGCGCCGCCGGGTGATCAGACCTTCGTCGCGACGATTCCGATTGCGCTCAAGTTGTTCCGGTACTTGCGGAACGTCCTCCGCATGCCGAGCACACGGTTACGCGCGTCGTGATCCCGCACCACGTTCCACGCGAAACGTAGAGCGGGCAGAAGACCTTCATCGGCGACCACCCGGCGTGGCTCCAACATCAACAACGGCGCGAATGACACCGCGTCGACCCGGAAACCGACGCCGGTGAGTAGGTCCCGCCACTCGGCAGCCCGCAGCGGTTCGACAGTGGCCTTGATCCCCCGTGTCAGGGCATGACGAACTTCGGACTTGGTCTCGTCGTCGACCCCGTCCTGCAGCACCATGTCGTGGGTGGCAAAGCGGCCACCCGGCCTAAGCATGCGGTATGCCTCGCGTGCGATTTCGGCTTTGTGGGCGTCGGTCTGCATGGTCAGCAATCCCTCGCCGACCACCACATCCGCGCTGGCATCGGGTAATCCGGTGTGGGCGGCCTCACCCTGGATGGCGTGGCCCCGTTCGCCGACGGCCGCGCGGGTCAGCGCCGCCGCGTCGTCGTCGAATTCGACGGCGATGTAACTGGAGGGGTTGCGGCGCAGGACCGCCATCGCGGTTATGCCGAGACCCGGTGCCAGCTCAACCACATCGGCTCCGGGCAGCCCCGCATCGGCGAGTATCCGCTCGGTCAGCTCACGGCCGCCGGGCCGTAGCACGCGTTTGCCCAGTCTGGCCAGCAGCCAGTGCCCGGGCAGGTCGATCGTCTTTCGCTCCGGCATCGGTAGGTCCATACGGCCAGGCTAGCCCTGCGGGGTGCTTCGCTTGCGTCATGGGCGAGGAATCGTTGCCGGCGGAATGCACCTGGGTGGCGGCCGATTCGGCGCACAGCATGTCGGGGTGCGCGGCGGCGACCAGGTGCGGGTATTCGGCCTTGACGGTGGCATTGACGCTTTCCATCGATGCCTGCTCGGCGTTCAGATCGCGTAGGGCTTGACTCTATGGGTCTCGGGCAAGGTTGGCGCTTCGACTTGCACGGTTCCGGTGATCAGCGAACGGCCTTGTCCGCCAAATGAAATCGCTGCGTGTCGTGTCCGAGAAACCCCGGCCGGCTGGGCGGGCGGGGTGGCATCGGTGTCGACGAGATCTCCTGGCGCAACCGCCAGAAACACTTGACACTGGTCGTCCGACGACGACACCGGCAAGATCGTGTGTGGTGCGCCGGGTAAGAACCCGGCCACCTTCGACGTGTTCTTCTCTGCGGTCCTGCCCGCGGACGAAGCGAAGAAGACCGAGGCGGTGTCGATGAGTTGCTTCGATCCCTTCCATGTCGTCAAGCCGCCAGGGAGCCCGCGCCGGTGCTGCTGAACAACCCCGAATCGGTCACCGGCTAACAGAAAACCACGGCTTCCGCAACACCCACCACCAGCGTGTCCATGGTCACCCTCGTCTTGCGGGCCAATCACCGCTCCGCCAGTTCTGTGCGGGAAGGACGGGAAGGAGGAGAGCGACCTCGACGCCGGACTTCTCGCGTCCACCGCCGGCTGAAGCCGATACGGGAGGCTCAGGACATCGGACAGGCATTGGACACGGTGGCGACGAGCACGGTGGCGCGTTCGCCGGCAGCGCCGAACGCGTCGGCCAGTGCGGCGAAGACCTCCTCGAGTGGTCCGCGCACGATCGTGCTCATCGGACCAGGCTCGAAGCTGAGCCCCCTCGCGGAGAGCGCCGAGAGGGCGGCGTCGATGCCGGGCCCGAGGTCGGCTTGTCCGAGGGGGTAGAGGGAGAACTGGCAGCTCACGTCCATGGCAATCTCCGATCGGTGGTGAGGACTTGAAAGGCTCCGGGCATCAGCAGAAGCGCCTCTGAGGAACTCGAACGCTGGTTGCAACCGGCCTTGGCCGGGCGCAGCGCCCGGGGCGAAGAGGAACCGGGTCTCGCTCCAAGGCGGTCGTTGCAGGCGGCCGCGGCGGGCCGGGCCCCGTGGTCGTCGTGGTCGTCGGAGTGGGCGCGCCGATCGCCATCTGGCAGCCATGGCGGGTCACCTGCCACCCCTGTGTCGTCGGGGTCGGCGGGTCGGGCGTGAACTCCAGCCGCGCCACGGTCCCGGCGGCATCGAGCGAACTTCTCGGCGTCGCGCGGTAGAGCTGCCGCGTCAGGCGTGGCCCGGCCGCGGTGCAGGCCGATGACAACGGCAACGCTGCCGATCGTCGAGTTGTCCAACCGGGCGGCGTAGCCCGCCGCTGACCACGTCGGGCTATCCCGAGCCATGTCTACATCTTCGCCCAATGTCAGCGGCGACAGGCGCCCGGGAGCAGACGTTTCGCCGCGCGAGTCGTCTGGCGCCCCCGCTGACGAACCACTACCAGCCCCGCTCTGGCTTCGGTGCGCGCCTCGATCGGTTGAGAACCGGCAACGCTGCGTAGACTATCTGGATGCTCGAACAGATCCGCGGGCCCGCTGATCTGCAGCACCTCACCCAACGGCAGCTACGCGA
>CAYVQQ010000003.1:32238-37916 GCA_964453085.1 uncultured Mycobacterium sp.
GCGACCTCGCCGCCGAGATTCGCGAGTTCCTGGTCCACAAGGTTGCTGCCACCGGGGGACATCTGGGTCCCAACCTGGGCGTGGTCGAATTGACGCTGGCGCTGCACCGGGTGTTCAACTCGCCCCACGACCCGATCCTCTTCGACACCGGCCATCAGGCCTATGTCCACAAGATGCTGACGGGGCGTGCCCGCGAGTTCGAGAGCCTGCGCAAGAAGGGCGGCTTGTCGGGCTATCCGTCGCGGGCCGAGAGCGAGCACGACTGGGTGGAGTCCAGCCATGCCAGCGCGGCCCTGTCGTACGCCGACGGGCTGGCCAAGGCGTTCGACCTGAGCGGTCACCGCAACCGGCACGTGGTCGCGGTGGTGGGCGACGGTGCGCTGACCGGTGGCATGTGCTGGGAGGCGCTGAACAACATCGCCGCATCCCGCCGCCCGGTGATCATCGTCGTCAACGACAACGGCCGCAGCTATGCGCCGACGATCGGCGGGGTGGCCGACCACCTGGCCACGCTGCGGCTGCAGCCGGCCTACGAGCGGGTGCTGGAGAGGGGGCGCGACGCGTTACGGGCGATCCCGCTCGCGGGCAAGATCGCCTACCGGTTCATGCACAGCGTGAAGGCGGGGATCAAAGATTCACTGTCCCCGCAGCTGCTGTTCACGGACCTGGGGCTCAAGTACGTGGGCCCGGTCGACGGGCACGACGAACGCGCGGTGGAGGTCGCGCTGCGCCGGGCGCGAGACTTCGGGCGCCCGGTGATCGTGCACGTCGTCACCCGCAAGGGGATGGGTTACGCGCCGGCTGAGGACGACGAGGCCGAGCAGATGCATTCCTGTGGGGTGATCGACCCGGTCACCGGCCGGGCCACCAAGATCCCGGGCCCGGGGTGGACGGCGACGTTCTCCGATGCGCTGATCACCTACGGCAGGCAGCGTCGCGACATCGTGGCCATCACTGCGGCTATGCCCGGCCCCACCGGCCTGACGGCGTTCGGGCAGCAGTTCCCGGATCGCCTGTACGACGTCGGCATCGCCGAACAGCACGCGGTGACGTCCGCGGCCGGTCTGGCCATGGGTGGGATGCACCCCGTGGTGGCCATCTACTCAACGTTCCTGAACCGGGCGTTCGACCAGATCATGATGGACGTGGCGCTGCACAAGCTGCCCGTCACCATGGTCCTCGACCGGGCCGGGATCACCGGGTCGGACGGCCCCAGCCACAACGGCATGTGGGACATGTCCATGCTGGGCGTCGTGCCGGGCATGCGGGTGGCCGCACCCCGCGACGCGACCCGGCTGCGTGAGGAACTCGGCGAGGCGCTTGACGTCGACGATGGGCCGACAGCGATACGCTTCCCCAAAGGTGATGTGGGCGAAGACATTCCGGCTTTGGAGCGCCGCGGGTTGGGCATCTCGGGCGTCGATGTGCTCGCGGTTCCGGCCAGCGGGGTCAACCATGACGTGCTGCTGGTGGGGGTCGGGGCGTTCGCCGCGATGGCGATCGCCGTGGCGAGGCGGCTGCACACCCAGGGGATCGGCGTGACCGTGGTCGACCCGCGCTGGGTGCTGCCGGTGTCCGACGGTGTCCTGCAGCTGGCGCGGCAGCACAAGCTGGTGGTGACGCTCGAGGACAACGGCGTCAACGGCGGCGTGGGGTCGGCGGTGTCGGGCGCGGTGCGGCGTGCCGAGATCGACGTGCCCTGCCGCGACGTCGGGCTGCCGCAGGAGTTCTTCGAGCACGCCACCCGTGGTGAGATTCTGGCCGACCTGGGGTTGACCGACCAGGACGTGGCCCGACGGATCACCGGTTGGGTCGCCGCCCAGGGCAGCGGCGTAGCCGAAGCGGAGATCCGCGAGCCCCTCGGCTGATCCCCGGCTAATCCGGCTTGTCGGCGCCGTGGTCGGCTTCGGCTTGCTGCATAGCACGCGCCAGCGCGGGGACCACCAGTTCGCGCTGCCAGGTCCGAGCCTGCCCGGCATGCAGGAACTCGTCGATGGCCGCGTCCGCCGGCCCGGCACCGGGGGGTTCCCAGTCCCAGCACAGCCGTCGCACCAGATCGGGCGCGATCAGGTTCTCGGTGGGGACACCCACCCGCTGCGACACCTCCGCCAGTGCGGCCCGGGCCGCGTCCAGCCGTGCCGCCGCTTCCGGTTTGCGTCTGCTCCACCGCGATGCGGGCGGTGGCCCGTTCGGCGGCTCGGCGCCGGCAGGCGGATGCCTGTTCTCGCGGGCCGCCTGCAATGCCGCCAGCCACACCTCGGCGTTGCGCCGCTGGCTGCGCCCACCGAAGACCGGCAGCGCGACGAGTTCCTCGACGGTCGCCGGGTTGGCGACCGCTGCCTCGATGATGGCCGAATCCGGCAGGATCCGGCGCGGCGCGACGTCGCGACGCTGGGCCATGCGATCGCGCGCCAACCATAGCTCGCGCACCGCGGCCAGGGCCCGCCGGTCACGCACCTGATGGATTCCCGACGTCCGTCGCCACCGGTCACGGCGGGCGGCCGAAGCCACGTCCATCAGCCCCGCGGAGCGAAGATAGTCGAATTCCTGTGCGGCCCAATCCGTTTTGCCTTGCTCGGCGAGCACCTGCGAGATTGCCTCACGCAGTTCGATGAGCAGTTCGACGTCCAGGGCCGCGTAGTTGAGCCATTCGGCGGGCAGCGGCCGCTTGGACCAGTCGGCCGCGCCGTGGCCCTTGGCCAGCCCGAAGCCCAGTAGCCGCTGCACCATGGTGGCCAGGTTCACGCGTTCGAAGCCGGCCAGTCGCCCGGCCAGCTCGGTGTCGTAGAGCGCTGGGGGCCGCATGCCGACCTCGCTCAGGCACGGCAGGTCCTGGTCGGCGGAGTGCAGGATCCATTCGTCGGTGCCCAGCACCTCGGCCACCGGCCGCAGCGCCTTCAGCGGGTCGGTGTCGTGGCTGACCGGGTCGATGAGCACGGTCCCGGCGCCGGCGCGCCGGATCTGGATCAGATAGGCCCGGTTCGAGTAGCGGAAACCCGACGCGCGCTCGGCGTCCACCGCGAACGGGCCGCGACCACGGTCCAGCAGTTCGGCCGCCGCCTCGATCTCGCGGACGCTGACCGACAGGTCGGGCAGCCCGGCGGCCGGGTGCAACAGGGCTGTGGGCTCGGGCGCGGTGCTGTCGGGCGCGTTGTCGCCGGGTGCTGCGGCAGACGCCTCACCGGGCCGGGAGGCCGACGGTTCGCGCATGTCAGGCGCGTGACCGCGAGCTCAGGTCGGTGACCCCGGACGGCGGCAGGCCCGCGGCATGTTCAAGCACCTCGCAGAACGCCTCGACGTGGATACCGAGGTCGGGTGTGGTCGCGGTCCACGATGCCCGCAACTCGAGCTGGTTGGCGCGCGGCGGACCGGAGATGTCGCCGTAGCGTACGGAGGTGGTGGCGGTGACGGTGCCGCCCAGCGCGGTCACGTGCTGCCGGCGCGACTCGAGCGCATCCTTCAGCCAGCTCCACGCCACCTCGGGGAGCAGGGGGTCCACGGCCTCGCTGGCGTCCAGGTCGGCCTGGATGAAGGCGACCAGGCGCAGCGTGTCGTCCCAGGCGTCGCCGCCCTCGGGGTCGTACAGCAGGATCAGCCTTCCGAACGTGTCCCCCTCGGAGCATTCCGGGACGATCTCGAGGTTGGGGTGTTTGACCTCGGCGCCCAGGGCGTAGCTGTACGGCGCCAACCGCTGCGGCGGCCGGATCGGACCCAGTTCGATCTCCGGCCGTACGCTGGCGGCGTTCATCGCCGCGACGGCCTCGCGGAACGGGGCCGGTTCGGCTGAGCTCACTGGCGCCACTCCTCCTCGTCGCTGCCGCGCTGTCGTCGTCCGTACATCTGACGCTAGACCCCCGGCCCGACACGCCGGGACAGGCACGCCGAGTCGCGCGGCGTCGCGATCGAGCCGTGATGTGGCCCGCCGGTGCCGCGGGAGGGGGTTACCGTCCAGCCGCCGGGGCCTGCGCACGACGCACGGCTCGCACACGCTCCGCATTTCCGTTACCCCGGAGACCGGCGCACGACCCCCGCCGCCCGGCCGTGGCAGCATTGAGCCCGATGAACACGCGCCGCGACCTACCCGAGTCGCCCTATCTGGCCGCCGTGACCGGTCGCTCAGCCAGCCGGGCGCCGGTGTGGTTCATGCGGCAGGCCGGCCGTTCGCTGCCTGAATATCGAGCGCTGCGCGCCAACCACAACATGTTGGCCGCCTGTTTCGATGCCGAACTGGTGTGCGAGATCACTCTGCAGCCGGTGCGCCGTCACGGCGTCGACGCGGCGATCCTGTTCTCCGACATCGTGGTGGCGCTGCTCGGCGCCGGTGTCGATCTTGACATCGTCGCGGGTGTCGGGCCGGTCATCGCCGCGCCGGTACGCACCGCCGCCGACGTCGACGAGCTCAAACCTCTTGACCCACAACGAATCCAGCCGGTTGCCGACGCGGTGGCCCTGCTGGTGGCCGCGCTCGGGGAAACCCCACTCATCGGGTTCGCCGGTGCGCCGTTCACCTTGGCGTCCTACCTGATCGAGGGTGGCCCGAGCCGCCACCACGCCCGCACAAAGGCGATGATGCTGGCCGAACCCGACACCTGGCACGCGCTGCTGGGCAAGCTGGTCGACATCACCGTCGGTTTCCTGCGGGCCCAGGTCGACGCCGGGGTGGACGCGATCCAGGTGTTCGATTCGTGGGCGGGCGCTCTGTCGCTGGCCGACTACCGCACTTACGTACAGCCGCACAGCGCGCGGGTGTTTGCCGAACTGGCCGGCTACGGCGTGCCGATGACACACTTCGGGGTCGGCACGGCGGAGTTGCTGGGCGCGATGTCGGACTGTGGCGCTTCGGTGGTGGGTGTGGACTGGCGCACCTCGCTGGCCGATGCCGCGTCCCGCGTCGGTGCCGGGACGGCGTTGCAGGGGAACCTCGACCCGGTGGTCCTGCTGGCGGGCTGGCCGGCGGTGGAGCGCGCCGCACGTGCGGTGGTCGACGACGGGCGCCGCGCCATCGAGGCCGGGGCGGCCGGGCACGTGTTCAATCTCGGCCACGGGGTGCTGCCGGAAACCGATCCCGGCGTGCTGACCGAGTTGGTGTCACTGGTCCACTCGCTATGACGAATCACTCGTATTGCGTTGTCGGGGGTGGGATTTCGGGGCTGACGGCGGCCTACCGGTTGCGCGCGGCCGATACGGACGCCGACATCACACTGTTCGAGCCCAGTGACCGGCTCGGCGGGATATTGCGCACCGAGCGCATCGGGGGACAGGCGATGGACGTCGGTGCCGAGGCCTTCGTGCTGCGCCGGCCCGAGATGCCTGCGCTGCTGGCCGAACTCGGCCTGTCCGGGCGCCAGCTGGCGACCACCGGTGCGCAGCCATTGATCTACAGCGGGCAGAGGCTGCATCCACTGCCCACGGGCTCCGTCGTCGGGATCCCGTCGTCGGCGGCATCGATGGCCGGACTGGTCGACGAGGCCACCGTCGCGCGCATCGACGCCGAGCCCGGTCGCCCGCTGGACTGGCGGCCCGGCGCCGACCCGGCGGTCGCCGACCTGGTGGGCGACCGCTTCGGCGATCAGGTGGTCGCCCGTTCGGTGGACCCCATACTCAGCGGGGTGTACGCGGGTTCGGCGGCGACGATCGGCCTCCGCGCGGCAACCGTCCAGCTTCCCGATGGAAGCAAC
>CAYVQQ010000004.1:0-32516 GCA_964453085.1 uncultured Mycobacterium sp.
CCGGGGAATCGACCGGATCTGAGAAATCGCCGCGGCCGGTGCCCGCCGGCACCGAACTCGCCGAAGCGGCCGACCTGGCCTTCATGGGCACCATCGTGAGCTCCGGCGCGGGCACCGGGGTGGTGTACGCGACCGGGGCGGACGCCGAATTCGGCCGCATCGCAGCGGGTTTGGAGGAACGTCCGCCCGAGACCGGGTTCCAGGTCGGGTTGCGCCAATTCTCCTATCTGCTGCTGCGGGTCGCAATCGCGCTGATGGTCGTCATCCTGGCCAGCAACCTGCTCCTGCACAGGCAGGTCATCAACTCCGTGCTGTTCTCGCTGGCGATCGCCGTGGGTATCACGCCGCAACTGCTGCCCGCCGTGGTCAGCACGAGCCTGGCCACCGGTTCGCGGCAGCTGGCCCGAGCCAAGGTGCTCGTCAAGCGACTGGTGTGCATCGAGGACCTCGGCGACATCGACATCCTGGTCACCGACAAGACCGGCACCCTGACCGAGGGCCGGATCACCCTGGTCGACACGGTCGACCCCGCCGGTGCGCAGAGCGAGCCGGTGCGCAGGCTCGGGCTGCTGGCCACCGACGTCGACCCGGAATCCGGTGGGGCGAGCGGCAATGCGCTCGACGCCGCGCTGTGGGACGCCACGCGGGGGAAGTCCCCCCAGCAGCTGCTGGGCTGCGGCGTGCGCCGGGTCGCGGCACTGCCGTTCGACCACGAGCGCCGGGCGACTTCGGTGCTGGCCGACGACGACGGGCAGCGCGTGCTCGTCGTCAAGGGCGCACCCGAGTACGTGCTGACCCGGTGCCCAACGGCGCCGGCCGCCAAAGAGGCCGAAGCGACCCTCGCGGCGCTGTTCGCAGCCGGGCGCCGCGTGGTGGCGGTGGCCTCGCGGCCCGCCTCCGGGCTGACCTCGATCACCCCCGCCGACGAACGCGACCTGACACTGGCCGGTTTCCTGGTGTCCGCCGACGAACCCAAACCCGCCGCCCGGCAGTCCCTGGCCGAGCTGGCCGCCCTGGGTATCGAGCTGAAGATCGCCACCGGTGACAACCCACGCGTCGCCGAAAAGGTCTGCGCCGACCTGGGTTTGGCGTCCAGGGGGACGATCACCGGCGCGCAGATGGAGCGTTTCGGTGACCAGGAGTTCGCCGACGCCGCGCAAAACCACACCATCTTCGCCCGCATCTCCCCAGAGCAGAAGGCGCGGCTGATCACCTCCCTGCGCCGCACCGGGCGCTCGGTGGGGTTCCTGGGCGACGGGGTCAACGACGCACTGGCCCTGCACGCCGCCGACGTGGGCATCTCGGTGGACAGCGCCACCGACGTCGCCAAGGACGCCGCCGACGTGGTGCTGCTGGAAAAGGACCTGGGGGTGCTGGCCGCCGGGGTGGCCGGGGGACGGCGGATCTTCGCCAACACCATCAAGTACGTGCTGATGGGTACGTCGAGCAATTTCGGCAACATGTTCAGCGCCGCCGCCGCCTCCGCACTGCTGCCATTCCTGCCGATGCTGCCCAGCCAGATCCTCCTGAACAACCTGCTCTACGACAGTTCCCAGCTGGCCATTCCGACCGACCGGGTCGACGACGAGCAACTGCAGGCTCCGGCGCATTGGAACGTCGCCTTCATCCGTCGGTTCATGCTGACCTTCGGCCCGATCAGCTCGCTGTTCGACTTCTTGACCTTCGGCCTGATGTTGGGCGTGCTGCACGCCGGTGCCGTCGAGTTCCGCACCGGGTGGTTCGTGGAATCCCTTGCCACACAGACGTTGATCATCTTCGCCATCCGCACGCGCAAGGTTCCTTTCGTCCGCAGCCGGCCGAGCGCCCTGCTCACGGCCACGAGCCTGACGGTCGTGGCGACCGGTGCCGTGCTCACGATCTCGCCGCTGGCACAGACCCTGGGCTTCACGCCGCTGCCGTGGCCTTTCTTCGCCGCGCTGGGCGGGTTCGTCGCCAGCTACCTGGTGCTGGTCGAGCTGGCCAAGAGGATGTTCTACGCCGAGCCGAATCACCTCCCCGGCGCGCCGCGTCGCACCCGCGGGCATGCCCACCGGATCCAGCGGCGCGCCACACGCTTTCACCACGTCAACGGCATGTCGCCGCGCACCGGCACTACCTGTGCTGAAGCGTCCAACGGCCGTCCCCACGCGGATGCCGCCCCGAAGACCATGCCCACGCCGCTCAACCTCGGCTCTGGGAGCCACGTCGGTGGCTGATGAGAAATCGTCAACCGCCGGAGGGCAACCGGCGGCAATGCCCATCGCGGTGAGCCAGGTCAGGACCCGCAGAAGTCATGCGGACTCCGGCGGCGGGGGTGCCGATTCTTCGGACACTGACCGGTCGGTGTCGGTTCAGCGGTCAGCGGCGACGATGGACGCGAACATGCCGCTGCGCGACGTCCACGAGGCCGCCACGGTGCTCACCGACGCCAACTTCAGCACGGTCGTCGCGGCGATTCACACCGGCCGGCGCATCCATGACAAACGTCTCCACCTACTGTTGGACACCGCCGCATCACCGGCCGGCGATCTCGTGATGCCCCTACCGTATCCCGTCATCGTCCGGTGCGCCGACGAACTGTGGGCGTTACGGACGGCGGCGCTGCGTGGTGGCAGGAACGGAGCACCGCCATATGACACGAAGCACCGCTGAGGCACAAGATCCCAATCGTGTCGGTGCGGTCGGCCCTGTCTGCCGTCGGGGCTGCCGGCAGGCATCGGAGGGGGCAGGTCACAAACAACTCGGGGTGATCGTCCATGAATAGGTCTCGACCGGCACCGAGCACGGGCCCTCCCGCCACACGCGTTGTGTTGCCGGAGTTGCTGGACCGGCCCCGGGACCTCATCGGCGTGCCGGTCCTGGATCCACGACGCCGGAACACCGTCTGGTCACCGCGGGTGCTCGCCACCGATTCGGCCGCCGCAGATACCCGCAAGGCACCCTGACATGGCGCACCCGCCTACGCGGCGAGAAACAACGGCGCAAAACCCCGTCCGGGACGCGCTGTTCGTCGATCGCCACAGTGCCGACATCGAAGGTGCGCTCGGGCGGGTCCGCGTTGCCCAGTACGCTCAGGACGGCAGGCATGGCCTTAAACGGCGTCTGCTGACCTTCCTGGCGGTGATGGGTCCAGGGCTGATCGTCATGATCGGCGACAACGACGCCGGCGGGGTGGCCACCTACGCCCAGGCCGGCCAGAACTACGGCTACAGCCTGCTATGGACCATGACGCTGCTGCTCCCGGTGTTGATCGTCATCCAGGAGATGGTCGTGCGGTTGGCTGCGGTGACGCACATCGGCCACGCCGTACTGGTCACCCGACGGTTCGGCCGTTTCTGGGGTTGGTTTTCCTCCGCCGACCTTTTCGTGCTGAATTTTCTGACGCTGGTCACCGAATTCATCGGGGTCGCACTGGCGTTGGAGTATTTCCACATCAGCCGCGCGATCTCGGTGCCGCTCTGCGCCGCGGCCCTGATCGCGGTCACCGTGACCGGAAGCTTTCGCCACTGGGAGCGGGCCATGTTCGCGTTCCTGGCCGTCAACGTTCTGTTGGTGCCGCTGATGTGGTTGTCGCACCCGGATTTTCAGCAGGTTGGCCGCGGCATCCTGACGCCCGGGGTGCAGGGTGGGATGTCTTCCGACGCGGTGTTGCTGATCATCGCCATCATCGGCACCACCGTCGCCCCCTGGCAACTGTTCTTCCAGCACGGCAACGTCATCGACAAGCGCATCACCCCCGAGTTCCTGAACTACGAACGCGCCGACAACGTCGTCGGGTCTCTCGTCACACAGCTCGGGACAGTCGTTTTCATGGCTGTCGGCGCCGCCGCGGTGGCCGGCACACCGCTGACGGGCAGATTCACCGACGCACTCGGTGTCACCGAGGCTCTTTCGGCGCACAGCCACCTGCTCGCAATCATTTTCGCGATCCTGCTGTTGGACGCCAGCATCGTCGGCGCCGCCGCGGTCACGTTGTCCTCCAGCTATGCCTTCGGTGACATGTTCGGCGTGCACCACTCACTGCATCGCCGGTTCCGGGAAGCCAAAGCCTTCTACGTCACCTACACGCTCTTGGTCATATGTGCCGCGGCGCTGGTGTTGATACCGCACGCCGCGCTCGGTTTGGTCACCCTGGCCGTGCAGGCGCTCGCCGGGATCTTGCTTCCGGCCGCGTGCGCCTTCCTGCTGCTGCTGTGCAACGACCGCGCGCTACTTGGGCCCTGGGTCAATCCCCGCTGGCTGAACGTCCTGAGCAGCATCATCATCGGGTGCCTCCTGGTGCTGTCGTGCACGCTGATGGTCACCACGATCTTTCCCGCCACCAACACCGCCGTGGCCCTGGCCGGGGTAACCTTCGCGCTGGTCGCCGGTTCGGTGATCGCGTTCGCCGCGGTGCGCCTCGCCGGCCGCACGTCATCGGGCACCGGCGAGCTTGCACCGGTCGACCATTCCCGGCGGGCGACGTGGCGTGCCCCGCCGCTTGCCGCTCTGCCGCCGTATCGTTGGTCTCCGAGCCTTCGGCTCGCCATGATCCTGCTTCGCGGCTACCTGATCGTGTGCGTGGCGCTGCTGGTCGTCAAAGTCGTCCAACTTGGCCAAACCTGAGTGGCGGAGCCTTTCGCGGACGAGGAGGACGCAAAGGAAGCGCGCGGCCGGCTGTTCACCTGCCGGTTGTGGTCACCGTCGGCTCTGGCGGCGTACGATCTGGCGGCCGAGCCGATAGGGCCACGGAGCCGACAGGGCCACGGAAGTAGCGCGGAGGAGGGCGAGTGAGTCCATCACATGCGGCGGTTGACGAGGGTGGGGACCGGCCGGTGATCCACCTGTCGAAACTGCTGCGTTCGCCGGTGCTGGCCCGGGCGGGCGAGACCGTGGGCCGGGTCGAGGACGTGATCGTGCGGTTGCGCGGGGCCGACGAGTACCCGCTGCTGACCGGCATCGTCGCCGGGGTGGGTGGGCGGCGGGTGTTCATCGGGAGCCGAGTCATCAGCGAGTACAGTCCCGGCCGGGTTGTGTTGGCCAAGAACAAGATTGACCTGCGCGGCTTCGAACGTCGCGACGGTGAGGTGCTGCTGCGCGCGGACGTGCTCGGGCACCGGCTGATCGACGTGGCCGCCGTCGAGTTGGTGCACGCCTACGACGCCGAACTCGAGGACACCGGCGCCGGGTGGGTGCTGGCGCGGCTGGACACCCGCTGCCCGGCGAAGTTCTTCGGGCTCATCAGGCGCTCGGGTGGGCACGCGGCCCGCGACTGGAAGGCGTTCGAACCGCTGATCGGCCACGCCCGCTCGGACGCGATGCGTCGCCACTGGGGCAGGGTCGGTGGCTTCAAACCGGCGGAGATCGCCGACCTCCTGGAGGAGGCGGACAAGGCCGAAGGCGGCGAGATCCTGGACCGGGTCCGCAGCGACCCGGAACTGGAAGCCGACGTGTTCGAGGAACTCGACCCCGACAAGGCCAGCCGCCTGCTCGACGACATGCCCGACGACGAGGTCGCCGCGTTGCTGGGCCGGATGCATGCCGACGACGCCGCCGACGCGATAGCCGACCTGCGCCAGGCGCGACGCCGGCGGGTGCTGGACCTGATGCCCGCCGCGCAGCGCACCAAGGTGATCACCCTGATGGGGTTCAACCCCGAAAGCGCCGGCGGGCTGATGAACGTCGACTTCGTGTCGTGTGCCGCGACCGCGACCGCGAGCACGGCGCTGGCGCTGATCGCCGAGGCCCGCACCCTGCAGCCGGAGGCGCTGGTCAAGATCCACGTTCTCGACGACGACAGGCGCCTCTCGGGTGTGGTGTCGGTGATCGCGCTGCTGCAGGCCGCGCCGGGGGAGAGCGTCGGAGCCCTGATGGAATCCGACCCGGTGCGCGTCGGCGCCGCCGCCGACCTGACCGACATCGCGTTGCTGATGGCCGACTTCAACCTCTACTCCATCCCGGTCGTCGACGACCAGGACTGCGTGCTCGGGGTGGTCACCGTCGACGACGTGCTGGAGGCCACCATTCCCGAGGACTGGCGCCGCCGCGAACCCGCGCCCCGCCCGGTCCGAGACGTAGCGCCGTCCGGGGCCCAGTCCGGCGACGAACGCGACTCGGCCGCGCAGGGAGGGGGAGAGGCGTGAGCGCAGGCGACGAGGGCGCCACCCACACGGCCGCCCAGAGCGCCCGCCGCAGCGCCGTGCTCGACAGTGCACACCTGGGTGATATCGAAGGCGCGTTCGGGCGCATCGCCGTCGGCGAGACCGAGCATCCCCGCACGTTCAAGACGCGGCTGCTGACCCTGCTGGCCATCGTCGGGCCGGGGATCATCGTGATGGTCGGCGACAACGACGCCGGCGGGGTGGCCACCTACGCTCAGGCCGGGCAGAACTACGGCTACTCGCTGCTGTGGGTGCTGCTTTTGTTGATCCCGGTGCTGATCGTCAACCAGGAGATGGTGGTCCGGCTCGGCGCGGTCACCGGCGTGGGGCACGCGCGGCTGATCAACGAACGCTTCGGCCGCGGCTGGGGCTGGTTCTCCGTCGGTGACCTGTTCCTGCTGAACTTCCTCACGATCGTGACCGAGTTCATCGGCATCACGCTGGCCGCCGAGTTCATCGGTGTCTCGAAGTACGTCGTGGTGCCGATCTCGGCGGTGGCGCTGGTCGCCATCATGGCCAGCGGCAGCTTCCGCCGCTGGGAGCGGGCCATGTTCGTCTTCATCGCGGTGACCCTGCTGCAGATCCCGATGCTGCTGATGTCGCGTCCCCAATGGACGCACGCGGCGAAGTCGTTTGTGACGCCCGGCATTTCGGGTGGCGTGAGCTCGGATGCGGTGCTGTTGATCATCGCCATGGTGGGTACCACCGTGGCGCCGTGGCAGCTGTTCTTCCAGCAGTCGAATGTCGTGGACAAGCGCATCACCCCCCGATTCATCGGCTACGAACGCGCCGACACCGTACTGGGGGCCTTCGTCGTGGTGATCGGTGCCGCGGCGCTGCTGATGACCGGCGACTGGGCGGCGCGGTCCACCGGCACCATGGGCGTCTTCTCCGACGCCGGCACCGTCGCGCATCTGCTCGGCCGGCACAGCGAGACGCTCGGCGCGTTCTTCGCGATCGTGTTGATGGACGCCTCGATCCTGGGCGCGGCCGCGGTGACCCTGTCCACCAGCTATGCGTTCGGTGACGTGTTCGGGCTCAAGCATTCGCTGCACCGCGGGTTCTCCGACGCCAAAGAGTTCTACCTGTCCTACGCGGCGATGGTGGCGGTGGCCGCCGCCATCGTGCTGATCCCCGGCGCCCCGCTGGGGTTGATCACCACCGCCGTGCAGGCTCTCGCCGGTCTGCTGCTGCCCAGCGCCAGCGTGTTTCTGCTGCTGCTGTGCAACGACCCGCAAGTGTTGGGCCCCTGGGTCAACCGGCGCTGGCTCAACTGGGTCGCCGGGCTGATCGTCGGCGTCCTGCTGCTGCTGTCGGGGATCCTGATGGCCACCACGCTGTTCCCCGACATCGACGTCGTCGCTGTCGCCGGCTACCTGTCCCTGGCCCTGCTGGCGCTCGCCGCCGCGGCGGTCCCGCTGCTGCGCTGGATGACCCGCCGTCAGCCCGCCCGGCCGGCCCCGCCGCTGCCCGCCCGCGGTGTCGATCGCAACACGTGGCGGATGCCGCCGCTGACCCTGCTGGAGCCGGTCACCTGGTCACCCGGAACCCGCCTGGGGATGATTGCCCTGCGCGGCTATCTGGTGATCGGCGCCGTGCTGCTGATCGTCAAAGCCGTCCAACTCGGCGCCCGGTAGCGCGATGGTCGCGTGCCGCGACCTGGAAACCCTCACCGAGCGGATCGGGCGCGGTCACCTCGCACCGGGGGCGCGATGCCGGCGGGATCATTTCGGGACCGAGATCCCCTCGAGGTCCGTCAGCGCCGTCTCGATTCCCGTGTCGATCTGTTCGGCCACCCCGGGGCCGCCCATCGGGACCGGCTGCGGGCAACTGCAGCTGAGGACGTTGAATGAACGGGGATCGGCGCCCGCGGGTGCCGCCGTCCCCGCCGCAGCAGTCCCCGCAACGACGACACACACAATGAATTTCGTGACCACCCGTGGCTCTCCCGTATCGACGCTGGCTGAATCTTAGGGGCCGGTGGTGTCGGTCGCACGTCAAGATTGTGCAAAGCGGGCAATTGTGCGAAGCACCGATCACGAAATTGTGCGAAGCACCGATCACGAAATTGTGCGACGCACCCATTACGAGATGTACTGCGGGCAGTAGGCCCGGATGCTGGCACCGACGAAGTATCCCGCGTGATAGCCGTCGAGCCGGCCGTTGCCCATCAGCTCGGATGCGACCTCGCTCGGTGCCGCGCCGCGCCGCAACTCGTTGCAGACCTCGTGGGCCGCGGCGATCGCGGCCACCGGGCTCGGATAATGAATGTCCTTGGCCTGCAGCGCCCCCAGGAACGCGTCGTCGTTGGTGTCGGCGCACGCGGGCGGCGCCGGCGCGGCGAGCAGCGCGGCAGCCGCGATCAGGGCGGCCAGTCGTCTCGGGGTGGGCGTGATGCCCTCCAGATCTCGGTCGACGAAGTCGGCGAAACGGCGTTTCGCAAGCTCAAACAGGTTAGCCCGACAGCCGCGGCGCCGCGGCGGATCTCGCCATGCGCTGCCCGGTCCGGCCGCCGTTGCCGTCCGGAGTCGGTACCTTGTCGGCATGCCGTCTGCGCGCTGGTCGTCTCTGGCCCTCGCCGGGGCCCTTGCCGGGGTCCTCGTGGGGGCTCTCGGGCTGACCGGCTGTGCCGTGCGGCATGTCTCGCCGGCCGGCGCCCGCGACGTGTCCGGCACGCTGCGCTCCGGCGGCCTCGACCGGACCTACATACTGCACGTGCCGCCCGGGGACCCGGTCGGTCTGGTCCTCAGCCTGCACGGCGGAGGCGGCAGCGGGACCGGGCAGCGGGCGCTGACCGACTTCGACGGCGCCGCCGACGCCCACCGTTTGCTGGTGGTCTATCCCGACGGCTACGACAAGAGCTGGGCAGACGGGCGCGGGGCGTCGCCGGCGGACCGCCACCACGTGGACGACGTCGGGTTCCTGGTTGCCCTGGTGGGCAAATTGCAGGGCGACTACAACATCGACCCGGGCCACATCTTCGCCACCGGAATGTCCAACGGGGGCTTCATGTCCAACAGGCTGGCGTGCGAACGCGCCGACGTATTCGCCGCGATCGCGCCGGTGGCCGGGACACTGGGCGTGGGCGTGCCGTGCAACCCGTCCAGGGCGGTGTCGGTGTGGGAAGCCCACGGGACCGCCGACCCGTTGGTGCCGTTCGGCGGGGGCAACGTGCGGGGTCGAGGCGGGATCAGCCGCGCCGTCTCCGTTGCCAGCATGGTGGACAAGTGGCGCTCGGTCGACGGCTGCCACGGCGACCCGGCGGCGGAGGCCTCGCCCAACGTCGGGGACGGCACCGCGGTGCACCGCTTCGCCTACACGGTGTGCGCGGCATCCACCGAGGTGGTGTTCTACCGGATCGACAACGGCGGCCACACCTGGCCGGGCGGCAGGCAGTATCTGCCCAAGTCGGTCATCGGGCGCACCACCCGTGCCCTCGACGGCTCGGAGGCCATCGCCCGGTTCTTCCTTGCGCACGGCCGGGATTAGCGCCCGCCGTCACCGGCAAAGCCGGCGGTCGCGCACTACGCGCCGTCGGTGCGGTCTTGTTACTATGCCTCAATGCCTGCGGGCAGCGCAGCTGCTCTTCCCTCCGTCCGAAGGAATCGGATTGCACCTCAATCGGATTGGCGCCGCGCTGAGTGTCCTGGCGGTAGGGGCGTTGCTGGTGGGCTGCGGCGGTGACGGCAACGGGGAGCGGGCGGCGACGGGCGCGTCGCCGGTGCGGGTCGCCTGCGGCGGAAAGCAGACGTTGCGGGCAAGTGGTTCGACGGCGCAGGCGAACGCGATGACTCGTTTCGTCAAGGCATTCGAACAGGCCTGCCCGGGTCGGTCGCTGAACTACACGCCAGACGGCTCCGGCGCCGGGATCAGCGAATTCACTGGCCACCAAACCGATTTCGCCGGCTCGGACTCCCCGTTGAGCAAGGACGAGTATGCCGCGGCGCAGCAGCGCTGCGGTTCGCCGGCGTGGAATCTGCCGGTGGTGTTCGGCCCGATCGCGATCGTCTTTCACCTTCATGGGGTGACGTCGCTGAACCTCGACGGGCCGGTCGCCGCGCACATCTTCAACGGCGACATCAAGACCTGGAACGACGGAGCGATCCAGGCGCTGAATCCGGGCGCCGCCATGCCCGCCGAGCCGATCCACGTGGTGTTCCGCAGCGACCAGTCCGGCACCACGGACAACTTCCAGAGGTATCTGGACACCGCCTCCGGCGGCGCGTGGAAGAAGGGAGCCGGCATGACCTTCAACGGGGGAGTCGGCGAGGGGGCCGAGGGTAACGAGGGGGCCGCCGCCGCCGTCAAGAGCACCGAGGGCTCGATCAGCTACGTCGAATGGTCCTACGTCCAGGCCCAGCAGCTGGACATGGCCAAGATCGTCACCTCGGCCGGCCCGGACCCGGTGGGGATCAGCGCCGAGTCGGTGGGCAAGACCATCTCGTCGGCGTGGTTCATCAAGGAGGGCAACGACCTTGCCCTGGACACGATCTCGTTCTACCGGCCGAACCAGCCCGACTCGTACCCGATCGTGCTGGCGACCTACGAGATCGTGTGCTCGAAATATCCCGACGGGCAGGTCGGCGTGGCCGTCAAGGCATTCCTGCAGAGCGCGATCGGCGCCGGGCAGGACGGCCTGTCCGACCACGGTTACATCCCCGTCCCCCAGGCGTTCATGCCACGGTTGTCGGCGGCGGTCAACGCCATCTCCTGACCCGGCCGTCCGTCAGGGCGCCGAGTGGTTCCTCGGGCAGAACGCGGCGATGCTCGCGCCGACGAAGAAGCCGGCGTGATAACCGTCGAGTTGGCTGTTGCTCATCACCTCTGAGGCGACGTCGGACTTCTGCCTGCCGAGGTCGAGTTCGTCGCACACCTCGTGACCTGCGATGATCGCTGCCTGCGGCGACGAGAAGTTGATGCCTTTGGCCTTCAACGCGGACAGGAAGGCGTTGTCGATCGCGTCGGCGCGCACGGCCGGGGCGGCGGTTCCGGCCAGGCCGAGCAACGTGATCGTCAGGGCAAGGCCGATCGGCAGCGGACGCATGCGCTCCGGCGTGCGCGTCCGACTGTTCGTCATCGGTGGGTCCTCCCGGTGGGCGGTGCATGAAGGCAAGCCACGCGTTCAGCACTGCGATCATTGCACGCTGCGACCGCACCCGGGTAAATTCCCGGCGCACTTCGTAGGAGTCTCGGGCTCAGCGCTGGCATGCCGGGCACCAGTACGCCACCCGCGTGCCGGCGCTGCTGTATTCGACGGGGGTGCGGCAGCGGCGGCACGGTTGTCCCGCCCGCCCGTAGACCCACAGCTGCCGGCCCGGCCGGGTGTCGCCGGTGGTGCACCGGTTCCAGCGGAACCGGTTGATCCACAGCATGTCCCGGGCGCGTTCGACGAGCCGGTGCGGATCGGTGACCGCGCCCACCGGCGCAGTGGGCAGATGCCCGGTGACAAAACACAATTCGTTGCAGTACACGTTGCCGACCCCGGCCAGCACCCGCTGGTCCAGCAGCGCCTCGGCGAGCGGCCGGTCCGGCCGGGCGGTGAGGTTGGCGGCGGCGCGCGCGGCGTCCCAGTCGGGGCCCAGCAGATCCGGTCCCAGGTGGGCGACCACGTCGGCGTCCCGGTCGCGGTCCAGGATCTCCAGCACCCCGAGGTCGACGCCCACGGCCCGCACGGCACCGGCTTCCAGGACGATGCGTGCGCGGTGGTCCACCCGCACCGGACGGTCACCGACCCGCCAGCTGCCGTCCATCTTCAGGTGCGAGTGAATGCTGGCCGACCCCACCCGGATGAACAGGTGCTTGCCCCGGCTGAGCACCTCGTCGACCACGTGCCCGGTGAGGTCGACGGCGGCGAACCTCGGCACCCTCACGTCGCAGCGGGTCAGCGTGCGCCCGACCAGGTGCTCGCGCAGCAGAGCCGCGGTGTGCCAGACGGTGTCACCCTCGGGCATGGCGCTCCCGCAGCCTCACCGCAGCCGCATTCCGCGCGGCGTGCGGGCGAAGCCGGCGTCCGTCAACGCCTCGACGACGGGTCCCGGCCCGCCCGGGCGCGGCTGCAGCGCCGGCACCCCGTCGACGCGTTCCACCAGGATCGCCGCGACACGCCGATCGGACACCAGCCCGGCCAGCGCCGCGGCGGCCGCCTGATGGGCCGCCGGCTCCTCGGTGAAGGTCAGCAAGGACCGTCCGCCGCGCTCGAGGAACCACGTGCATGCGCCATCCACCAGCACCACGAGGGCCCCAGCCTTGCGGCCGGGCCGCCCCGCGGGCCCCTCGCCGCCGGCAGTCGGCCAGGGCAGGGCGGCGCCGTAGGGGTTGGCCGGGTCGGCGGCCGCCAGCACGACGGCCCGGTACTGCGGGCGCTGCGGGTCGACGTCGTCGCTGTAGCTGCGCAGCCGGTCGACGGTGGAGGCGACGGCGAACTGCGCGCCGCCCAGCGATTCCACGAAGTAGCCGCGCTGGCAACGCCCGGCTTCCTCGAACGAACTCAGCACCTTGTACTGGGCGGCGAACCCGCCCGGCACACCCTCGGCCGCCACCGCGCCCCTGGTCAGCACGCCGTGCCGGCCCAGCAGCAACTCGGCCTGATGGTAGGACCGCACCGTGGAATCCGGCTCGGGTGCCGGCAGGGCGGACCATCGCCCGGCGACGGTCGGGTCGGCGGCACGGTGCTGGGCCTGTGCGACGCGGTAGCGGTTCAGGCGCGGAGGCCGGTGCGTGTGGTGCGCCGCCGCGGAACGCCGGCGGCCACCCGTTCCGCTCAGCAGCGCACGCACCGGGGCGAAGGTGTCGCCGGTGATCCGACCGGCCCAGATAAGCTCCCACAGCGCGGCTTTGAGCTCGGTCTCCGGCAACCCGGCCTGTGCGAGCTGGCGGAAGAAGTACGCGCCGCCCCCGGACAGCACCTCCAGGACCGCGCGGTGGGCGTCGGTGAGGTCGATCTCGGCGGGCGGCGCCAGGGTCAGGGGCGCCGACTCGCTGTGGTGCAGCACGACCCAGCCGTCGCTGCCCGAGATGGACCCCGCGCCCGACCAGGTGATCTCCCCGGCCGCCAGCAGTTCGTCGAGCAGCGCGGGGGAGTAGTCGGCGATGCGCGGGCCCAGCACCAGCGGCTCCAGCGCCGAGGCCGGCAGCCGGACGCCGGCGAGTTGGTCGACCACACTCAGCAGCCCGTCCGGGCCGGACAGGTTCGACGAGACGCGATGCCAGGCGGGCAGGAACCGCCCGTAGGCGGCGGTGCTTACCGGCTCGACCTGGGCGCGCAGCACCGCCAGCGAGCGGCGCCGCAGGATGCGCAGCACCTCGGCGTCGCACCACTGTTCGCTACCGGGCGCCTCGGGCGCGGCGACGAATTCACCGCGCACCAGGCGCCCGGCGGCGGCCAGCCGGCTCAGCACGTCGGCCGTCACGCGCAGCCCCAACCCGAAACGGGCCGCGGCCTCGGTGGTGGTGAATGGGGTCCGGGTGCGCGCGTAACGGCCCAGCAGCTCCCCGAGCGGGTCGGCGACCTCCCCGGTGAAGTCCGCCGGAACCCCCGGTGGGACCGCCACCCCGACCCCGTCGCGCAGCCGACCGATGTCCTCGACGGCCACCCACCAGTCGTGGCCGGCGAACGACACCTTCAGTGCGCGCCGGGCGGTCCGCAGGTCTTCCAGCCAGCCGCCCACCCCGGCCGCGTGGTCGGAGCCGGCCCGGGCGGCGATCTCATCATCGGTCAGCGGGCCCAGCAGCCGCAACAGGTCGGCGACCCCCTCGGCGTCGCGGGCGGCGCGCTCGGGCGACAGGTGCTGCAACTGCCGAGCGGTCGTGGCGATGACGTCCGGGTCGAGGAGCTCGCGCAGCTCCACCCGGCCCAGCAACTCGGCGAGCAGCGTCGCATCCAGCGACAGCGCCGCGGCCCGGCGCTCGGCCAGCGGGGTGTCGCCCTCGTAGATGAACGCTCCGACGTATCCGAACAGCAGGGACGCCGCGAACGGGGACGGCTTGGCCGTCTCCGCCTCGAGCACCCGCACCCGGCGCGCGGCGATGCCGCTCATCAGCTCGATCAGGGCTGGGACGTCGTAGACGTCCTGCAGGCATTCGCGGACGGTTTCGAGCACCACCGGGAAGTCGGGGTATTTGCGGGCGACCTCCAGCAACTGGGCGGCGCGCTGGCGCTGCTGCCACAGCGGTGAGCGGCGCCCGGGGTGGCGGCGCGGCAGCAGCAGGGCCCGGGCCGCGCACTCGCGGAACCGCGACGCGAACAGCGCCGACCCACCCACCTCGGCGGTGACGATCGCGTCGATCTCGTCGGCCTCGAAGACGAACAGCTCGGCGCCGGGCGGGGCGTCGTCGAGGGTGTCGGGCAGCCGCATCACGATGCCGTCGTCGGAGGCGGTGGGCTTCTCGTCGATGCCGTAGCCTTCCCGCAGCCGCCGGCCCACCGCCAGCGCCAGCGGTCCGTGCACCCGCAGCCCGTACGGCGAATGCAGGATCACTCGCCAGTCGCCGAGCTCGTCGCGGAAGCGCTCGACGAGCAGGGTGGTGTCGGTGGGCACCACCGACGTCGCGGTCCGCTGTTCGTCCAGCAGGCCCCACAGGTTGTCGGTCGCGTACGCGTCGAAACCCAGTTCGGCGCAGCGTCCGTCGAAGGCGTCGCGGCGCAGGCCGGCCAGCTCCCCGGTGAACGCGCCCAGCGCGGCGCCCAGCTCGGCCGGTCGGCCGACGCCGTCTCCGCGCCAGAACGGCAGCCGGGCCGGCTGCCCGGGAGCGGGGACCACCCACACCCGGTCGTGGGTGATCTCCACGATTCGCCAGCTGGTGGCCCCGAGCGAGATCACGTCGCCGGGGCGGGACTCGTAGACCATCTCCTCTTCGAGTTCGCCCACTCGGGAAGGCTTTTCGGAGTCGCTGGCCAGATAGACCGCGAACAGCCCGCGGTCGGGGATGGTGCCCCCGGAGGTGACGGCCAGCCGCTGGGCGCCGGGCCGGGCGGTCAGTGTCCCGGCATCGCGGTCGTAGACCAGGCGCGGCCGCAGCTCGGCGAACTCCGTCGACGGATACTTGCCGCTCAACAGGTCCAGGGTGGCTTCGAACAGGCTGCGCGGCAGTGTCGCGAACGGGGCGGCCCGCCGCACGGTGTCGAACCAGCGGTCGACGTCCAGCGGTTCGAGCGCGGCCGCTGCGACGGTGTGCTGGGCCAGGACGTCGAGCGGGTTGGCGGGCACCCGCATCGTCTCGATCTGACCGGCCAGCATGTGCTGCACGCTCACCGCGCAGCCGATCAGGTCGGTGCGGTGCTTGGGGAACAACACGGCGCGCGACACCTCGCCGACCTGGTGGCCTGCCCGGCCGATACGCTGCAGGCCGCTGGCCACCGACGGCGGCGCCTCCACCTGGATCACCAGGTCGACCGCGCCCATGTCGATGCCCAACTCCAGGCTCGAGGTGGCCACCACCGCCTTGAGCTCACCCCGTTTGAGGCCCTCTTCCACCAGCGCGCGCTGCTCCTTGCTGATCGAGCCGTGGTGGGCGCGGGCCAGTAACGCCTCGGCGCCAAAGGTCTGGCCGACTCCCATGATGTGCGCCGGCGCGCCGCCGGGTACCCCCCGATTGGCCCCGGAGAACTCGGCCGGTCGCTCGACACCGAGGCGCTCGGCGTGAATCTCGTTGAGCCGCGCCGTGAGCCGTTCGGCCAGCCGTCGCGAGTTGGCGAACACGATGGTCGAGCCGTGCGCCTCGATCAGGTCGACCAGACGCGCCTCGACGTCGGGCCAGATGGTGGCGGTACCACCCGCTTGCGGGGGAGTGTTCGTCAGGTTCGCCATGTCGGGCACCGGTACCTGCACGGAAAGCTCGACGGTCTTGCCCGACGGCGGGGCCACCACCTTCGTCCGAGTCGTCGGGCCTCCTCCGGACAGGAACCGGGCCAGCTCCTCGGGTGGGCGCACCGTCGCCGACAACCCGATGCGCTGGGCCGGCGGCCCGTCGCGCGTTCCGTCCGACAGATCCCGGAGCCGCTCCAGCGACAGGGCCAGGTGCGCGCCGCGCTTGCCGGCGGCGATGGCGTGGATCTCGTCGACGATCACGGTATGCACGCCGGCCAAGGTCTCCCGTGCGGCCGAGGTGAGCATCAAGAACAGCGATTCCGGCGTGGTGATCAGCACGTCGGGCGGATGGTTGACGAGGTGGCGGCGCTGCGCGGGCGGGGTGTCGCCGGACCGCACTCCGACACTGATGTCGGGGGCCGGCAGCCCTCGGCGCTCGGCGATCCGGGTGAGCCCGGCGAGCGGGGTGCGCAGGTTGCGCTCGACGTCGACCGCCAGGGCCTTGAGCGGGGAGACGTACAGCACGCGAGTACCGGCTTGCCGCTCAGGATGCGCGGCGAGCCTGTCGATGGCCCACAGGAACGCCGCCAGCGTCTTGCCGGACCCGGTCGGCGCGATCACCAGGGTGTCGTGGCCCTCGGCGACGGCCTCCCAGGCGTCGGCCTGCGCGCTGGTCGGAGCGGCAAACGTGCCGGTGAACCACTCGCGGGTGATCGCGCTGAACCGGCCCAGCGGGTCGCCGGGACGGTCGGGCCGGTGGACCACGGCGCGAGCGCTCACCTGACCACGATGCTCACGGGTACCGACAAGAGCCACCAGAGCTCAGAGCCGGGCGGTGGACATCGACTCGGCGAGCTCGTCCGGAATCCCCGGCGCCCGGGCGATGGCATCCAGCAGCGCATGCGCACAGGCGTCGGCGAGCCGGTCGGCGTCGGTGCTCGGGTCGACGATCCGCTGGCGGCAGATCTCGAAGGTGAGCGCCAGCCAGCCGTGCAGAATCACCTCCAGGTGTTTTTCGACCTCGGGTTCCAGTTTCTTCATCGGGACCGAGCTCACCAGTTCGTCGATCCGGCCCTTGATGTGTTCCATCTGGCGGTTCTTGGCCTCGTCGCTGACGCCGAGCAGCGCCGGGTCGGACCGGCCCAGACCGACATAGGCCGCCCACGCCGACCGCGGGTGGTGCTGCTGGTAGGCCATGTAGGCCAGCACGCCGGTCCTGATGTCTTCGAACATCGTCCGGCCCGCCGGGTGCGACTGGTTGGTGGCCTCGCAGAGGCGGTCGGCCTCGTCCTGCACGACCGCGGCGAAGAAGGCCCGCTTGTCCGGAAAATAGTGGTACATCAGAGCGCGGGAAACCCCGGCCCGCTCGGCGATCTCGTCGATGCGGACCTCGTCGTACGGCCGCTGACCGAATACCTCCGCCCCCAGAGCGAGCAGCTCAGCACGGCGGTCCTCCGGGGACAACCGCCTCCTAGCTGTTGGCATATGCCTGATAGTACCCACGCACGCCGGGTCGCCTCGGTCCTTGTGTTCATGGGCCCGCACTGGCCGGGCGGGGAATGCGCCGGCGTGCGATCGTGCACGGGAACAACCGGAAAGGGCGCCCGGCTCGACCAGACCAGATTGGGTTCCCCATCGTCACGGCGGGAATGTCGGGCGTTACGGATATCCGTCCGTCGGAGCGGGCGGCGGGACGTCAGGGCATCATGCGGGCCCGTCACCTTGAGCCGGACTCAACCGTGTGGCATTCCCCCCGCCCGGCGGTTTGCCGCGGTTTACCATCGGGTACGCGCTTCGCAGTAATCTTTTCGGGCTGGGGGTCGGTGCGGCCGGCCCCGGACGACTTGCGGCGCAACTCCGCGCGGCATTGTTTCCGATGACACCAAGTGCGGCCGGGGAAGGCGTAGGGGCGAAGGATGCGGCAGGCAGACAAGCGGTCCCCGCAGAACCTGGGACACGACGACGGTGAGATGCAGGCGGCCATCCGCTTCGCGGTTTTGGCGGCGGTCGCCGGGGTGGGCTTCCAGGTGATGGCGGCACTGTGGGTCAGCACCTGCCCGGGTGGCGGTGTCGACACGGTGGCCTGCGGCACGCCGCAGCGCACGCTGCTGGCGTTCGGGGGTCCGCTTATCCTGCTGGCCTGTGGGCTGTGGGCGTTCCTGCGCACGTACCGCGTGTGGCGCCACGAGGGCACCTGGTGGGGATGGCACGGAGCGGGCTGGTTCCTGCTGACGCTGATGGCGGCGACGGTGTCGCTGGGGGTCTCGCCGATAGCCGGCCTCATGCGCTGACTCCCGCCGAACAGTGCACACAGAGCCGGCCTCCCGGGTTTTCTCGCGTCGTCGGACGGGTATCAGGACTTGGACCATGACCAGTTGCCGCAACGATTCCACCGAACGGCACACCACAACAGCCCACCGCGATATGCCGCGGTGGGCGCGCCCCGGGTGATTCGATTCCGGCGATTTCGGGGGTACCCGGCGGCGACAGGGACCCGCTTGAACATAGGGAACCAGGGGGCTGCAGAGTAGTTGGTAACGTCAGTCGAACAACGCCGGGAGACCAGATGAACGATGCGGGACCGCGCGTCAACGCGCGCAACCGCGGCCACCGCGCCGTCGAATTGCACGTCGCAGCACGCCTGGAGAACCTGGCGATGCTGCGCACGCTGGTCGGCGCGGTCGGCACCTTCGCAGACTTGGACTTCGACGCCGTGGCGGACCTGCGGCTCGCGGTGGACGAGGTGTGCACGCGGTTGATCCGTTCGGCCACACCGGACGCGACGCTCGTCGTCGTGGTGGACCCGCGGGACGACGCACTGGTCGTGGAGGCCTCCACGGCGTGCGAGACTCACGACGTGGTGGCTCCCGGCAGCTTCAGCTGGCACGTGCTGACGTCGTTGGCCGACGATGTGCAGACCTTCCACGACGGCCGCGAGTCCGACGGATCCGGCCGTGTCTTCGGGATCACACTGACGGCCCGGAGGGCGGCCTCCAACAGGTGACGGCGCGATATGCCGGCGGTTCGGCTTCGCGCGCAAACGAATACGCCGACGTGCCAGGGATGTTCCGCGAGCTGGCGGCCTTTCCCGCCGACTCGAGGGATTTCCAGCGCCACCGGGACAAGATCATCGAGCGTTGCCTGCCCCTGGCCGACCACATCGCCCGGCGGTTCGAGGGCCGGGGCGAGCCCCGCGACGACCTGGTCCAGGTGGCGCGCGTCGGCCTGGTCAGCGCGGTGGTCCGTTTCGACGTCGGGACCGGTTCGGACTTCGTGTCGTTCGCGGTCCCCACGATCATGGGCGAGGTGCGGCGTCACTTCCGCGACAACAGCTGGTCGGTGAAGGTCCCGCGGCGGCTCAAGGAACTGCACTTGCGGATCGGCGGCGCCAACGCGGATCTGTCGCAGCGGCTGGGGCGGGCCCCCACCGCCACCGAGCTGGCCGAGGAACTCGGGATGGAACGCGAGGAGGTCATCGAGGGCCTGGTGGCGGGCAGCTCCTACAACACCTTGTCCATCGACACCGGTGGCGGCGGCGAGGATGACGAAGCCCGCGCCATCGCCGACGTCCTGGGCGACGTGGACGCCGGCCTGGACCGCATCGAGGACCGGGAGGCGCTGCGCCCGCTGCTCGAGGCGCTACCCGAGCGCGAGCGCATGGTGCTGGTGCTCAGGTTCTTCGAGTCGCTGACGCAGACACAGATTGCCGAGCGGGTCGGGATATCGCAGATGCACGTGTCCCGGTTGCTGGCCAAGTCGCTGGCGCGGCTGCGGGACAAGCTGGAGTGACCGGCGCGCGTCCTGCCGACCCCGGATCACTTGATCTCGGCGAGCACCGTGCCCTGCGTGACGGACGCACCCGCCTCGACGGCGAGCCCGGTGATGACGCCGTCCTTGTGCGCGGTGACCGGGTTCTCCATCTTCATCGCCTCAAGGACGACCACCAAATCGCCGACCGTGACCTCCTGGCCGTCCTCGACCGCGACCTTGACCACGGTGCCCTGCATCGGGGCGGTCACCGCGTCACCGGAGGCCGTCACACCCGCGTGCGCCCCGCGTTTGCGGGGCTTGGGCTTCTTACGCACGACACCGGCCGGGTCGGCGGCGCCGCCGGAGAACGCCAGGTCACCGGGGAGTGAAACCTCCAGGCGGCGGCCGTCGACTTCGACGACGACCGTCTGCCGCGGCCGGATGTCCTCGTCATCGAGCGGATCGCCGGCGGTGAAGGGCTCGACGGTGTTGTTCCACTCGGTCTCGATCCAGCGGGTGTGCACCGAGAAGCCGGGCACGTCACCGTCGTCGCCGACGAACGCCGGGTCGGACACCACGGCGCGGTGGAACGGGATCACGGTGGCCAGGCCCTCGACGTGGAACTCGTCGAGCGCCCGCCGGGCGCGCTCCAGGGCCTCGGTGCGGGTGGCGCCGTGCACGATCAGCTTCGCCAGCATCGAGTCGAAGTGCCCGCTGATCACCGAGCCGGTCTCCACTCCGGAGTCCAGCCGCACCCCGGCGCCCGCGGGCGGGTCGAACCGGGTGACCGGCCCGGGCGCGGGCAGGAAGCCGCGGCCGACGTCCTCGCCGTTGATCCGGAACTCGAAGGCGTGGCCGCGTGGCGCCGGGTCCTCGGTCAGGTCCAGGCGCTCGCCGTTGGCGATGCGGAACTGCTCGCGCACCAGGTCGATGCCCGCGGTCTCCTCGGTGACCGGGTGCTCGACCTGCAGGCGGGTGTTGACCTCCAAGAACGAGATCAGCCCGTCCCGGCCGACCAGGTACTCGACGGTACCCGCGCCGTAGTAGTGGGCCTCCTTGCAGATCCGCTTGGCAGACTCGTGGATCTCCTTGCGTTGCGCATCGGTCAAAAACGGTGCCGGGGCCTCCTCGACGAGCTTCTGGAAGCGGCGCTGCAGCGAGCAGTCGCGGGTTCCCGCAACGACGACGTTGCCGTACTGGTCGGCGATCACCTGGGCCTCGACGTGGCGGGGTTTGTCCAGGTAGCGCTCGACGAAGCACTCGCCGCGGCCGAACGCGGCCGTGGCCTCGCGGACCGCCGACTCGTACAGGTCGGGGATCTCCTCGAGGGTATGGGCGACCTTCATGCCTTTGCCGCCGCCGCCGAAGGCGGCCTTGATCGCGATCGGCACGCCGTACTCGCGGGCGAAGGCCACCACTTCGTCGGCGTCCTTGACCGGGTCGGGAGTGCCGGGCACCAGCGGGGCCTGGGCGCGCGCGGCGATGTGGCGGGCAGTGACCTTGTCGCCGAGGTCGCGGATCGACTGCGGGCTGGGCCCGATCCAGATCAGGCCGGCGTCGATCACCGCCTGGGCAAAATCGGCGTTCTCCGCCAGGAAGCCGTAGCCGGGGTGGATGGCGTTGGCGCCGGACTTGGCCGCCGCGTCGAGGATCTTGCCGAAGTCCAGGTAGGACTCCGCGGACGTCTGGCCGCCGAGGGCGAACGCCTCGTCAGCCAGCCGCACGTGCGGTGCGTCCGCGTCGGGCTCGGCGTACACCGCCACGCTCGGCAGCCCGGCGTCGCGGGCCGCCCGGATCACCCGGACGGCGATCTCGCCGCGGTTGGCGACGAGCACCTTGGAGATCCTCGAGTTGGCGTGACTAGCCACTGCGCCTCCTGTTCGGCAAATCTGCAGACTTGCTGCGACTTTAAGAGAGTTTCTTACTCTGCTCGGGAAGTCTAAGCGGCACGCCGTCGGCGCGATCAGGCGGTGCCGCAATTCACGGCTTACCGGGACGTTTCGCGCAGCCGCCGCTCGATCCGGGCCACTGTCGCCGACATGCCGCGCTGCCGCAGCGGGCTGACCAGGACTGCCGGGCCCAGGCCGGCGTAGAAGTCCTCGGGCACCAGGATGTCGGTGGCGGGCTGCCCGTCGAGGCCGGCGGCAGGCTCGAGGCGAAGGGCACTCGGAGGACCGGTCCCGTCACCGCCTCGGCCAGCTCGGCGAGCGGCGCGGGCTGGCTCATCGGGCCGCCGGGGCCCCCGGCGCCTGTCCCGGCTCGGGGCCCGCCACGATGGGGACGCGCACGGCATTGCCCCACTCGGTCCACGACCCGTCGTAGTTGCGCACCCCGGGCTTGCCCAGCAGATGCGTGAGCACGAACCAGGTGTGGCTGGACCGCTCACCGATGCGGCAGTAGACGACGGTCTTGTCGTCGGGACCGAGGAAGCCGTAGAGCTCCTCGAGCTCCTCGCGGCGCCGGAAGCGCCCGCTGGCGTCGACGGCGTTGCTCCACGGAATCGACCGGGCGGTGGGGATATGGCCGGCCCGTAGCACCCCCTCCTCGGGGTAGTCGGGCATGTGGGTGCGCTCGCCGGTGTACTCCTGCGGGGAGCGGACGTCGATCAGCGGCTCGGCGCCCAGCGCGGCCAGCACGTCGTCTTTGTAGGCGCGGATGGGTTCGTCGTTGCGCTGCACGACGGGATAGCCAGTGGAGGTCCTGGTCGGGACGTCGAGGCTGGTCTCCCGCCGGTCGGAGAGCCACAGGTTGCGGCCGCCGTTGAGCAGCCGCACGTCGGGGTGGCCGAACAGCGTGAAGACCCACAGCGCGTAGGCCGCCCACCAGTTGCTCTTGTCGCCGTAGAGCACCACGGTGTCGTCGCGGGCGATGCCCTTGCGGTCCATCAGTTCGGCGAACTGCTCGCCGGTGACGTAGTCGCGCACGGGTGCGTCGTTGAGGTCGGTGTACCAGTCGATCTTGACCGCGCCGGGGATGTGGCCGACGTCGTAGAGCAGGACGTCCTCGTCGGATTCGACGATCGCCAGGCCGGGCGTGCCCAGGTTCGCGGACAGCCAGTCGGCGGTGACCAGGCGTTCGGGGTGGGCGTAGGCCGCGAGCGTGGGGCTGGGGTCGGGCGGGAGCGACACACCAGAAAGGCTACTCATCCGCGGTGTTCGCGGGCCCGTGCCTCGGCCGGCGGATTGGCCGCCCACACCGCGGCGACTGACAGCCCCGCGCGGCCCAACAGCGACCGGGTCAGCGGCAGCCCGATGCCCACCACGGCCGAGGGGTCGCCGTCGACGCCGTCGATGAACCACCCGCCCAGGCCGTCGAGGGTGAACCCCCCTGCCACGCGCAAGGATTCACCGGAGGACAGGTACGCCTCGAGGTCAGCGGTCGACGGCGTACCGAAACGCACTGTTGTGACCGAGTTTTCGGACGTTTCGCAAATAACTTTGTTGTCCAGCACGCGGATCAGGGCGTGCCCGGTGTGGAGCTGACCGGCACGGCCCGCCATGGCCCGCCACAGGTCGCGCGCGTCGGCCGTCGATTGCGGCTTGCCGCGGAGCCGGCCATCCAGGTAGAACATCGAATCGCAGCCGATGACAACGCAATCGGCGGCGATTTCGGGCTCGAGTTCGCCGGCCACCCATTCGGCCTTGGCGCGGGCCAGCGCGCACACCACCTCCCCGGGCGGCGCTTCCGGGCCGAGGCCGGCGATGATCGCGTCTTCGTCGACCCCCGACACCCTGACCAGCGGCTCGACACCGGCCCGGCGCAGCACCTCGAGCCGGCCCTTTGACGCCGACCCGAGCACCAGGCGGGTCACCGCTGCATGCGCTGCATATGGAGTTTCTGCTGCAGGGTAAGGCGCTGGAAGTTCGTCATCGCGTAGCGCAGGTTGTCGACCGGCAGGCCCCAGCGGGTGCGCTCGGGGGCCGGCGGCCGGGGCGCGGCGCCGGTGCTGCCGAGCACGGCGACCAGTGCGGCCAGCTCCGCGGCGGTGGGCTTGCCCCGCAGGATCTGGATGTGCGGTTCGTGCGGCCGCGGGCTGTCGGCGCTCGTCGTGGCTGTCACAGCGGAATGTTCCCGTGCTTCTTGGGGGGCAGATGAGAGATCTTGCGTTCCAGCAGCCGCAGCGCCGTGCCGATGTAGCCGCGGGTGTGCGACGGCGGGATCACCGCGTCGACGTAGCCCCGCTCGGCGGCGATGTAGGGGTTGACGAGTGTGTCCTCGTATTCCTGCTGCAGCTTCAGGCGAAGCTCGTCGATGTCCTTGCCCTCCTTGGCGGCCTCCTTGAACTGCTGCCGGTAGACGAAGCCCACGGCGCCGGAGGCGCCCATGACGGCGATCTGGGCGGTGGGCCAGGCGATGTTGACATCGCAGCCCATGTCCTTGGAGCCCATCACGCAGTACGCGCCGCCGTAAGCCTTGCGGGTGATGACGGTGATCTTGGGCACGGTGGCCTCGCCGTAGGCGAAGAGCAGCTTGGCGCCGCGCCGGATGATGCCGTTGTACTCCTGACCGGTGCCGGGCAGGAAGCCGGGAACGTCGACGAGCATGACGATCGGGATGTTGAAGCAGTCGCAGGTCCGCACGAAGCGGGCGGCCTTCTCCGAGGCGTTGATGTCCAGGCAGCCGGCGAACTGGGTGGGCTGGTTGGCGACGATGCCCACCGGACGGCCGTCGATGCGCCCGAACCCGACGACGATGTTCTGCGCGTAGCCGCTCTGCACCTCGAGGAACTCGTCCTCGTCGAGGATCCGGGTGATCACCTCGTGCATGTCGTAGGGCTGGTTCGGCGAGTCCGGGATCAGCGTGTCCAGCTCGATGTCCTCGGCGGTCAGGTTGTCCTCGATCGCGCCCTCGGGCACCGGCCCGGCGTAGCGGGGTGCGTCGGTGGCGTTGTTGGGCGGCAGGTAGCCCAGCAGCTCGCGCACCCAGTCGAAGGCGTCCTGCTCACCCGACGCCACGTAGTGCGCGGTGCCCGACTTGGTCATGTGGGTGTGGGCGCCGCCGAGCTCCTCCATGGTGACGTCCTCGCCGGTGACGGTCTTGATGACGTCCGGCCCGGTGATGAACATCTGACTGGTCTGGTCGACCATCACGATGAAGTCGGTCAGCGCGGGGGAATAGACGTGCCCACCGGCGGCCGCGCCCATGATCAGCGAGATCTGCGGGATGACTCCCGAGGCAAGGATGTTGTTGCGGAAGATCCGGCTGTACAGGCCCAGCGAGACGACACCCTCCTGGATGCGCGCCCCGGCGCCGTCGTTGATGCCGATGAGCGGACGGCCGGTCTTGATCGCCAGCTCCTGGACCTTGACGATCTTCTCGCCGTACACCTCGCCGAGGCTGCCGCCGAACACGGTGGCGTCCTGGCTGAAGACGCAGACGTCACGGCCGTCGATGGTCCCGTAGCCGGTGACCACCCCGTCGCCCAGGGGGCGGTTGTTCTCCAGCCCGAAGTTCTTGCTGCGGTGCCGGGCCAGGGCGTCGAGTTCGACGAAGGAATCCTCGTCCAGCAGGGCGTAGATGCGCTCCCGGGCGGTCAGCTTGCCCTTGGCGTGCACAATCTCTACGGCTGCCTCGCCGACCGGGTGCAGCGATTCTTCCCGGCGCTTGCGCAGCTCGGCCAGCTTGCCCGCCGTGGTGTGGATGTCGACGACGTGCTCGCTCGCAGGTTCCGCGGAGTGAGCCGACCGGTCGGTGACGCTTGTCATGACAGTCGATGTTATCGGCAGACGCTCCAACTCCGCTTAGGCTGGGCCGGGTGAGCGACCGGGCCCTCCCGCTGGACCTGCCTTCGCAGCCGTTGAACGAGGCCGCGCTGCGGGCGGCGTTGGTCGGCGCCGGCCTGGGCTGGAGCCGGCTGGACGTCGTCGAGCGGACCGGCTCGACGAACGCGGACCTGCTGGCGCGCGCGGCGTCCGGCGCCGACGTGGCCGGGGCCGTGCTGCTCGCCGAGCATCAGACCGCCGGGCGAGGACGGCACGGCCGCAGGTGGTCGGCCGGCCCGCGGACCCAGATCACGATGTCGGTCGGTGTCGGCGTCGCCGACGTTCCTGCCGCAGCCTGGGGCTGGTTGTCCCTGGCGGCCGGGGTGGCGGTCGTCGACGCGGTGGCGCCGTTGCTCACGGGGACCGGAATTCGGGCCGGCCTGAAGTGGCCCAACGACGTGCTGGCGGGCCCGCCGGGGTCGTGCGGCAAGCTGGCGGGAGTGCTCGCCGAGGTGGCGTGCCCGGCGGTGGTGATCGGCGTGGGGCTCAACGTCACCCGCCCGCCCGACGAGGTGGAGGGCGCCACCTCGCTGCGCGACCTCGGGGTGGCCGCGCCCGACCGCGGCGAGGTGGCGCGCGCGCTGCTGGCCGAACTGGGCAGGCGGATCGTTGCGTGGCGGGCCGTACGCGGGGCCGACCGGGCGCTGGCCGCCGCCTACCGCGCGCACAGCCTGACGATCGGCACCCGCGTGCGCGCGCACCTGCCGGGCGGCGGCGAGTTGGTCGGCACCGCCACCGGCGTCGACGACCACGGCCGGCTGTGCCTGCAGACCGGACACGAGACGGCCGTGATCTCGGCCGGCGACGTGGTGCATCTACGGTAGCGTCGCCGCTACTCTCGCGACATGCGCTATCCCGACAATGCCTTGGTCGCCGGCGAGCAGGTGGTGGTGCACCACCATCCGCATTGGAAGCGGCTGGTCTGGCCCGCCGTGGTGTTCGTCACCGCGACCGGGCTGGCGGCGTTCGGCTCGGGCTATCTCAACGCGACGCACTGGGACCAACTCACCAAGAACGTCATGCACGGCGTCATCTGGGGGATCTGGCTGGTGGTCGTCGGATGGTTGGCGTTGTGGCCGTTCTTGGACTGGTTGACCACGCATTTCGTCGTCACCACCCGGCGGGTGATGTACCGGCACGGGGTGCTCACCCGGACCGGGTTCGACATGCCGCTGGCGCGGATCAACAGCGTCGAGTTCCGGGACCGGATCTTCGAACGGATCTTTGGCTGCGGGACGCTGATCATCGAGTCGGCGTCACAAGACCCGTTGGAGTTCCCCGACATTCCGCGGCTGCGTGAGGTGCACGCGCTGCTCTATCACGAAGTCTTCGACACCCTCGGTTCCGAGCCGGGGTCCGGGGAGTCGCCGAGCTGACCCGAGCGGCTCGCCTTGCGGCTGCGCCAGCCGGGCAGCAGGGTCACGTTCCCCAGATGAGGCCCCAGGTTCAGGCCGTCCTCGATGGTGTCCTCGAAGACCTCGGCGATCCCGCCCGCGGTGAGGGTCGATTCCAGCGCCTTCTCTTCCAGCGCCGTGCCGGGGTTGCGCGCGAACGCGTCGGGGAACACCCAGCGCCGGAACGCCCAGAACCGGAAGGCCATCTGCAGCAGGTTGCCGATGATGTAGGCCGAGACGAAGTCGGCGATGTTCTCCACCGTCAGCGACACCATCGGCACCCGCAGCTGCAGCACGTAGCTGGAGAACCACAGCGGCGCCATGCTCAACAGCACTCCGACACCGCTGAAGGCGAAGAACAGCAGCGCCTCGTGGTGGCGTTCGCGGCCGCCGCGGTCGCGGAAGCTCCACTCCCGGTTCAGCACGTAGGACGCGATGACCGCGACGATGCCGGCGATCACCTTCGCGGTGACCGGCTTGGTCTCCAGAATCGTCAGCTTCAGGGTGTAGAAAATGGCGGAGTCGATGACGAACGTGGTGCCGCCGACGATCGCGAACTTGATGAGTTCGTGGTGGCGCTGCGCGAAGGGCTGAAAGGCCTCGGGCAAACGCGCCATTGTGGCATCGGCGAAGGGCACAACACGTGAGTGTACGGACGGACGCAAATGCCGCGCAAAAACCGTTCGTGACAACCGCGGCCTCACCGCCGGTCACCGGCCGGCCGCATGACACCATGATGGTCGTGCCGAGTTCCCACACCCCCGGCGTTGCCCCGGTCGTTGCCATGGTCGGCGGGGGCCAGCTCGCGCGGATGACCCACCAGGCCGCGATCGCCTTGGGGCAGACGTTGCGGGTGCTGGCCACCGCCGCCGAGCAGTCGGCCGCGCAGGTCACCCCCGACGTCGTGATCGGCTCGCACGTCGACCTGGAAGACCTGCGCCGGGTCGCGGCCGGGGCCGACGTGCTGACGTTCGACCACGAGCACGTCCCCACCGACCTGCTGGAGAAGCTCGTCGCCGAGGGTGTCAACGTCGCCCCGCCGCCCAACGCGCTGGTGCATGCGCAGGACAAGCTGGTCATGCGCCGGCGGCTGGAGGCCCTCGGCGCCCCGGTGCCGCGCTACGCGCCGGTGGACAGCATCGACGACCTGGACGCATTCGCGCGCACCCTCGACGCCGGTGACGAAACCCCACTGGTGGTGAAGGCCGTGCGGGGCGGGTACGACGGGCGGGGAGTCTGGATGGCCCGCGATCTGAGGCAGGCCCGCGAGATCGCCGGCAAATGCCTGGACGACGGGCTGCCGACGCTGGTGGAGGAGCGGGTGACGCTGCGCCGTGAGCTGGCGGCGCTGGTGGCGCGCTCGCCGTTCGGCCAGGGCGCGGCGTGGCCGGTGGTGCAGACCGTGCAACGCGACGGGATCTGCGTGCAGGTGATCGCGCCCGCGCCGGCCCAGTCCGGGGAGTCGGCGGCCGCCGCCCAGCGGCTGGCGTTGCGGTTGGCCGCCGAGCTGGGTGTGGTCGGGGTACTGGCGGTTGAACTGTTCGAGACGACTGACGGCGACCTGTTGGTCAACGAGCTCGCGATGAGGCCCCACAACTCCGGGCACTGGACCATGGACGGGTCGCGTACCAGTCAGTTCGAGCAGCATCTGCGAGCGGTGCTGGACTACCCGCTCGGCGACACCGACGCGATCGCGCCGGTGACGGTGATGGCCAACGTCCTGGGCGCGCCGCTCGCACCGGACGCGCCCGCGTCGGCGGCGATGCCTGCGATGTCCATGGACGAGCGACTGCACCACCTGTTCGCGCGGATGCCCGACGCGCGGGTCCACCTGTACGGCAAGGCCGAACGGCCGGGCCGCAAGATCGGGCACATCAATTTCCTGGGCACCGATGCGACGAATCTGGCGAACCTGCGGGAACGCGCCGAACTGGCGGCGCACTGGCTGGCGCACGGCCGATGGGCGGACGGATGGGACCCCCATGAGCGGCGCTAGCCCCCGCGTCGGGGTCATCATGGGCAGCGACAGCGACTGGTCGGTGATGACCGACGCGGCCGCCGCGCTCGCCGAGTTCGGCATCCGGGCCGAGGCCCGGGTGGTGTCGGCGCACCGCACGCCGCAGGTGATGTTCGACTACGCGCGCGGCGCGGCCGACCGCGGCATCGAGGTGATCATCGCCGGGGCGGGCGGCGCCGCCCACCTGCCCGGGATGGTCGCCGCGGTGACGCCGCTGCCGGTGATCGGGGTGCCGGTGCCGCTGGCGCGCCTGGACGGCCTGGACTCGCTGCTGTCGATCGTGCAGATGCCCGCGGGTGTCCCGGTGGCCACGGTCTCCATCGGGGGCGCCCGCAACGCCGGTCTGCTGGCCGTGCGCATCCTCGCCTCGTCCGACCCGGCGCTGCGGGCCCGCGTCGTCGCGTTCCAGGACCGGCTGGCCGAGAGCGTGCAGGCCAAGGATGCGGCGGTGCAGCGGCTGCACGGTAAAGTTACCGGCGAGTAGCGCAGGGAGGCTCGAGATGCCTGAATGGACCGGAAATCCGTCGTTCGACCTGTTCGCACTGCCCGAAGAGCACCGGGAGTTGCGGGCGGCGATCCGGGCGTTGGCGGAGAAGGAGATCGCGCCGCACGCCGCCGAGGTGGACGAGAAGTCGCGGTTCCCGCAGGAGGCCCTGGACGCGTTGAACGCTTCGGGTTTCAACGCGGTGCACATACCCGAAGAGTATGGCGGTCAGGGCGCGGATTCGGTGGCGACGTGCATCGTCATCGAGGAGGTGGCCCGGGTCGACGCGTCGGCGTCGCTGATTCCCGCGGTCAACAAGCTGGGCACCATGGGTCTGATCCTGCGGGGGTCTGAGGAACTCAAGAAGCGGGTGCTGCCGCAGATCGCCGACGGCACCGGTACGGCGTCCTATGCGCTGTCTGAGCGCGAGTCCGGAAGCGACGCGGCCGCGATGCGCACCCGGGCCAGGGCCGAGGGGGACGACTGGATCCTCAACGGCGCCAAGTGCTGGGTCACCAACGGCGGGGTGTCGAGCTGGTACGCGGTGATGGCGGTGACCGATCCGGACAAGGGCGCCAACGGGATCTCGTCGTTCATGGTGCACGCCGACGACGAGGGGTTCACCGTCGGTCCGAAAGAGCGCAAGCTCGGGATCAAGGGCTCACCGACGACCGAGTTGTACTTCGAGAACTGCCGTATCCCGGGCGATCGGATCATCGGGGAGCCGGGTACCGGATTCAAGACCGCGCTGGCCACCCTGGACCACACCCGGCCCACGATCGGGGCGCAGGCGGTGGGCATCGCCCAGGGCGCGGTGGACGCCGCGATCGCCTACACCAAACAGCGCAGACAGTTCGGCCGGCCGGTCAGCGACAACCAGGGTGTGCAGTTCATGCTGGCTGACATGGCGATGAAGGTCGAGGCCGCCCGGCTGATGGTGTATCACGCCGCCGCGCGCGCCGAGCGCGGCGAATCCAACCTGGGCTTCATCTCGGCGGCCTCGAAGTGCTTCGCCTCCGACGTCGCGATGGAGGTGACCACCGACGCGGTGCAACTGTTCGGCGGTTACGGCTATACCTCCGACTTCCCGGTCGAGCGGATGATGCGCGACGCCAAGATCACCCAGATCTATGAGGGCACCAACCAGATCCAGCGCGTCGTGATGTCGCGCGCACTGTTGCGCTGACCCGGCCGTCGGTGCGGCCGGCGCAGCATGTTCGGCCTGCGGCCTGCCGCCACCATCTGGGCCGTGGGAGTTCCGCGGAGTCCATCGTGTCCCCCGGACGGCCCAAGGACCGGCATCGCGACCGCCGTGGAGAATCTAAAGCCGGAACCATCCGGACCGACATGTCCCGCACCGACGGCACCCGGTTCGGGTTCAACCTGCCCGTGCCCCGGTCTCCGCAGGGCCGGCCACCGCAGGCAGACCGGGCTGAACGACGTTCAAGCCCGAGTTCAGCAGCGACTTCGGCCATTCAGGTGGTCCGGCTGCCGGGTCTGGCCTGTGCTCACGACTCCGAATGACGACGGGCCCGCCAGGCGACCAGCCGCCCGAGGGCGATCAGTACGAGCAGCAAGATGATCAGCAGGAAGGCCGAGTCGTAGGACAGGTTTCGCGCCGACCGGGACGGCTGATTGTAGAACGTCCAGATCGGATACGTCAGGTAAGCCACCGGCGAACCGGTGAGCGCCCCGGTGGGGGGTGAATCGGACCAGCCGGCGGTGTAGAGCATGGGCGCGGTCTCCCCGATCGCCAACGCCACGGCCACCAGCATGCCGGTGACGATGCCGGGCAGCGCGGTCTTCAGCACGATCCTGCGCAGCACCCAGCCGGAGGGTAGCCCGAGCGCTTCCGCCCCTTCCCGGTACGACGTCGGCACCTGGCCCAGGGCGGACTCGGTGGCCTTGGCGATGTAGGGAATGCTCATCACCGACAGCGTCAAGACACCGGCGGCCAGCGAGAATCCCCAGTCGAAGTACACGACCAGCGTGAGGTAGCCGACGTAGCCGAGCACGATGGACGGGATCCCGGACAACACCTCGTAGGCGCCACGCAGAATCGAACGTGTTCTGCCGGTGGCGAACTCGGAGAGGTAGAGTCCCGCCAGCACGCTCACGGCGCCACCCACCAGAACGACGCCGAGGCCCAGGACCGCGGTGCCGATGATGGCATTGCGCAGGCCGCCGCCATTGCCGTTGCTGTCCTGCACCAGCACGCTGAAGCGGAACACCGGCAGGGCGCGGCCGACCACGCCGATCAGCATCCACAGCGTCGGGAGGATCACCAGGGCCAGACAGCACAAGCAGGCCGCCCAGAACAGCGCGTCGACGATCTTGCGCCGCCTCGCGACGGATCGCCGCGGGGGGGACGCCGATATCCCGCCGGTGGCAGTCACCGATGCGCTCACCCTTCAGATACCCCGTCCGACCGGCAGCGCGGTGCCCGACGTCCGGCGCACCAGCGCCCGAGCGGCCATGTTGGTCAGCATCGTGATCACCATGAGCACCAGTCCCGCCTCGGCAAGGGTTTTCACCGCGAAGTTGGTGGAGTCGGTCATCGCCGAATCCAGTTGCGAGACGACGGTGGCGGCAATGGTGGTCATGGTCGAGTAGATGTTGGTCGGCATCGCGCCCAGCATCGCCCCGGAGACCATCGCCACGGCCATCGTCTCGCCCAGCGCTCGACCGAGGCCGAGCACCACGGCGCCGATGACACCGCTGGACACCCACGGCAGCGTCACCCGGCGCGCGCATTCCCACTGCGACATGCCCAGCGCGATCGCCCCCTCGCGCGGCAGCGGTGGCACCTGGCGGATCAGATCACGGGTGGTGCTGGCGATGATCGGGATGACCATCACCGCCAGCACCAGACCTGACACCAGCATGCCTTCGCCGTTGCCGGTGTCGCCGCGAAAATAGGCGAGCACCCCGACGTCGGGGGCGGTGCGGGCGATCACCGGGGCGACATGGTGGGCGATGAACGGCCCGAACGTCGTCGCTCCCCACAGGCCGACGATGACGCTGGGGATGCCGGCCAGCAGTTCCAGCATCATGCCGACCGCCGAAGCGAGCCGCGAGGGCAGTCGTTCCACGAGGGCGAACGCCGCGCCGATGGACACCGGCACGGCGACGATCAGGGCGATTGCCGAGCTCGCCAGGGTGC
>CAYVQQ010000005.1:0-30648 GCA_964453085.1 uncultured Mycobacterium sp.
GGGAACAGGGTCTGGATGTAGGCGGTGTTGATGTCACCGATGTAGCCGGGCGCCGGTATGGGGTTGTCCGTCCCGCCCATGATCAGCGCGGTGACGGGGTTGGCGGACGCCGGGCCGAGCGGCGCCTGTTCCGACAGCAGTGCCGCACCGGCCGCTTCGGCGCGCGCATAGATGCCACCCGCGGTGGCCAGCGCCCCGGTGAACCCGGTGTGAAACGCCGCGGCCTCGTCGACGGCGCGCCGGTACGCCCATCCGTATGCGCAGAACATGTCCGCCACGGCCGCCGACACCTCGTCGGCGGCCGCCGCCGGCACGCCGGAGATGGGTCCGGCCGCGGCCGCCATGGCGGTGCCGATCGACGCACCGATCGCCTCGAGCTGTGCGGCCGCGGTCGTCATCAACTCCGGGGACGTGAGCAGGTACGACGTCCCACACCCTCCCCGGTAGCCGGTAGCTGTCGCGGTTGACCGCCGCTGCGCGGCAATCCTAACCGGCGTCAAAAGGGGCGGTGAGAAGGGTAGAAAGTCCCGCGCCGAGTCACAGGCAGGGCAGGTCGGTCGCGGGCGGGATCAGGTGCAGGACGGGCCCGACTGTCCCGGTCAGCGTCGACAAAAGCGTCGTGCTCGGCTGGCCGAGGAAGACGTTCAGATGCGGGCTCAGCGCCGGCGCGTACGGGTAGGTGGTCGGCAGCGCCGACGGCGGCAGGTAGCCCAGGTCGACCAGTGCCGCCTGCACTCCCTGCACGGCGCCGGTGCCCAGGTCCGGGATGACGGTGAACGGGTTGGGTACCGAGAACAGCCCGGCCGGCGTCGGGACGTTCGCGTAGTTGCCGCCCGGCCCGTAGTCGCTGTAGCCGAGGTCGACCAGCACCCGCAGATCGGGCTGGACCAGGTCGGCGAACGCGTTGCCTACGTAGGGCACGTAGTCACGGATCGGCTGCAGCAGCGGCAGGTTCTGGGTCAGGAACATGTAGTAGTCGGTGTTGCCGCCCGACGTCGGCAACGGCACGGCGTTGGCGACCTGGGTGGCCGTCAGCAGCGGGTAGTGGGCGTGCAGGGACAGGCCCATGATGGCGTTGAGGTCCGACAGCAGGTTGAGCGGGTACTGCGGGAAGTCGGCGACGCCGTCGTACTGGATGGTGTAAATCGAAGTGTGCCAAGGGGATTGGGGGGTGGCGCCGTTGAACGGCACGTCGAGCAGCGGGACGTAGAAGCCGGTGAACCGCTCGAGGATGCCGCCGACGGGATTGTTGGGGTTGCCGAGCAGCAGGAACGCGAGCTGGCTCGAGCTGGGTTGCGCGGCGGTGGGCAGCGCCAGCAGCGCGTTGATCTCGTTGGTGGCGATCGTGGCGCTCTCGGAGTAGCCGAGAACCAGGGCGTTGTTGCCCAGGCTGGTCTGGTTGTTGATCGCGCTGTTGAGCAGGGTGACGCCCTGGGTGACGGACTGGCCGAACGTCAGGGTGGGGCCGAGTTCGGGGGTGATCGGCCAGAACTGCTCCGGGGTGAACACGCCCAGCGGTTTGGCCCCGCTGATCAGCGGCTGGACGTAGGCGGTGTTGACCTGGTCGATGTAGTACTGCACCGGGCCCGGGTTGTGCGCGCCGCCCATGATCAGCGCCGTCACCGGCAACGACGGCAGCGTGGACGCGAAGCTCACGGCGCCCGTCGGGGTGCCCGCGGCAACCGTGGACTGGCCCAGCAGGGCCGCACCGGCCGCCTCGGCCTGGGCGTAGGAGTTGCCCGCGGCGGCCAGCGCCTGGGCGAACCGGCCGTGGAACGCCGCCGCCTGCGCCAGGAGCGCCTGGTGTGACTCGGCGTAGGCGGCGAACAGCTTGGCGACCGCCGCCGAAACCTCGTCCTCGGCGGCGGCCACCAGGCCGGTCGTCGGGCCGGCCGCGGCGGCGCCGGCCGCGCCGATCGCCGCGCCGATGCGTTGGACGTCGGCGGTCGTCGACGCGAGCGCGTCGGGAGCGGCTGTCAAATACGGCGGCACCGTTGTCGAATACGACATAGTCCCCGTCTATCCCCCCTGCCCCGCCGGTCGGGCATCAGAAGAGAGTAGAGCCGTCCGGTCGGGAAGTCCTGCGCTTGCCAATGCTTCATAGCATGCTCAGGCGGCATCCGGGGTCAGTTCAAGACCGACGGGATGAGGTCGACCCGGCGTTCCCGCTGAGACCGACAGTAGCGTTGTGCTCGGCTGCCGAGACGTTCAGGTGCGGGTCGATCGAGGGGACCCGCGGGTAGACGTTCGGGTACAGCGACGGCGAGAGCAGCCCGGCCGGGGTGGGGATGGTCGCGTAGTTGCCGCCCGCTCCGTAGTCGGCGTACCCAGGTCGATCTGCGGCCCGGCATGGGGGATGTCGCGGTTCGGTTGCAGCAGCGGAAGATTCTGGATCATGACCATGTAGTTACTGGGTGTCGTAGTTACAGGGTGTCGTAGTTACTGGGTGTCGTAGTACTGGGTGTCGCCGGGGTAGTCGGGTGACGTCGGCAACGGCACGGCGTGGGCGATCTGGTCGGGCGTCATCATCGGGTCGTGCACGGAGAAGTAGCCCATGAAGGCGAGGTCGGAGACGAGGTTGAGCGGGGACTGCGGGAGATCGGCGATGCCGTCGCACTGGGGTGTGGAGATGGCGGTGGCGTAGGCGAGTTCGGCCGACGGGGTTGGCGGGGTCGTCGGCCGGCACGAAGGCCGGCTGGCCCTGGTAGGGCGAGCCCGGGCGTGCTGCCCGACAAGTGCATTGCGCACGTCGAAGACGCTGCTCGGCAAGGGAATTCGAGCATCTTCATCAGCGGGTTGACCCGGGGTTCGCCAACGACCTCATTCCGCTGGCCCTGGCCGGGCCCTACCGTCGGCACATCGAGCAGGTGCGCTGCACGGAGATCCACGACCATGCCAGCTACGACGGCGCGGAAGTCATGCACTACATGGGTATCGAGGTCGACGAGATCGCCGAGTCCTACCAGCGCGAGCCCGCGCCCGAGGACTTCGACGGTGCTATAACCGCGAGCATGCTGCGCGCGCTTCAGTCCGTCGTCGGGCCGGGCCATGTCGTCACCGATCCCGACGTCCTGGCTGGCCGCGCCGTCGACCACACCGGCCGCTACCGCGGGCGGGCGGCGGCATTGGTGCGGCCGGGTTCGGCCGAGGAGGTCGCCGCGGTGCTGCGGGTGTGCCGCGAGGCCGGGGCCCACGTCACCGTGCAGGGCGGCCGCACCTCCCTGGTGGCCGGCACCGTGCCTGAGCACGACGATGTGCTGCTGTCCACTGAGCGGCTGCGTGCGCTCGGTGACGTGGACACCGTCGAGTGCCGCGTCGCGGCCGGCGCCGGGGCCACGCTGGCCGCCGTCCAGCACGCCGCCGCCGCAGCGGGCCTGGTGTTCGGGGTGGACCTGGCCGCCCGGGACACGGCCACCGTCGGCGGCATGGCCTCGACCAACGCCGGCGGCCTGCGCACGGTGCGCTACGGCAACATGGGCGAGCAGGTGCTCGGCCTGCAGGTGGCGCTGCCCGACGGTTCGCTGTTACGCAGGCACAGCCTGGTGCGCAGCGACAACACCGGCTACGACCTGCCGGCGCTGTTCGTCGGCGCCGAGGGCACCCTCGGCGTCATCACCGCGCTGGACCTGCGGCTGCGCCCCGCCCCGACGCACCGGGTGACCGCCGTCTGCGGGTTCGCCGATTTGGATGCGCTGGTGGCAGCCGGCCGGATGTTCCGGGACGTGGACGGGATCGCGGCGCTGGAGCTGATCGACGGCCGGGCGGGCCCGCTCATCCATCAGCACCTCGGGGTGGCGGTGCCGGTGGAGGGTGACTGGATGCTGCTGGTGGAACTGGCCGCCGACCACGACCAGACCGACCGGCTGGCCGGGCTGCTCGACGCCGTGCGGTTGTGCGGTGAGCCCGCGGTGGGCGTGGATGTTGCTGCCCAGCAACGGTTGTGGCAGATCCGTGAGGCGCTCGTCGAGGTGCTCGGCGTGTACGGGCCGCCGCTCAAGTTCGACGTGTCGCTGCCGTTGTCGGCGATCGCGGGGTTCGCCCGCGACGCCGTCGCGCTGCTGGGCGTCCACGCGCCCGACGATGCGCTGCCGCTGCTGTTCGGCCACGTCGGCGAAGGCAACCTGCACCTCAATGTGCTACGTTGCCCGGTCGAGCGGGAGCAGGCGGTGTATGGGCCCATGATGGACCTGATCGCCGCGTGCGGCGGCAATGTCAGCTCTGAGCACGGCGTCGGCAGCCGAAAACGCCCATACCTGGGGATGTCGCGTGAACCCGCCGACATCGCCGCGATGCGGGCCCTGAAGGCCGCATTGGACCCGACCGGCTACCTCAATGCCGCGGTGCTCTTCGAATGATCAGCCGTGCGGCTTGAACCCGACCGCGTGGCGCAGCTGAGCAAGAAACAGCAACGTCGTCCGGCAAGTCGGCGGCGTCCGGCCCCTCACTCATCGCTGGAACCGCCAACCGCTGCCACGGGCGTCCGGCCGGACGGGTTCGCCACCGAGGAGAGGCGCCCATCATCTCGGCGGCGACGAACTCGCTCCGACCAGGTTCCCAGCCAAGCGCTCCCGGGGGAATGAGAATTTCGGCGGATATCCCTTATCAAACCCACAGTCGGGTGCCCCGGAATTCGCAGGTGGCGAAATCGGGCCATGCTGCCGGTGACGGCAACGCCCCCGTGTACCGGTCATCGGGCGGCTTCGCAGCAAACTGCAGAGCGTCGCATGCGTGCGGTTGTGACAACTATGAGGAAACAGCCAGATCACAAACCTTGACCCGATCGTGTTGTAAACGTGACAAATGACGATCATTGTTGCCAAAGTGAAATGAATTAGCGTCGATCAATTCCACGGCTGAGGAGCGCGACGAATGACCGCAACGATGTTGTATCCCCCCTGGATCGAAAAGATGGTTCGTCGCGCCTCCGCGGTCCGCCCGGCGGCGTCTGCGGCGCTGCGGCCAGTCGCGGTGACGGCGGGTGTCGTCGCCGCCGGAGCGATGTCGCTGGCACCCGCCCGCGCCGACCCACCCGCCGACCCCATCACCAGCGTGCTCGGCGGCGCCGGCACGGGCGGCAGCGGCTCGTTCAATGACACCCTCGCCGGAATCGGGCAGTCGCTGTGCCCGATGCTGGTGAAGCCCGGCGCCCAACTGGCAACGATCGCATCGCAGCTGTCGGGCAAGCCGGGCCTTCCGCCGGACATGATCGGAGCCGTTGCGGGCATGGCGATCCAAATGGAATGCCCGGGCGTAATGACGTCGTTGGCCAACGGACAAATGCCCGCGGGGTTGCCCGGTTTGGGCGGCAACTCGGGCATTCCGCTCCCGTTCCAGCCACCCGCGGCGGGCGGGGCGCCCGGCAGCCCGGTGCAGGTGCCGGGGATTGCCCCGACCGCGCCGAGTCCGGTGCAGGTGCCGGGCGTCATCCCGGTGGCGGCAGGCCCACGGTAGGTTCCCGACTCCTGAGCCCCGGGCGCCGGGCAAGCTTCGCCGACGATCCGGCGGGCGGGCCGCCCGGCAATCGAACCGGCCGGCGCTGAACGACTCGACTCCGTTCGGTGTGCCGCGGCCACGCGCACCGATTTCTCGTCTGCTGCAATCGGATTCGTCCGCGAGCCGGTCAACCGGTGCCACTCTGGCTCGAAAATGTTTGCACCGCAGTCAAGCCGGCGCAGTCGGACGTGACGGGGCTGCCCGCGCACGAAGACGCTCGGCGGCGCCTGTACGACGGGCGGGGCGAATTCGGCCGACGCACGACCCCGTGGGGCACCCACCACGCCTGCGCCGTGCCCGAATACCGTCATCGTGCTGGAATACCGTCATGGTAATGCCGCCCGCGCCGGAGGGGCTCACCGCCGACGACTTCCCGGTGTTGTGGCCGGTCGGCACCCGGTGGGCCGACAACGACATGTTCGGCCACCTCAACAACGCGGTCTACTACCAGCTTTTCGACACCGCGATCAACGCCTGGATCAACACCGGCACCGGCCTCGACCCGACCACCATGCCCGCGCTGGGCGTCGTCGCCGAGTCGGGCTGCCGCTACCTGTCCGAGCTGGCCTTCCCCGACGACCTCGTGGTGGGCGTGGCGGTGACGCAGCTTGGCAACAGCAGTGTCACCTACCGGCTGGGCTTGTTCCGGCCGGACGACGGCCGCACAGATGCCCAGCCGATCGCCGCGCTGGGCCACTGGGTGCACGTCTATGTCGACCGAGACACCCGCAAGCCGGTGCCGATTCCCGACCCGATCCGCGCATTGCTGTCGACGGCCCGAGTGGGCGAGTAGCTATGCTTCGCCCATGCCAGTTCTGAGCAAGACCGTCGAAGTCGGAGCCGACGCCGCCGCGATCATGGCCATCGTCGCGGATTTCGAGCGGTACCCGGAGTGGAACGAGGGAATCCGGGGGCTGTGGGTGCTCGCCCGCTACGACGACGGGCGACCGAGCCAGCTGCGGCTGGACACCGAGGTGCAGGGCATGGAAAGCACCTTCATCCAGGCCGTCTACTACCCGGGGGAGAACCAGATCCAGACGGTGTTGCAGCAGGGTGACCTCTTCTCCAAACAGGAGCAGCTGTTCAGCGTGGTGGAGACCGGGGCGTCGAGCCTGCTGACGGTGGACATGGACGTCGAAACGTCGATGCCGATACCCGCGCCCATGGTCAAGCAGTTGCTCAACCAGGTCCTCGACCACCTCGCCGACAACCTCAAGCAGCGCGCTGAACAACTGTCGGCATAACAAGCGTCCACGGCAAAACCCGGGTCGGTCGAAGACCTTGGCGTGCTCCCGTCGTGTGAGCCGCGGCGCGGCGACGGTGACCCGCCAGACGATGCGCTCGGTGACGGCGGCGCGGTGCAGCTTCGGCGGCGCGGGCCGACGCGGCTGGTCGCGATCATGCCGAGGTTCGTCGGCGGTCCCCGGATCCCGGACCCGGACAGAACTGTCGCCGGTGACGTGCAGGCGAGGACGAGACCCGTAGGCGCGGTTCCGTCGTATGCTCGACGAGCGATCGGCGGGTCCGCTGCAGGACTGCGGGAATTTGCCAAACACGTTCCACGACAACGGGTGTCGTTCAACGAGAGGGGGCGGGGCGGAAACTGTACCATGTGCCCATCGTTGATGAAGGTTTGATTGCGTAGATCCGGTGCACACGTGCACGGCCATCGGCTACATTCCTGTGGTCCCGGTTACCACCCGGCGAGTAGGCAGCCGACGGTCACACGCGTCGAGCCCGGACGAGGAGGGGGCGTGTGACACGAGCCGCGGGTCCCTTCCGGCGGGCGGTGCCGGCGTGAGGAGATCGCGGTGACGTCAACTTCGACGAGTCGGCGGGGTCCCTACCTGATCGGATACCTGCGCGACCAGTTCCAGACGCCTCTCACGGTGATCGGCGGGTTCTTTCGGATGTGTGTGCCGTCCGGGAAGGCGTTGTTCCGCTGGCCGTTCCAGTGGCGCGAGTTCGTCCAGCAGTGCTGGTTCATCATGCGCGTGGCGTTCCTGCCGACCATCATGGTGTCGATCCCGCTGACCGTGCTGCTGATCTTCACCCTCAATGTCCTACTGGCCCAGTTCGGTGCCTCGGACCTCTCGGGGGCCGGCGCGGCGATCGGTGCGGTCACCCAGTTGGGCCCGCTGACCACCGTGCTGGTGGTGGCCGGCGCGGGTTCGACGGCGATCTGCGCGGACCTGGGGGCCCGCACCATCCGCGAGGAGATCGACGCGATGGAGGTGCTGGGCATCGATCCCATCCACCGGCTGGTGGTGCCCCGGGTGATCGCCGCGACGCTGATCGCCACGCTGCTCAACGGACTGGTGATCACCGTCGGCTTGGTCGGCGGCTACCTGTTCGGGGTCTACCTGCAAAACGTCTCCGGCGGCGCGTATCTGGCGACGCTGACCACGATCACCGGCCTGCCGGAGGTGATCATCGCGACGGTCAAGGCGGCCGCGTTCGGTCTGATCGCCGGGCTGGTCGGTTGTTACCGGGGGCTGACGGTGCGCGGCGGCTCCAAGGGCCTCGGCACCGCGGTGAACGAAACGGTGGTCCTGTGCGTGGTCGCCCTGTATGCGGTAAACGTGGTGCTGACCACGATCGGCGTGCGGTTCGGGACGGGGCACTGACATGTCGACATCTGCTGTGCTGCGCTCCCGCTACCCGCGGGCGATGGAGAACCTCAACCGCTACGGCGGGGCGGCCGGGCGCGCGGTCGCGGACATCGGCCAGATGGGCTGGTTCGGGGTCCAGGCCGTCGGGCACATCCCGCACGCGCTGCGCCGCTACCGCAAAGAGACGCTGCGGCTGATCGCCCAGATCGGGATGGGCACCGGCGCGATGGCAGTGGTGGGCGGTACCGTCGCGATCGTCGGCTTCGTGACGTTGTCGGGCAGCTCACTGGTCGCGATCCAGGGGTTCGCGTCGCTGGGCAACATCGGCGTGGAGGCGTTCACCGGGTTCTTCGCCGCGCTGATCAACGTGCGCATCGCGGCCCCGGTGGTGACCGGCATCGCGATGGCGGCGACCGTCGGCGCGGGCGCCACCGCGGAGTTGGGTGCGATGCGGATCGGCGAGGAGATCGACGCCCTGGAAGTGATGGGCATCAAGTCGATCTCGTTTTTGGCCAGCACCCGGATCATGGCCGGGCTGGTCGTGATCATCCCGCTGTACTCGTTGGCGATGATCATGTCGTTCCTGTCCCCGCAGATCACCACCACGGTGTTCTACGGGCAGTCGCACGGCACCTACGAGCACTACTTCCGCACGTTCTTACGCCCTGACGACGTGTTCTGGTCGTTCCTGGAGGCCATCGTCATCACCGCGGTCGTGATGATCACCCACTGCTGCTACGGGTACGAGGCCACCGGTGGGCCGGTCGGTGTCGGCGAATCCGTCGGCCGGTCGATGCGGTTCTCGCTGATCTCGGTGCAGGTTGTCGTCTTGTCGGCCGCGCTGGCGCTCTACGGCGTCAACCCGAACTTCGCGCTCACGGTGTAGTTGCCATGGCCGCCCGGACCGAGCACAAGCCGCCCTACATGCCGGCCGGCCTGGTGACGCTGGTATTGGCGGCGATGCTTTTCGCGGTGGTGTACGGGCAGTTCCGGGGTGATTTCACGCCCAAGACGAAGCTGACGATGTTGGCGTCGCGGGCGGGGCTGGTGATGGATCCGGGGGCGAAGGTCACCTACAACGGGGTGGAGATCGGCCGGGTGGCCGACATCGCCGCGACGGTGCGCGACGGCAAGCCGGCGGCGAAGTTCACCTTGGACGTCTATCCGCGGTACCTGCACCTGATCCCGGCCAACGTGACCGCCAACATCGAGGCGACCACGGTGTTCGGCGGGAAGTACGTGTCGTTGACGACGCCGAAAAACCCGTCGCCGCAACGGGTCACGCCGTCGACGGTGATCGACGCGCGTGGTGTGACGACCGAGGTCAACACGTTGTTCCAGACGATCACCTCGATCGCCGAGCGGGTGGATCCGGTGAAGCTGAACCTGACGCTGAGCGCGGCGGCCCAGGCGCTGTCGGGGCTGGGGGAGAAGGTCGGGCAGTCGATCGCCAACGGTAACGCGGTGCTCGACGACCTGAACCTGCACATGCCCCAGATCGGCTACGACGTGCGCCAGTCGGCGAAACTGGGCGACATCTACGCCGACGCCTCCCCGGATCTGTTGGACTTCCTCGACAATGCGGTGGTCACCTCACGCACCCTCAACGCCCAGCAGAAGGACCTGGATCAGGCGTTGCTGTCTGCGGCGGGACTGGGCGACACCGGTGCGGAGCTCTTCGACAAGGGCGGCCCGTACCTGGCGCGCGGGGCAAAGGACCTGCTGCCCACCGCCCAACTGCTGGACACCTACAGTCCGGAGCTGTACTGCGCACTGCGCAACTACCATGACGTCGTGCCTGCCGTCGGGGCGGCCGAGGGCGGTTTCAACGGCTACTCCCTCAACATGAACACCGAGGTGTTGTCCGGCCTGGGTCTGGTGGCCAACCCGCTGTCTTCGGCCACCATGGCCGTGCTGACCATGGGACTGGGCGGCATCGCCGGTGTGGTCGGCGGCGCTCCCAACCCCTACATCTATCCGGAGAACCTGCCGCGGGTGAACGCACGCGGCGGCCCGGGCGGTGCGCCGGGCTGCTGGCAGAAGATCACCCGTGACCTGTGGCCGGCGCCCGAGCTGGTCGTGGACACCGGCAACAGTCTCGCACCATACAACCACCTGGACACGGGTTCGCCGTACGCGATCGACTATGTGTGGGGCCGTCAGGTAGGGGACAACACGATCAACCCATGAAAATCACCGGCACGCTCATCCGGCTCAGCATCTTCTCGTTGGTGCTGCTGCTGTTCACTGTGATGATCATCGTGGTGTTCGGTCAGATGCGCTTCGACCGGACCTTCGGGTATTCGGCCGAATTCAGCAACATCAGCGGGTTGCGGGCCGGCCAGTTCGTCCGGGCCTCCGGTGTGGAGGTCGGCAAGGTCAGCTCGGTGCACCTCGTCGACGACGGCAAACGGGCGCGGGTCGACTTCGCCGTCGACCGCGGGGTCCCGCTGTATCAGTCCACGACCGCACAGATCCGCTACCTGAACCTGGTCGGCGACCGTTATCTGGAGCTCAAACGCGGCGAGGGCGAGGGCGCCGAAAAGGTGCTGCCGCCCGGCGGATTCATCCCGTTGTCGCGAACGTCGCCGGCGCCCGACCTCGACGCGCTGATCGGTGGGTTCAACCCGCTGTTCCGGGCGCTGGACCCGGAGAAGGTCAACACCATCGCCACCACGCTGATCGCGGTGTTCCAGGGTCAGGGCGGCACCATCAACGACATCCTCGACCACACCGCACAGCTGACGACGCAACTCGGCGAGCGCGACCGGGCGATCGGTGAGGTCGTCAAGAACCTCAACGTCGTGCTGGACACGACGGTCCGCCACCGCGCGCAGTTCGACCAGACGATCAACAACCTCGAGGTGCTGATCACCGGACTCAATGACCACCGTCGGCAGCTGGCCCTCGGAACCGCGCACATCGGCGACGCCGCCGCAACCGTGGCCGATCTGCTGGGCGAGGACCGCGCCCTGCTACACAAGACCATCAACGACCTCGACGCGATCCAGCAACCCCTCCGTGACCAGCGCGAGCAACTGACCGACTATCTGCACAACGTGCCGACCGCGCTGAACATGATCGGGCGCGCGGTCGGGTCCTACGGGGACTTCCTGAACTTCTACTCCTGTGACATCACTCTCAAGCTCAACGGGCTGCGGCCCGGGGGGCCGGTCCGCACCGTCCGGCTGTTCGGGCAGCCCACAGGTAGGTGCATGCCGCAATGAGATCGCTCGAACCCGCCAACCGGCCCCGGATCGGCCTGATGGGCATCCTGGTGACGCTCCTCGTGCTCGGTGTGGGCCAAAGTCTCACCAGCGTCCCGATGCTGTTCGCCAGGCCGAGTTACTACGGGCAGTTCACCGACTCCGGGGGCATCAGCGCCGGCGACAAGGTCCGCATCGCGGGCATGGACGTCGGCAAGGTGGAAGGCCTCGAGATCGACGGCGACCACGTCCTGATGAAGTTCTCGATCGGGACCAACACCATCGGCACCGAGAGCAGGCTGGCCATCAAGACCGACACGATCCTCGGCAAGAAGATCGTGGAGATCCAGACGCGGGGTTCGCGACGGTTGCGGCCCGGGTCCATCCTGCCGATCGGCCAGAGCACCACCCCGTACCAGATCTACGACGCGTTCTTCGACGTCACCAAGGCCGCGTCCGGCTGGGACATCGACACGGTCAAACAGTCGCTGCACGTGCTGTCCCAGACCATCGACCAGACCTACCCGCACCTGAGCGCCGCGCTGGACGGCGTGGCCAAGTTCTCCGCCACCATTGGCGAGCGCGATGACCAGATCAAGCACCTTCTGGCCGAGGCCAACCAGGTGGCCGGCGTCCTGGGCGACCGCAGCGAGCAGGCCGACCGGCTGCTGGTGAACGCCAAGACGCTGCTGGCGGCCTTCAACGAACGCGGCCGGGCCATCGACGCGCTGCTGGGCAGCATCGCGGCCTTCTCCGAGCAGGTCAACGGGTTGATCAACGACAACCCCAACCTCAACCGCGTGCTCGAGCAGCTACACCAGATCAGCGAGATCCTGGTGCAGCGCAAAGAGGACGTCGCCGCGGGGCTGACCGAGGTCGGCCACTTCCTGCCGTCGCTGAACGAGGCCATCGCGTCGGGGCCGTTCTTCAAGGTGGTCCTGCACAACCTGGTCCCGTACCAGGTGCTGCAGCCCTGGGTCGACGCGGCGTTCAAGAAGCGCGGCATCGACCCGGAGGACTTCTGGCGCAGTGCCGGGCTGCCGGCTTTCCGGTTCCCCGATCCCAACGGTGCGCGCCTGCCCAACGGTGCTCCACCGCCGGCACCGCCGGTGCGCGAGGGCACCCCGGAGCATCCCGGACCGGCCGCGCTGCCCGGGTCGCCGTGCTCCTACGCGCCAGCCGCCGACGCGCTGCCCCGACCCGACAACCCGCTGCCCTGCGCGGGCGCGACCACCGGACCGTTCGGTGACCCGGGCTTCCCGGCTCCGGTCGACGTGCAGACATCGCCGCCGAACCCCGACGGCCTGCCGCCCACGCCGGGCATCCCGATCGCCGGGCGACCGGGTGACCCGCCGCCGGACGTCCCGGGCACACCGGTGCCGCTGCCGACGCAGGCACCGCCGGGCGCACGCGCCGAGCAGTTCGCACCGCCCGACTCGCCGGCGCCGCCCGGGCCCGGCAGGCAGTTGCCGGCGCCGTTCATCAACCCCGGTGGCACGGGAGGCGGCGGTGCGGCCGGAGGCGGGAGCCAGAATTGAGCACCATCTTCGACGTCCGTAACCTGCGGCTGCCGAAAATGTCGCGGATGTCGGTCCTCATCGGCTCGCTGGCGGTGGTGCTCGCCCTGGTCGCGGGGTACACCGGCTTCCGGCTGTACCAGAAGCTGACGAACAACACCGTCGTGGCCTACTTCCCGGAGGCCAATGCCCTGTATCCAGGCGACAAAGTCCAGATCATGGGTCTGCGGGTGGGGGCGATCGACAAGATTGAGCCGGCGGGCGACAAGATGAAGGTCACCTTCCACTACCGGAACAAGTACAAGGTGCCCGCTAACGCATCCGCGGTGATTCTCAACCCGACCCTGGTGGCTTCGCGGGCGGTCCAGTTGGAGCCGGCCTACAAGGGCGGCCCGGTGCTGGCCAACAACGCGGTGATCCCGGAAAGCCGCACCCGCGTGCCGGTGGAGTGGGACCAGCTGCGCGACAGCATCACCAACATCGTGTCCAAGCTGGGGCCCACCCAGGAGCAACCGACCGGGCCGTTCGGCGAGGTCGTCACGGCCTACGCCGACGGGCTGGCCGGCAAGGGCAAGCAGATCAACACCACGCTCAACAGCCTCTCCCAAGCGGTGACCGCGCTCAACGAGGGCCGTGGCGACTTCTTCGGGGTGGTGCGCAGCCTGGCGCTGTTCGTCGACGCGCTGCGCCGGGACGACCAGCAGTTCGTCGCGCTGAACCAGAAGTTGGCCGACTTCACCACCCTGCTCGCGGGTTCCGATGGCGCCTTGGCCAACGCGGTGCAGCAGTTCGACAGCCTGCTGTCCACCGTGCGCCCGTTTCTTGACAAGAATCGCCATCTGTTGACCCAGGACCTCGACAACCTGGCGACTGCGACGAACACGCTGCTGCAGCCGGAGCCCCTCAACGGCCTCGAGACGTTCCTGCATGTCGGTCCGACGGCCGTGGCCAACATCAATCAGATCTACCACCCGTCACACGGATCGCTCGTCGCCATCCCGGCGCTCACCAACTTCGCCAATCCGATGCAGTTCATCTGCAGCACGATCCAGGCTGGCAGTCGGCTCGGGTACCAGGATTCCGCCGAGCTCTGCGCGCAGTACCTGGCGCCGATCCTGGACGCGATCAAGTTCAACTACCCGCCCTTCGGATTGAACCTGTTCAGCACCGCCGAGACGTTGCCGAAGGAGATCGCATACTCGGAGCCGCGACTACAGCCGCCCAACGGATACAAGGACACCACCGTGCCGGGCATCTGGGTGCCCGATACGCCGACGTCACACCGCAACAGCGGCCCGGGCTGGATCGTTGCCCCCGGCATGCAAGGCGAGAAGGTGGGACCGATCACCGCCGGGTTGATGACCCCGGAATCGCTGGCCGAACTCATGGGTGGGCCCGACATCGCGCCGGTCCAGTCCGATCTGCAGACCCCGCCGGGGCCGCCGAACGCCTACGACGAGAACCCGCTCCTGCCCCCGATCGGTGTGAACGCTCCACGGGTTCCGATACCGCCACCGCCACCGGGGCCGGGCGTGGTTCCGGGTCCCGTCGCGCCGACGCCGGCGCCGGTCGCCTCGGGGCCGGGCCGGTCATGATGGCCATGACGAGCGCGTTGCGCGTGATCTGCCACCGCGCCCGGCGGGACCTGGCGTTGCTCATGGCCGCGTTGGTGCTGAGTTCGTGCAGCTGGAAAGGGATCTCCAACGTCACGATCCCGGGCGGCCGGGGCACCGGGGCGAACTCCTACACCGTCTACGTGCAGGTGCCCGACACGCTGGCGATCAATGCCAACGGCAAGGTGCTGGTCGCCGACGCCTACGTCGGGTCCATCCGCGCGATCCAGCTGAAGAACTGGGTGGCCACGCTGACGCTCGGTATCGACAAGAGTGTCAAGCTGCCCGAGAACGCCACCGCCAAGATCGGGCAGACATCCCTGTTGGGCTCCCAGCACGTGGAGCTGGCGGCACCGCCGAACCCGTCGCCGCAGCCGCTCAAGGACGGCGACACCATCCCGCTGCAGCGCTCGTCAGCGTTTCCGACCACCGAGCAGACGCTGGCCGGCCTCGCGCTGGTCCTGCGCGGCGGCGGCTTCCCGAACCTGGAGATGCTGCAGAACGAGGTCTACAACGTCCTCAACGGTCGCGGCGACCAGGTCCGGACATTCCTGGACAAGCTGGACACGTTCACCACCCAGCTCGAACGACAGCGCCCTGACATCATCCACGCGATCGACTCGACGAACCGGCTGCTGGCCTACGTGGGCGCTCGCGCCGACATCCTCGACCGGGTGTTGACCGATACCCCCCCGCTGTTGAAGCACCTCGCCGACACCAAGGACCTGCTGATCAACGCCACCGACGAGGTGGGACGGCTCAGCCAGTCCGCCAACCAGTACCTGTCGGAGGCGCGCGGGCCGCTGCGGCAGGACCTGCAGTCGCTGCAGTGCCCGCTCAAGGAGCTGGGACGGGCCTCGCAGTACCTGATCGGCGCGCTGAAGCTGATCCTGACCCAGCCGTTCGACATCGACACCGTTCCCAAGATCTTTCGCGGTGACTATCTCAACATCTCGCTGACGTTGGACCTGACCTACAGCGCCATCGACAACGCGTTCCTCACCGGCACCGGGCTGTCGGGAGCTCTGCGTGCGCTCGAGCAGTCGTTCGGCCGCGATCCGGAGACGATGATCCCCGACGTCCGCTACACGCCGAACCCCAACGACGCGCCGGGTGGGCCGCTGGTGGAGAGGGGGGACCGGAATTGCTGACTCCCTTCGTCAAACGCCAGCTGTGGGTGTTCGGGATCATGACGGTGATCTCGCTGCTGGTGCTGGGTGTCTACTACCTGCAGATCCCGAGCCTGGTCGGCATCGGCCGGTACCCGCTGGCGGCCGATCTGCCGGCCTCGGGCGGGTTGTATCCCACGGCCAACGTGACCTATCGCGGCATCACCATCGGCAAGGTCACCGACGTCGAGCCCACCGAGCGGGGCGTCCACGCGACGATGAGCATCGACAGTCGCTACAAGATCCCGGTGGACGCGGTCGCCAACGTGCACTCGGTGTCGGCGGTCGGCGAGCAGTACCTGGACCTGGTGTCGACCGGCCACACCGGCAGGTTTCTCGCGCCCGGGCAGACGATCACCAAGGGCACGGTGCCGGCCGCGATCGGCCCGGCGTTGGACAGCGTCTACAAGGGACTTGCCGCGCTGCCCAAGGAAAAAGTCGGCCAACTGCTCGACGAGACGGCGCAGGCGGTCGGTGGTTTGGGCCCGGCCCTGAGACGGCTGGTCGACTCCACCCAGGCGATTGTCGGCGACGTCAAGACCAACATCGCTGACATCGACGACATCATCGAGAGCTCCGGGCCGCTGATCGACAGCCAGGTCGATTCCGGGGACGCGATCGAGCGCTGGGCGCGCAATCTGAACAAGTTGGCCGCGCAGGCCGCCCAGCAGGATCAGAGCCTGCGCAGCGTGTTGCGGCAGGCGGCGCCGACCACCGAGCAGGTCGACGAGGTCTTCGGCGACGTCCGGGATTCGCTGCCGCAGACGCTGGCCAACTTCGAGATCGTGTTCGACCTGCTCACGCGCTACCACGCCGGAGTGCAGCAGCTGCTGGTGGTTCTGCCGCAGGGCGCCTCGATCGCACAGACGGTGGTCGCGCCGTTCCCCAACCAGGCTGCGCTCGACCTGGCGTTGTCGCTCAACCAGCCACCCCCGTGCCTGACCGGTTTCATCCCGGCCTCGCAGTGGCGTTCCCCTGCCGATACCAGCACGCAGCCGCTGCCGAACGGCACGTATTGCAAGATCCCGATGGACACGCCGGCCAACAGCGTGCGCGGGTCGCGCAACATCCCCTGTGTCGACGTCCCCGGCAAGCGGGCCGCCACGCCCCGGGAATGCCGCGACTCCAAGCCCTACGTCCCCGCGGGAACGAATCCGTGGTATGGCGACCCCAACCAGATCCTGACCTGCCCCGCGCCCGCGGCCCGCTGCGACCAGTCGGTGAGGCCGGGCAAGGTTATCCAGGCTCCGTCGATCGACACGGGCCTGAACCCGGCGCCGTCGGACCGGTTGTCGGGCACGCCCCCGCCCACCGACGACCCGTTGACACGGCCGGGCACCGGCTCGGTCCAGTGCGACGGGCAGCAGCCCAACCAGTGCGTCTACACTCCGGGCGGGCCGCCCACGGCGGTCTACAGTCCCCGCAGCGGCGAACTGGTAGGGTCCGACGGGGTCAGGTATTCCGTCGAAAACTCGACCAAAACAGGAGACGACGGATGGAAGGAGATGCTGGCGCCGGCCGGCTGAACCCCACCGACTCGGATGATCCGTTGCGGACCGAGGAGACGATCGGGAACGCCCCGGAGGCCGGGATTTCCGACCATCCCGACGCGGCCGAGGCCGACCCGGCGACGGCGTCGGAGGACACGAGCGAAGCCGTCGATGAGCCGGTGCGGCGTGGCCAGTCACGGCTGGGGCGCGGCTGGGCGGTCGGCATCGTCGCGGCACTGCTGTCGTGCGCGGGCGCCGTCGGGGCCGGCGGCTGGGTCGCGCTGCGATTCCACCGGGACGCGCTGGCCATCGCCCGCGAGGATGCCGCGGCCTTGAAGGCGGCAGTGGAATGCGTGTCGGCGACCCAGGCACCGGATCCCGGCGCGATGGCGGCGAGTGAACAGAAGATCCTCGACTGCGGCACCGACGCTTTCCGTTCGCAGGCCCTGCTCTACACCAGCATGCTGGTGCAGGCGTACCAAGCCGCGAACGTACACGTGCAGGTGTCCGACGTGCGGGCGGCGGTCGAGCGCAACAACAGTGACAGCTCGGTCGACGTGCTGGTCGCGATGCGGGTGAGGGCCGTCACCGATCAGACGCAGAACGAGACCGGCTACCGGCTGCGGGTGCGGATGGCGCTCGCGGAGGGGCGGTACAAGATCTCCAAACTCGACCCGGTGACAAAGTGACGGTGGTGGTTCAGGAAACTCCCACCACGACAATGCGGCCGACGGAAGCGTTGGCGCCGTGGCACATTCGCGCGTGCGCGTTGGCGGTTGACGTCCTTCCGGGCGCCGCCGTGACGACGACGTCGGCGTTGGTGGCGTTGACCGTCCGCCAGTATCCCGCCTGGTGGTGGGTGTGGGTTTCCGTCGGGGGGCTGGCGATCCTGGCGACGTTGGCCAACCGGTGGGTGCTGCCCGCCGTCACCGGCTGGAGCCTGGGCCGGGGTGTGTGCGGGATCGCGGTGGCGCGCCGAGACGGCGGCGCCCCGGGAGCGTGGCTGCTGCTGCTGCGGGACCTGGCCCACCTGCTCGACACGGCGTCGGTGGCGGGATGGCTGTGGCCACTGTGGGATTCCGGGCGCCGCACGTTCGCCGACATGATGGTGCGCACCGAGGTGCGGCGCACGGAAGCGGATCGGCGCGCGCTGCGGCGGTGGACCGCGGCGGTCGTGCTCACTGCGGCGGTGGCCTGCCTGGCGGGATCGGCGGCCAGCTATCTGCTGGTGTACTCCCGCGAACACGCGACCGATCGGACCGTTGCGCAGCTGGCAATCCAGGGGCCGAGGATCGTCACGCAGATGCTGACCTATGACCCGAAATCGCTGGACGACGACTTCGCGCGCGCCCGTTCGCTGGCCACCGACAGCTACCGGGGCAAGCTTGCGAAGCAGCAGGAGGTCGTGCAGAAGGGCCATCCCGTCATCAACGAATACTGGGTGACCGACAGCTCGGTCCAGTCGGCGAGCCCGGACCGGGCTACGATGCTGCTGTTCATGCAGGGCCGCCGCGGCGCGAGCCCGAACGAGCGGTACATCACCGCGACGCTCCGGGTGACTTTCGCCAGGGTTGGGGCCGACTGGCGCGTCGACGACCTCACCGTGCTGACCAAGCCCACGCCGTCCGGTGCCGAAAAGTGAGCCCACGCAAGAGGTTTCATCCCGGCGAGGCGCCGTTGCTGGTGGGGCGGCCGGTGCCGGGGCCGCGGGGCTTGCCGCTGGCCGCCGCGGCCGCCGCGCTGGTGGTGGCCGCGGCGATTGTCGTGTGCAGCCTGATGCTGGCTTCCCGCGAACGCCACGAGCGCGCCGCGTCCAGGGACCGCGCGGTGCTCGGCTACGTCACCGGGTTCATGACGCAGTTCACCTCCGTCGATCCCTTCCACGCGAACGACTACGTGTCGCGGATCCTGGCCGAGGCGACCGGGGAATTCGCCCAAAAATTCCAGGCGAACGCAAACAACATCCTGCTGCAGGTGGCCCGCGCCGAACCGGCCACGGGCACCGTGCTGGACGCCGGCGTGCAACGCTGGAACGACGACGGCACCGCCAACGTGATGGTGGTCACCACGGTCACCTCCAAATCCCCGGACGAGAAGCAAGTGATCGAGAAAACGAACCGTTGGACGGCGACCGCGACACACGAAGGGAATCAGTGGAAGATCAGCAGCTTGGCACCGGTGATCTGACCCCCGCTGCGGACGCGGAGGGCGGTGACGAAACCGCCGATGCGGCAACCCCAGATGTGACCCGTCCGGCGGTCCCCGAAGATGGCCCCGTTCGGACCCGGCGTCCGGTCGGAAGAGGCCTCGCCGTCGCCGTCGCGGTCGCGGCGGCGCTGTTCGTGGGAGCCGCGGCGTTCGCCGGTGCGGCGGTGCAGCCGTATCTGGTCGACCGCGCCGCCGCCGCGACGAAGTTCGACGTGGCGCGGACCGCGACCAACGCGATCACCACGCTGTGGACCTACACGCCGGAGAACATGAACACCCTCGCCGATCGCGCGGCGGACTATCTCGGCGGCGATTTCGAAGCCCGGTACCGAAAATTCGTCGACGCGATCGTGGCCCCCAACAAGCAGGCCAAGGTCACCAACAGCACCGAGGTCACCGCAGTGGCGGTCGAATCGCTGGTCGGCCCCGAGGCCGTCGTCATCGTCTACACGAACACCACGTCGACCAGCCCGCTGAGCAAGAACATCCCCGCGCTGAGGTACCTGTCCTACCGGTTGTTCATGAAACGCACCAACGGCCGCTGGCTGGTGACCAGGATGACGACCATCACCTCGGTGGACCTCACACCGCACGTGTAGCGCGGTGGCGGCCGGCGCCGAGCCGAAAGTAGCCGGATCGCAGACTGATTCGATGCACGGTCAGTTGAATGCGAGCCAGCTGGGCAGCGCTCGCTCGTGGGAGTCGCACAGCACCTGTCGGGTGTCGCAGGAACCCCGCGGCGAACCCGCGCCGGCCCACATGCCCCCGGTGTCGCGGCGCAGCACGATGGCCGACGACCCGCCGCCGTCGAGGAGCACCGCCGCTTGGCTGCCCAGGCCGCGGAACAGGTCCTGCATGTTGTCCGGTGTGTAGCTGCCGCCCTCGAAGACGTACATCTCGTCCTTCTGTCGGGCGTAGGCCAGTGCCGTGCGCGCCGCGCTGGGGCCTCCGTCGTTCAGCTGCCCGGTGTTACCGGGGGCCAGCAGGCCGATCCCGGACACCGCGACGAACTTCTGGTTCCTGTCGAGCAGATCCTGGACGATGGGGGTGGCGGCGTCGTAGTCCTGTTTGGTTCTGGGCCACACGACGTAGGGGGCGCCGCCGGTCGGCATGATCATCGTCGTCAGCGCACTCCACGCCTCGCCTCCGCCGGACAGCCCCTGTTTGCCCGGGTAGGCGGCGGTGCCCGTGACCGCCTGGTTGGCGCGGCCTTGGCCGTTGGTGTTGTCCACGAAGGCGCCCAGCGGCGAGCTGCAGCCGGTCTGACGCCACGACCCTGCCAGCTGGGGGCGCACGTCGAAGAAGTTCGCGTTGATCGCGATCGTCGGTTGTCCCATACGCTGCCAGGCGTTGAGCGGCGTGTACAGCTCGGACGCCTGCCACAGCCCGTCGTGCGTGCGGGCGCCGGGTTTGTGTTCGCAGCGCGCCTGGACGCCCTGGTGGGTGTCGACGAGCAGATGCGGGGCGAGCCGCGAGGACGCGTTCTTGATGATCATCAGGTGCCCGCCGTTGTTCATCTCATACCAGTTGCCGGAGGCGTTGAGCATGGGCGCGGGGTGACCCGCGCCGAAGTTGTAGACGAGGTAGGTGCCCTTGGTGGCGTCGATGGCGCTGGCCAACAGATCGCGCCCGTCGGCGGCGCGCGCGACAGGCTGTCCCGTGGCGACGCCCGCCAGGGTGCACGCGACCGCGGCGGCGGCGGCGCCCCGGGCCGCCAGTCGGCGCAGGGCGGCGGTCGGTGTCAGCACGGTCGCCCTTTCGGCCCTGAGATGAACGTCAGCACCGACAGCATCAGTCACAACGGCCACACTGTCAATTTGAGTCACGTGCGGGTGACGGTTGGGTCGCGTACGAATTACGTTTGGCCGCTTAGGCTTTCGGTCGCACCTTCGCCGTCTTCGGTCGACTCGGCTGCCTGCTCGTCCTCCGGGGGGCGTTGCCCAGCCTGGTGCTGGGCTTGGTGCTCGGTGGCGGTCCCCTTCTGCACGGCTCCGTGGATGCGGTGAAAGCCCTTGCGATCGTAGAGGTGGGTGATGCCACCTCCCAGCAGCAGGCCGATGACCAGGCCGATCGCGGTCATCCACAAGGCTTGGGCCAGACCGGATTCGGCGGTACCGGAGAGATACAGCAGTGAGCGCGTGCCCAGGAACACCTGGTGCATCGGCTCGAACTCAGCCAGCCAGCGGAAAAACGGCGGCACCGCCTCCAGCGGGACGGTGGCACCGGCCGACGGCAATCCGAGGAACACGAAGATCAACAGGCCGACCAGCAGGCCGATGGTGCCCAGTGCCGACAGTAATGACGTCGACGTGATGCCCACCGCGGCGATCGCGAACGCTCCATACGCCCACAGCTGCCAGCCCAGGTCGACGGGCATGCCGAGCCCGTGGGCGATCGCCAGGTAAGCCGCGGAGGTGAGCACCGCCAGCAGCGCCATGATGCCCCACTTGACCAGCAGGGTCTGCAACCGCGAGATCTTGACTTGCTCGGCGAAGCGGTACACGGGCCCGAATTCGGCCGGCACGTAGCCGAGCAGTGCGTCCACCAGCGTGTTGACCACGATGCTGCCGGTGAATCCGGCCAGCAGCAGAAGCAGCGAATAGTAGAACGCCGACAGGCCGTTGCCGGTGCCGTTCGGCAGCGGGTGGTAGACGACCGACTTGATGTCGATCGGTGTCGCGAGGCCCACCGCCGAGGCTCCGGTCAGCGGCGTGCCGCCGGCCTGGGCCGTCACCTCCGCGGTAAGCCGTTGGCCCACTTGGCCTTCCACGACCCCCATCGCCATGGTCAGGGTTTGGTTGGCGATGCTGGCGCCCAGCGTGCCCGCGCGCGGATTGGTCGAGATGGTGATGGCCGGCCGGGTCGCGTGGGTGGGCATGAGCGCGCTGGCCCCGTAGTCGCGCAGGCTCGAGGAGAAGGCCGGCGGTATCTGCACCTCGCCGTAGACCTGGGCCTGGTCCAATTGCCGGACGGCCTCGTTCCTGGACAGCACCCGGACGGTGAACTGCTGCTTGTCCAGCCCCGTGACCAGTCCCTCGGCGATCTTGGCGCCCACCGGACCGGCGTCCTCGTTGACCATCGCGAGGGGGAAGTGCCGCAGGTTGGTGGTGGGATTCAGGATGCCGCCGAGGTAGAGCGCGCACAGCGCCGACATCAGCGCCAGCGTGATGAGCAGCGGCGCCAGCCAGAACCGTACCGTCCGCAACGCCTCGATGTTCCGATCGGGGTTCGGCGCCGCGTGCTTGGCCTGCGATTGAGACATGTGGGCTCCCGTCCGTCGAGCCCACTCTAGCCAGGTCGGGCCACGATCGTGAGCAGTCGCGCCGGCCGGCCCGGGTGGGCGGCGCGGGATCCGGTACCCCGGCCGGCCCTGCTTCCCGAAGAATTGCAGCACGACGAATTCCGTTGCGGCCAGCTCGGTTTCCGGCGCACCGGCAACCGATCGCAGAACACCTTGGGCGTCGTGGCCGACGACGTCGACGGTCGTCGGGGGGCGGTCGCCGATCTTCGGCCGTAACGGTGGTCGGCGCCGCAGGGCGGGGCGTCGTCGACCGGACTCGCCCGCATGAGCCCGAAGGCTCGCCCGGCCCGCGAGGCGCGCCTGGAGCCATTACGCTGCCCGTGATGGCTACCACCCGTTTCGAACGTGATTTCGACGGTGTCGGGGGCGTGCGCATCGTCTACGACGTGTGGACGCCCGCGGCACCGCCGCGCGCCGTGGTCGTGCTCTCGCACGGCCTCGGCGAGCACGCCCGCCGCTACGACCATGTCGCGCGGCGCTTCGGTGACGCCGGCCTGGTCACCTATGCGCTCGACCACCGGGGCCACGGACGCTCGGGCGGCAAGCGGGTGCGGGTGCGCGACATCTCCGAGTACACCGGCGACTTCACCACGCTGGTGGGCATCGCGACCCGGGAGCACCCGGGCCTCCCGTGCGTCGTGCTCGGCCACAGCATGGGCGGCGGGATCGTGTTCGCCTACGGGGTCGAACGCCCGGACGACTACGACCTGATGGTCCTGTCGGGCCCGGCAGTCGCGGCCCAGGACCAGCTGTCACCGCTGCAGGTGCTGGCCGTCAAGGTGCTGGGCGTCCTGGTGCCCAGCCTGCCGGTGCAGGAACTCGACGTCGACGCCATCTCCCGTGACCCGGCGGTGGTGGCGGCCTACAAGGGCGACCCGCTGGTTCACCACGGGAAGGTCCCGGCCGGGATCGGCCGCGTGCTGGTGCTGACCGGCGAGACCATGCCGCAGCGCGCGCCGGCGCTGACCGCGCCGCTGCTGGTGGTTCACGGCTCCGAGGACCGGCTGATCCCCCTGGCCGGCAGCCGTCGCCTGGTCGAGTGCGCGGGCTCCGCGGACGTCGAGTTGAAGGTCTACCCGGGCCTCTACCACGAGGTCTTCAACGAACCGGAGCGAGACCAGGTCCTCGATGACGTGGTCTCCTGGATACTGCAGCGGCTGTGAACGGCCGTGCGCGCAACGTCGTACCGCTGCCGTAGTTTGGCACCTATGACCCGCTATGACCCGCCCGGCCGATGACGCAGATCGACGTGACGAGGTGGGGGTACCTCTCGCTTGCGGGGGAGAGCGGCGCCCGTGAGTGACGACAAGATGCTGGCCCGCATCGCCGCACTGCTGCGCCAGGCCGAAGGCACCGACAACCCGCACGAGGCCGATGCGTTCATGGGGGCCGCGCAGCGGCTGGCGACGGCGGCGTCCATCGACCTGGCGGTGGCGCGTGCGCACGCGTCCGCCCGTTCGCCGGCGCAGGCACCGACTCAGCGGACCATCACCATCGGCGCCGCGGGCACTCGGGGGCTGCGGACCTATGTGCAGTTGTTCGTGGGGATCGCGGCGGCCAACGACGTGCGGTGCGACGTGGCGTCCAACTCGACGTTTCTCTACGCCTACGGCTTCGCCGAGGACATCGACGCCACCCACGCCCTCTACGCCGGCCTGGTCGTCCAGATGGTGCGGGCCTCGGACGCCTATCTGGCCTCTGGGGCGCACCGTCCCACCCCTGCCATCACCGCCCGGCTCAACTTCCAGCTTGCGTTCGGTGCCCGGGTCGGCCAGCGTCTGGCCGCGGCCCGCCGGGAAGCCCGCCGGGAGGCGACCGAGGACCGTCGGCGCGCACCGGGCACCGCTGTCGCGTTGCGGGACAAGGAGATCGAGCTCCGCGATTACTACCGCAGCGCATCGACAGCGCGTGGCACGTGGCGGGCCACCAGCGCATCGGCCGGATACTCCTCGGCGGCGCGGCGCGCCGGAGACCGCGCCGGGCGGCGGGCGCGGCTGGCGGACAGCCCTGAGCTGCCTGGGGCGCGGCCCGCGCTGGGCCGGTGAGCCCGGCGAGCGCTCCGCGGGACTCCCAGCGCGCCAAGGTGTATGCGGCCGAGGAGTTCGTCCGCACCTTGTTCGACCGTGCGGCCGAGCACGGGTCACCGGCGGTGGAGTTCTTCGGCGCGCAGTTGACGCTGCCGCCGGAGGCCCGATTCGGCTCGGTGGCCTCCGTGCAGCGCTACGTTGACGAGGTGCTTGCCTTGCCGGCGGTGCGGCGACGGTGGCCCGGGGTGAGTCCGCTGCGGGTGCGGGCGCGCCGGGCCGGCACCGCCGCGCACTACGAAAGCCGCGGCGGTGCGGGCGTGATCGCGGTTCCGGACCGCGACACCGCCGGCTGGGCGCTGCGCGAACTGGTGGTGCTGCACGAGGTGGCGCACCACCTGTGCGGGGCGTCGCAGCCGCCGCACGGTCCGGAGTTCGTCGCGACCAGCTGCACACTGGCCGAGCTCGTGATGGGACCAGAGGCGGGGCACGTGCTACGCGTGGTCTACGCCAAGGAGGGCGTGCGGTGAGCGAACCGGCCGGGTGCGGTCGGGGACCGCGGCACAACTCCGGCGGGAACGGCGCCGCATCCCGCGTCCGGTGTTCGCGGTCCGGATCGATGACCGGCCCGGCCGCATCCCCCGCTCCGCGCGTGCCACCCTTGGCGCCCGGCGCCGGCCCCCGACGGGACGAGATGCGTGCGGCTGTGGGGCTTTCGCCTGTCAGCTCGCAACGACGACGGCTCCCGGATGCCGGCGCGTCGCGCCGAGCCGCGGCTGACGGGCCCCGCGGAGTTCGGCGGCCGTCGGGTCTACTCGACGGGCCTCAGTTCGTCGCCGCAGGTGCAACGATAGGCCGCGCCGGCACCCGCGCAGTGGCAGGGGGCCTCGATGCGGACACGGCAGCCGCAGCCCTCGTGGCCACAGGTCAACACGGTTCCCGCTTCATAGCTTGCCATGATGAATCACCCCTTGATGTCGTGAGTTTCTCGCGCCGTCCCACTATATACCCCATGTGGGTATACGGAAACCGCGCCGTCCGAACCGCGAGAGTGGTGCACACACCGGCCGCACCCGACTACCGTTGGCGGCATGATCTCCAAACCCACGCCCGAGGATGTCGACGCATTCCTCGACGCCGCGATGGTCGGTGATGATCCGGCCCTGGTGGCGGCGCAGGAGGCCAGCAACGCGGCCGGCCTGCCCCGGATCGCCGTCTCCCCGCAGCAGGGCAAGTTTCTGAGCCTGTTGGCCGGGGCGGTCGGCGCCAGTCGGATACTGGAGATCGGCACCCTGGGCGGGTACAGCACCATCTGGTTGGCGCGGGGGGCCGGTCCCGGCGGTCGGGTGGTCACCCTGGAATACGAGCCGAAGCACGCCGAGGTCGCGCGCGCCAATCTGGAGCGCGCCGGCGTCGCCGACCGGGTCGAGGTGATGGTCGGGGCGGCTCTGGACACGCTGCCGACACTCACCGGCGAGCCGTTCGACCTGGTGTTCATCGACGCCGACAAGGAGAACAACGTCGCCTACCTGCAGTGGGCGGTCAAGCTTGCCCGTCCCGGCGCGGTCATCGTGGTGGACAACGTGATTCGGGAGGGCAAGATCCTCGATCCGGCGGCCGCGGACGGCATGGCCGAGGCCTCCCGCCAGGCGCTGCAACTGATGAGTGAGCATCCCCGTCTCGACACCGCGGTGATCCAGACGGTCGGGGCCAAACACTGGGATGGCTTCGCGCTCGCGCTGGTTCGCTAGCGGGAGCGCTACGCGGGTCGGTCAGCCGCAGACCGCACCGCCGGCCGCCGAGCCGACCAGCTTGACGTACTTGGCCAGCACGCCGGAGGTGTACCGTCGCGGCGGCGGTGTGACGCCGTCCCGCCGGGCGGCGAACTCGTCTGGATCGACGAGCACGTCGAGGGTGCGCGCGGCGGCATCCAGCCGGATCCGGTCGCCGTCGTGCACCAAGGCGATCGGCCCGCCGTCGATCGCCTCCGGCGCGATGTGCCCGACACAGAAGCCGGTCGTCCCGCCGGAGAAGCGGCCGTCGGTGAGCAGCAGCACGTCCTTGCCCAGCCCGGCGCCCTTGATCGCACCGGTGATGGCGAGCATCTCGCGCATCCCCGGCCCGCCCTTGGGGCCTTCATAGCGGATCACGACGACGTCGCCCTTGGCGACGGTGCCGTCCTCAAGGGCGTCCAGCGCCGCGCGCTCGCCGTCGAATACCCTCGCGGTTCCCTCGAAGACGTCGGAGTCGAGGCCGGCCGTTTTGACCACCGCGCCGTCGGGCGCCAGCGATCCCCGCAGGATCGTGATCCCGCCGGTCGGGTGCATGGGGCTGTCCAGCGCGCGCAGCACCTTGCCGTCCGGGTCCGGCGGGGCGATGGCGGCCAGGTTATGGGCCACGGTCTGGCCCGTCACCGTCAGGCAGTCGCCGTTGAGCAGTCCCGCATCCAGCAACGCCTTCATCACCACCGGCACGCCGCCGATGTGGTCGACGTCGGACATGACATGCCGGCCGAACGGCTTCACGTTGGCCAGGTGCGGCACCTTGGACCCGATCCGGTTGAAGTCGTCCAGCGACAGCGCGACCCCGGCCTCGTGGGCGATCGCCAGCAGGTGCAGCACCGCGTTGGTCGAGCCGCCGAACGCCATCACCACCGCGATCGCGTTCTCGAACGCCTCCTTGGTGAGGATGTCGCGGGCGGTGATGCCGCGCCGCAGCAACTCGACGACGGCCTCGCCGCTGCGGCGCGCGTACCCATCGCGGCGGCGGTCGGTGGCCGGCGGCGCGGCGCTGCCCGGCAGCGACATGCCCAGGGCCTCGGCGGCGCTGGCCATCGTGTTGGCGGTGTACATGCCGCCGCAGGCGCCCTCACCGGGGCAGATCGCGCGCTCGATGGCCTCGACGTCCTCCCGTGGCATCAGTCCTCGGACGCAGGCGCCCACCGACTCGAAGGCGTCGATGACGGTGACCTCGCGCTCGCTGCCGTCGGAAAGTTTGGCCACCCCCGGAAGGATCGTGCCCGCGTAGAGGAACACCGCCGCCAGGTCGAGCCGCGCGGCCGCCATCAGCATCCCGGGCAGCGACTTGTCGCAACCGGCCAGCAGCACCGACCCGTCCAGCCGCTCGGCCAGCATCACCGTCTCGACGCTGTCGGCGATCAGCTCACGCGACGGCAGCGAGAAGTGCATGCCCTCGTGCCCCATCGAGATGCCGTCGGACACCGAGATCGTGCCGAATTCCAGCGGGTAGCCGCCGGCGGCGAACACCCCTTCCTTGACCGCCACCGCGAGGCGCGCCAGGGACAGGTTGCAGGGCGTGATCTCATTCCAGGACGAGGCGACGCCGATCTGGGGCTTGGCGAAGTCTTCGTCGCCCATGCCGACCGCCCGTAACATGCCACGGGCGGCGGTCTTTTCGAGTCCGTCGGTGACGTCGCGACTGCGCGGTTTGATGTCGGTGACGGGCGTCGAATCGGTTGGTATGGCCATCGTGCAAGTATGCGCGAGCGCTCGGCGCGGCAAATGCGCGGGTCATACCCCGATGGGGTATGAGGTAGAATCGGGGCCGTCGGCCGTCCCCGCGGCCGGCGAACCTTGGCAGGGGTGAGAATCGATGACGACCGCACACGGATACTCGCAGCAAAAGGACAACTACGCCAAGCGGCTGCGGCGTATCGAGGGCCAGGTGCGAGGCATCGCCCGCATGATCGAGGAAGACAAGTACTGCATCGACGTCCTCACCCAGATCAGCGCCGTCAGCAGCGCTCTGCGTTCGGTGGCGTTGAACCTGCTCGACGAGCACCTCAACCACTGCGTCACCCGCGCCGTCGCCGCGGGCGGAAACGAAGCGGAGGAGAAGCTGGCCGAGGCCTCGGCCGCCATCGCGCGTTTGGTACGTTCCTGATTCCGCAGGCGTGTTGAAGCGCAAAGGCGGGGAACCCGTCGTCGCGGTGCGTACGGTAGGAGCAGCGTGATCCCGCGAGCACCTCGCCCGACGGGCCGCGCACCCCGAAGCGATGACTGCCATGACTGCCGAAACCGCCGCCGTTGCCGCGCGAACGTGGACGCCACGGGTCGCCGCGCAGCTCTCCGTGCTGGCCGCGGCGGCCTTCACCTACGTCACCGCCGAGATCCTGCCCGTCGGGGCGCTGCCGGCGATCGCGCGCAACCTGCACGTCAGCCTCGTCGCGGTGGGCACGCTGCTGACCTGGTACGCGCTGGTCGCCGCGTTGACGACGGTCCCGCTGGTGCGCTGGACCGCGCAACTGCCGCGCCGACGCGCGCTGATGCTCAGCCTGATCTGCCTGACCAGCTCGCAGGTCATCTCGGCGTTGGCACCCACCTTCGCCGTGCTGGCCGCCGGCCGGGTGCTCTGCGCGCTCACCCACGGCTTGCTGTGGTCGGTGATCGCCCCGATCGCTACCCGGCTGGTGCCGCGCAGCCACGCCGGCCGGGCGACCACGTCGATCTACGTCGGAACCAGCCTGGCGCTGGTCGTCGGTAGCCCGCTCACGGCTGCGCTGAGCCTGATGTGGGGCTGGCGTCTGGCGGTCGTGTGTGTCACCGTTGCCGCGGCCGTCGTCACGGTGGCGGCCCGGCTGGTGCTGCCCGAGATGGTGCTCAGCGAGGACCAGCTGGCCCACGTGGGCCCGCGGTCGCGGCACCACCGCAACGGCGCGCTGATCACGGTGAGCCTGCTGGCGATGGTCGCGGTCACCGGCCACTTCGTGTCCTACACGTTCATCGTGGTGATCATCCGCAACGTCGTCGGTGTGCACGGCCCGAACCTGGCCTGGCTGCTGGCGGCTTACGGCGTCGCGGGACTGTTGGCGGTGCCGCTGGTTGCGCGTCCGCTGGACCGCCGTCCCCGGGGCGCCATCATTTGCTGCATGGCGGGATTGACGGCCGCGTTCGTGGTGCTGACCGCGCTGGCGTTCGGCGGCCGGCTCAACGGGGTGACCGCGCTGATCGGGACGGGCGCGATCGTGCTGTGGGGGGCCATGGCGACCGCCGTGTCGCCGATGATGCAGGCCGCGGCGATGCGCAACGGGTCTGACGACCCGGACGGGGCGTCGGGTCTGTACGTGACGGCGTTCCAGGTGGGCATCATGGCGGGGTCGCTGGCCGGCGGGCTGTTGTACGAGCGCAGCGTCGCCCTGATGCTGACCGCCTCGGCGGGCCTGATGGGCGTCGCACTGATCGGGGTGGCCGCCAACGGGAAGAAGCTGGACGTCACGCCGGCAAGCTCACGCGACTCATAAATTCACAGCTCACCGGGGTTTTTCGGCCGCTCTGCGGTGCCGTGGCGGCCGCGCACAAGCTAGCTGGTCAGGGCGTTGTGCAAAACTGATTCAGGAAGGTGACGGGAGGGGTGCACATGTCGCGCTGGACGAGGGCCGGTAACCGCGGACGTCGCTTCGCCGCTTCGGGCACCGCCCGGGGTGCGGTAGGTGTGGTCGCGGTGGTGGCGTCGCTGCTGGTGCTGACTGCGGTCACTGCCGTGGCGGACCCGGACCAGGCCCCCGGCGATCCCGGGCCGGTCGCCGAACCTGCCGGCCCGCCGCCGTGGGGCGTGCCGCCGGCCGACCCGATGCCCGGTCCGCCGGCGCAGGGTCCGCTGGCGCCGCCGACCGCAGTGGGCCCGGCCGCCGGGCAGAACCCGGCGCCGTTCACCGGTGTCGCGCCGTTCGGCCGGCCCAACTTCGTCCCGGCCACCGGCTCGACGGTCGGGGTCGCCCAGCCGATCATCATCAATTTCCCCGGCCGGGTCGACGACGCCGGTGCCGCCGTGGACGCGGTGCACGTCTCGTCGGTTCCGCCGGTGCCGGGCAAGTTTTACTGGATGACCCCGACGCAGCTGCGATGGCGCCCGCTGAGCTTCTGGCCCGCCCATACCGCGGTGACGATCGACGCCGGCGGCACCGTCTCGAACTTCATGACCGGCGACACGCTGCTGGCGACGGCCGACGATGCAACACACCAACTGACCATCACCCGCAACGGCGTGGTGGAGAAA
>CAYVQQ010000006.1:0-30159 GCA_964453085.1 uncultured Mycobacterium sp.
GGCTGCCGCTGGAGCCGACGCTGCGACGGATGCCGGTGGGCATCATCACCAACGGGGTGGTGACCCGCACCGTACGCGACACTGCGGCCTTCTACCGGGAGGCGGAGCGTATCTGGCGCAATCACAAGCTGGCGCCGGTCGGTGACGTCGCCGGCTCCGGCCGGCGGCGGCTGCGGATCGCCGTACTGACCCGGTCGGTGCGCCGGGAGTGCAGTCCGGAGATGCGGGAGCTGACGCTGAAGGTGGCCGGGCTCCTCGAGGGATTGGGCCACCGCGTCGAACACATCGGCGAACCGCCCGTGCCGGCCAGCTTCGCCGACGACTTCCTACTGTATTGGGGCTCTTTGGCGTTGGCGCGGGTACGCACCGGGAGACGGGTGTTCGGCAGAACGTTCGACCGCGACCGCCTCGACAGCCTGACGCTGGGCCTGGAGCGATACGGCGCCCGCAACCTGCACCGCCTTCCGTTTGCTGTCGCGCGCCTGCGCCGGCTGCGGAGACGCACCGCGGAATTCTTCGGTACCTATGACGCGGTGCTCACACCGACTCTGGCCGATCACACCCCTCGCATCGGGCACCTGGCTCCCACCGACTACCACCAACTCATCGACCGGCTGATCGACTGGGTGGCGTTCACCCCGCTGCAGAATGTCACCGGTGAACCGGCGATCTCCCTGCCGCTGGCTCAGTCGGCTGATGGCATGCCGGTCGGCATGATGCTGTCGGCGGACGTGGGGCGCGAAGCGCTGCTGCTGGAGTTGGCCTACGAGCTCGAAGAGGCACAGCCCTGGGCGCGCATCCAGTCCGGTCGGTCAGCGGCGTCCGAGGCGTAGCCGATTTCGCCGTGCGCGGGTGGCCGCCGGGCGTCTTGCCGCACACCACGCGACCTGCGCGCCGATTGATACCTCGCCCGCGAGTTGCGCCACCCGGGATTGAGGGCGGCGACATGGGGTAGTCCACCCCCGTTGAGGTTGACGAGCGGCAGTCCGCGGGTCCACGGGCGCGACGTTTGAATGCCGGCGCTGCCGGCTCGTGGACGGTTCGAGACGGGAGGTACGTACCGATGCCCAAGATGACGAAGAGCGGCAAACCCAAGCAGGACGAGCTGCCTGGCACCCTGCGGCGTTCCGACGCCAAATCCCAACGCACGTTCGCCGAGGCGCACGATTCCGCCGCCGAGGAGTACGGCGAGGGGCCGCGGGCACATCGGGTCGCGTACGCCGCCCTCAAGCACAGCTTCGAGAAGGTGGGCGACCACTGGGAGGCCAAGGGCCGCAAGGGCCCTTCCGACCAGCGCGCCGAGAGCGGCGGCCCAAACGCCCACGGCCAATCGGCCGAGGGCGTCGACGCCAACGCCAGCAAGAAGCACCTGTACGGCATCGCCCGGCGCCTCGGGATCGAAGGCCGCTCCACCATGAGCAAGCCGGACCTGGTGGATGCGATCAAGAAGCACAACCGTCGTGTCCGCGGCAGATGAGCGCCCGGGTCGGGTGGCGCAGTGCCCCTGCCCTGCACGCACTGTCGGCGACGCACCACATGCTCTTGATGCTCTTGTCGGTCGGCGGCCAGCGCAATGTCATAGCCTGACCGGACTTGCGCCGCCGCGTACACCTCACCATAGGTGAATCGCCCTACAGTTCACCATGATTCGTGGGACAATTCCGCCGATTTCGGATCGGTGCAATGAGACCATGAATTTCTGGCATGGCCCACCGGTCAGGTTGGACGAAAACTGGGACACCTGAGCGCTGTTGGCTAGCCCGAGCCGAGTGTCTCAAGCATCCTCTTGAACTCGCGCCGTTGGGTTTCGGTCAGCTTCGACAGGATGCGGGCGTCGGCGGCGCGCACCGCGGCCTCTGCGCGTTTGAGCAGCATGCGGCCCTGGCCGGTCAGCGTGGCCGGCAGCGCGCGCCCGGACGAGACCGAAGCGGGCCGTGCCACGGCCCCGACGTCTTCCAGTTTGCGCAAGACGGAGTTCATCGCCTGCGGCGTGACGTTGGTGTGTCGGGACAGTTCGGCGCTGGACAACCCAGGAGACATCGAAAGAAGGCGCAGACAAACGAATTCCGGCAGTGTGAGTCCTAGCGGGCCCAGGGCCGCGGAAACTTCTGGGCGCAGAACGGCACCGACTCGGTAGAGCAGGTAACCAAGCGGGGCGTCTTCAGTCTGTGCCATGTCAATGATATTGACATATTCTTCCCGGTGAAGCCGGCAACATGCGTTTTTCCGTGCCCTGATTGCGGATGAAGCTGCGCGTGACGTCGAGGCCGCCCCCTTGGCAGCCGACGGTCTGCGCTGCCATGGAGGAACCTCGGCCGCTTGCGGGACATGGATTGCGGCGCAGGACACCAACGGGGTCGGGCAGCATGGGAAGGCAGAGCGCATTTGTCGCATGCCGCCGGCCTGGACGGTGGTCAACCGGACCGCGACCGATCTCGTCGGCTATCGACGCCCAACCCGAGCGCGTTGCGCCACCTGGGCAAACACCACGTCGCAGGCGCCGTCCGGCGCCCATGATGATGTTTCCACACCGTCTGCCACGGCGAAATCAGCCGGCGAATCCGCCACGGGCGTCCAGGGGAAACCGCCGGACAATCCCTTCCAATGACCGCCGGCCGCCCCAATAGCAGCCGACAACGCGAATTCGCATCCGAGCACGCGAAATCGAATTGCGGTGCCGAAGAAGCGAACACGCGATGATGCGCTGCACATGGCGTGGCCGGCCGCGGCTTTCGACCACTGGAGGCAGAAACGAATGGGCCGCGGGTCCAGTGGTTGCAATACACGTGATGTAGAAGTGCTGCAGTTGTGTTGCCGCAAAGCCCGGTTTCGGGCTGTCGCAGTAGGGCGGCCAAACGTGACAGGGGCACGGTAGCAGTGTGTTTGAAACCCGGGCCGAGAGGCTATGGAACCAGTGTGCGGTTGTCGTCCTCAGAGCGACTGTTCGACACGAAAGGAATTGAACATGAAGGTAACCACTACCGCTGCAAAAACTGCAGTTGCTGCCGGTGCGATCGCAGCGGCAAGCCTATCCGCCGCCGCGACGGCGTCCGCCGCGCCGCCGACCGTTCAAGGCTTCGGTACCAGCGAGAAGCTCATCGACGGGCCGATGGTCACCGCGTACACCGTGAACAACCTACACCCGACCAACACCGTCATTCCGGGATACGCCGCGAAAGGCAAGCTGTACCAGGCAGATATCACCGCGACGGCTGACGGCGGGACCGTCACCCCGTTGGTTTCGGACTTCAACGCCCGATCGGCCGACGGCCAGACGTATCGCGTGATCGACAACGTTCCAACCCCCAACGGCCTTAGCCCCGCACCAATCGCGCAGGGTCAGCAGTCGAGCGGGACGTTGTACTTCGACGTGACAGGTCAGCCGCCGAACGGCGTCGTCTACAACGATGGCGTGCAGGACGTCCTCATCTGGACGAGCAACGTCTAAACCCCCACTGCCGGCGCCAAACCTGCCTGCATCGCTTGTGATGCCGGCAGGTTTGTCCATGCGGTTCCAATCCGTTCCTTCGGTGGGCTCCCAGCGGCCACCCGAGAGGCCGGCCGAGTTGCAAGAGCAGGCGCAGCGTCACACCGAGGGGATCCGCGCACACCAACAGCCGGCGCGTCCGTCGGCCGACGGCGGGTGGTCCGGTCTGTCGCGGGGACGCCGCGCGCGTCGACGCGCGACGTCGGCGGAACCGGGATACCGATCGGTGCGGGACTCGTGTGGCGGCCGGCCTGCAAACGTCTTCTACGGTGTCCGCTAAACAATCAGGCCTACAGGCGCAAATGCCACAGCATTTTTCGGGGCCGTTGCTTTTGAGTCGATGCCTCCGATCGCCGGAGATGTCGCCCGACATCAAGTCATCGATGGCCAGCAGCGCATGACGACGCTGCAACTATTGCTGGACACCGTCCACGAGGTGGTGGAGGCCCCGGGCGAGCGCAGCGGCGTGACGTTGTTCGGGTCGCCGGCGAAGACCAAAGGACTGCCGGTCGGGCCGGGACGGACGGCGGTGACCATTCGCGGCTGCTCTATGAGGCGATCGGCAAAACCTACGACGGGTTGGGTTCTGATGCCGTCGCCGACGAGGTGTTCGGGGACGTGGCGGTCAGCAAGTTCGATTCTCGTCGGGTACTGACCGATATGGGCGCGGACACCTGTGTCCTACCGGACCACCCCCGTCATCAGCGTAACGATTGCGCTGCGGTGAACCTCGTCAGTGATCCCCCAACGAGCAACGCGCGTAAAGCCTGGTGGGCCTCGAGCGTGGAATTGTCGTGGATGTTCGACGGGGAGCACCACCCGTCGAACACAACCGCGTTGCCAAGACCCCGGAGGTGGCGTGGATTGCCGCGGCGCCCGGAGAGACGTGGAAACGGGCGCGGCGACCGACGGTGCGACTGAAAATCCCCGGCGGGGTGGGCGCGCCTCGTAGCGCCGGGGATGTTTGCCGGAAATCCACCCCCCCGGCCACGCTACGGTGCGTTGCGATGAGGCAGGATGTGAAAGGCCGTTCCGGAGGAGTTCGCCCGGGTATGGCACTCTCACGCAAGGAGTCTGATGACGGAGCCGATGGAAGACGTCGACGGCACATCGGCGGGTCGAGCCAAGTATTCGCGGGTGTTGCTCAAGCTCGGCGGCGAGATGTTCGGCGGTGGCCAGGTCGGCCTGGATCCCGACGTGGTAGCCCGGGTGGCCCGCCAGATCGCCGAAGTGGTGCGCACCGGGGTCCAGGTGGCCGTGGTGATCGGTGGAGGGAACTTCTTCCGGGGAGCCCAACTTCAGCAACGTGGAATGGAACGCACCCGGTCGGACTACATGGGGATGCTCGGCACCGTCATGAACAGCCTCGCGCTGCAGGATTTCCTGGAGAAGGAGGGCATTGTCACCCGGGTCCAGACCGCGATCACCATGGGCCAGGTGGCCGAGCCCTACCTCCCGCTGCGCGCCGTCCGCCACCTGGAGAAGGGGCGGGTGGTCATCTTCGGCGCCGGAATGGGGCTGCCGTACTTTTCCACCGACACCACTGCGGCCCAGCGGGCGCTGGAGATCGGCGCCGACGTCGTCCTGATGGCCAAAGCGGTCGACGGAGTGTTCACCGCAGACCCCCGGGTGAATCCCGACGCGGAGATGCTGACGGTGATCACTCACCGCGAAGTGATCGACCGCGGGCTGCGGGTGGCCGATACCACCGCCTTCAGCCTGTGCATGGACAATGGCATGCCGATCCTGGTGTTCAACCTGCTGACCAACGGCAACATCGCCCGTGCGGTCGCTGGTGAGAGGATCGGAACGCTGGTCACCACCTGAGGAACGACGGGATGATCGACGCTGGCGACGATGCAGAGCGCAGCGATGAGGAGGAGCGGCGCAAATGATCGACGAGGCTCTTTTCGACGCGGAAGAGAAGATGGAGAAGGCTGTAGCGGTGGCCCGTGACGACTTGTCGACGATCCGGACGGGTCGTGCCAACCCTGGCATGTTTTCCCGGATCGTGATCGACTACTACGGCGCCGCCACCCCGATCACGCAGCTGGCCAGCATCAACGTCCCCGAGGCGCGGCTGGTCGTGATCAAGCCCTACGAAGCCGGTCAGCTCGGTGCAATCGAGGCCGCGATCCGCAACTCCGACCTCGGCGTCAACCCCTCCAATGACGGTACCCTCATTCGGGTCGCCGTCCCGCAGCTCACCGAGGAACGCCGGCGCGAACTGGTGAAACAGGCCAAACACAAAGGCGAGGACGCCAAGGTTTCCGTGCGTAACATCCGTCGCAAGGCGATGGAGGAGCTGCACCGCATCCGTAAGGACGGTGAGGCGGGCGAGGACGAGGTCGGGCGCGCGGAAAAGGACCTGGACAAGACGACCCAGCAGTACGTCACCCAGATCGATGAGCTGGTCAAGCATAAGGAAGGCGAACTGCTGGAGGTCTAGCGGCCGCTCAGCAACCAAGCCCGTGGCAACCCCCGACGCCGGTAAAGGAAGCGCGCCCGAGGAATCCGCGCCCACACCCGGAAGTGCCCTGCGACAACCGGCCAGGAAGATGCCGCGGGCGGGACGTGATCTGCCCGCGGCGATCGTCGTCGGCGCCAGCATCGGCGCGGTCATCATCGCGACGCTGATCTTTGCTCCCCGCTACTGGGTGGTGCACGTCGCCATCGCAATCTTCGTTGCAAGTCACGAGGTGGTGCGCCGGCTGCGTGAAGCCGGTTACGTCATCCCCGTCGTTCCGTTGCTGGCCGGCGGCCAGCTCACCGTGTGGCTGACCTGGCCGTTTCATGCGGCCGGCGCGATGGCCGGTTTCGGGGTGACGGTGGTGGTGTGCATGGTGTGGCGGTTGTTCATGCAGGACAACAGCAAACGGCCCGGGCCGTCCCCCGGTGCGTCGTCGGCGAACTACCTGCGCGACGCGTCCGCCACCGTGTTCCTGGCCGCCTGGGTTCCGCTGTTTGCGTCGTTCGCCGCGCTGCTGGTCTACCCGAAAGACGGGGCAGGCCGGGTCTTCTGCCTGATGATCACCGTGGTGGCCTCCGATGTGAGCGCTTATGCCGTGGGGGTGCTGTTCGGCAAGCACCTGATGGTTCCCGCGATCAGCCCGAAGAAGTCGTGGGAGGGTTTCGCGGGCTCGCTGGTCTTCGGCACCGCCGCTGCGACGCTGACGGCGACGTTCCTGGCCGCCAAGCCGCCGTGGATCGGCGTGCTGCTCGGCGTCGTCCTCGTGTCGACCTGCACCCTCGGCGACCTGGTGGAATCCCAGGTCAAGCGCGACCTGGGCATCAAGGACATGGGTCGGCTGCTGCCCGGGCACGGCGGGCTGATGGACCGCCTCGACGGCATCCTCCCGTCGGCGGTCGCAGCTTGGACCGTGCTGACGTTGCTGCCGTAGTTTTCGGCTCCAACCGCGACGTGACCGATACTGGACGGATCATGGCCCGACAACTGGTTTTCGACGAACCGCGCCCGGCCCGGCCGCCACGGCACCTCGCCGATCTCGATGCGGCCGGCCGCGCGTCGGCCGTCGCGGAGCTGGGCTTGCCGGCGTTCCGGGCCAAGCAGCTGGCGCACCAGTACTACGGCCGGTTGATCGCCGATCCGCACCAGATGACGGACCTCCCCGCGGCCGTGCGCGATCGGGTGGCCGGTGCGATGTTCCCGACGCTGCTCACCGCGGCGGCCGAGGTCGCGTGCGACGCCGGTCGGACCCGCAAGACTCTGTGGCGAGCCAGCGACGGCGCGACGGTCGAATCGGTGCTGATGCGTTACCCGCAGCGCAACACGGTGTGCATCTCGTCGCAGGCCGGGTGCGGCATGGCCTGCCCGTTCTGCGCGACCGGTCAGGGCGGGCTGCGGCGCAACCTGTCGACGGCCGAAATCGTCGAACAGGTCCGCGCGGGCGCCGTGGCGCTGCGTGACGACTTCGGGGACCGGCTGTCGAACGTGGTGTTCATGGGCATGGGCGAGCCGCTGGCCAATTACGCCCGGGTGTTGGCCGCGGTGCAACGCATCAGCGCCCCGCCGCCGTACGGCTTCGGCATCTCCGCCCGGTCGGTGACGGTGTCGACGGTGGGCCTGGTTCCCGCGATCCGCAAACTCGCCGACGAACGGCTCGGGGTGACGCTGGCATTGTCGCTGCACGCGCCCGACGATGAGCTGCGCGACACGCTGGTGCCGGTGAACACGCGGTGGAAGGTCGGCGAGGCTCTGGCCGCGGCCCGCTACTACGCCGATACGACCGGTCGCCGGGTGTCGGTGGAATATGCTCTGATCCGCGACGTCAACGACCAGGCGTGGCGGGCTGACCTACTGGGCAAGCGGCTGCATCGCGCGCTCGGTCCCCTGGTGCACGTGAATCTGATCCCGCTCAACCCGACGCCCGGCAGCGCGTGGGATGCCAGCCCCGAGCCGGTGGAGCGGGAGTTCGTCCGGCGGGTGCTGGCCCGGGGGGTGTCGTGCACGGTGCGGGACACGCGCGGCCGCGAGATCAGCGCCGCTTGCGGACAGCTGGCCGCCGCAGACGGGAAGGCTCCCGGTACTTGAGGGCTACCTGACGGCTACCTGAGCCAGCCGCGGCGGCGGCCCCACAGGTCGCGCACCAGGATGAGCAGCGTCACCGCGGCAAAACTGACCAGCCAGACGTCCTCGACGTGGCCGACATGGTTGCCGCGCAGCATCGCCAGCAGGAATATGACGACGAACACGCCCACGTAACGCCAGGTGCGGTAGTTGATCCTGCTCCAACCCCACGCCGCCGACGGCACTTCGGCGGTGTCGACGCCGGCGGAGTGTTCCAGCTCGGTACTGGCCACGGCGAGTCCCTTTCGGATCGGGTTCCGGACGAGACGATTCTGACACACCCGTTGCGCGGCCCCGCGCGGTCGGTCGGGCGGGCACGCCGTGGCCCGTGTCGCCGCCGGGCGGCACAATGGGTGGGTGACCACTGCGACGACCGACGGGCATCCCGAGGGCCGCCTACGGGTGTTGGTGCTGGGCAGCACCGGGTCGATCGGCACCCAGGCGCTCGAGGTCATCGCGGCCAACCCGGACCGTTTCGAGGTGGTAGGGCTGGCCGCGGGGGGCGCGAACCTCGACATGCTGCAGCGGCAGCGCGCCGAGACCGGGGTCACGAACATCGCTGTTGCCGACGAGCGGGCGGCCGAGCGCGTCGGGGACGTCCCGTTCCGCGGTCCGGACGCGGTCACCCGGCTGGTGCGGGAGACCGAGGCCGACGTCGTGCTCAATGCGCTGGTCGGTGCGCTGGGCCTGCGGCCGACACTGGCCGCGCTGGAGTCCGGGGCCCGACTGGCGCTGGCCAACAAGGAGTCGCTGGTCGCCGGCGGCCCGCTGGTGCTGAGGGCGGCGCGTCCGGACCAGATCGTTCCGGTCGACTCCGAGCATTCGGCGCTGGCCCAGTGCCTGCGCTGCGGTTCCCCCGACGAGGTGGCCAAGCTGGTGCTGACCGCCTCCGGCGGACCGTTCCGCGGCTGGACGGCCGCCGACCTCGAGCGCGTCACCCCCGAACAGGCGGGTGCCCACCCGACCTGGTCAATGGGCCCGATGAACACGCTGAACTCGGCGTCGCTGGTCAACAAGGGGCTCGAGCTCATCGAAACCCACCTGTTGTTCGACATCCCGTACGACCGTATCGAGGTGGTCGTGCACCCGCAGTCGATCGTTCATTCGATGGCCACCTTCATCGACGGTTCGACGATTGTGCAAGCCAGCCCGCCGGACATGAAGCTGCCCATCGCGCTGGCCCTGGGCTGGCCGCGCCGGATTCCCGGGGTGGCCGCTGGGTGCGACTTCAGCACCGCCTCCACCTGGGAATTCGAGCCGCTGGACGGCGACGTGTTCCCCGCGGTCGACCTCGCCCGGCACGCCGGGGAGACCGGCGGCTGTATGACCGCGGTCTACAACGCCGCCAACGAAGAGGCGGCGGAGGCGTTCCGCAGCGGCCGGATCAGCTTCCCGGGGATTGTCAAAACGATCGCCGACGTGCTGCACGCCGCCGACCAGTGGGCCGTTTCGCCCGCTAACGTGGATGAGGTACTGGACGCGCAGCGCTGGGCTCGCGAGCGGGCCCAGCGCGTGGTTGCCGCAGCGGCAGCGAGCACGACCGCAACGGGGGCCCCTGACAAAGTCTCGGGCATGGTGTGAGCGTCTCGAATGGTTTGAGAAAGGTCCTGCCAGCGAAATGATGTTCGCTCTCGGCATTGTGCTGTTCGCGCTGGCCATCCTCATCTCGGTGGCCCTGCATGAGTGCGGCCACATGTGGGTGGCCCGCGCCACGGGCATGAAGGTGCGTCGTTACTTCGTCGGTTTCGGGCCGACGCTGTGGTCGACGCGGCGCGGGGAGACCGAGTACGGAGTCAAGGGCGTCCCGCTGGGCGGCTTCTGCGACATCGCCGGCATGACACCGGTCGAAGAGCTGGCACCCGACGAGGCCGACCGGGCGATGTACAAGCAGGCGACCTGGAAGCGGGTCGCGGTGTTGTTCGCCGGGCCCGGCATGAACTTCGTCATCTGCCTGGTGCTGATCTACGCCATCGCATTGGTCTGGGGGCTGCCGAACCTGCACCCGCCCTCCAGGGCCGTGGTCGGTGAAACGGCTTGTGTGGCACCGGAAGTGGCACCGGGTAAGCTCGGGAGCTGCAGCGGTCCGGGGCCGGCTGCGCGCGCCGGGATCCGGCCCGGCGACGTCGTGGTCAAGGTCGGTGACACGCCGGTGTCCGGCTTCGAGGACATGGCGGTGGCGGTCCGCAAGCTGCACGGCACCGTGCCGGTCGTGGTGGAGCGCGACGGCTCCACCATCACCACCTACGTCGACATCCAGCCCACGCAACGCTTCGTATCCGGCGGGGACAAGGGGCAAGGAAGCCAGCCCGAGGCCTCGACGGTTGGCGCCATCGGCGTCGGTGCCGTCCGGGTCGCGCCCACGCACTACGGGGTGCTGTCGGCGGTCCCGGCCACCTTCGCGTTCACCGGGGACCTGACCGCCGAGGTGGGCAAGGCGCTGGTCGCGATCCCGTCCAAGGTTGGCGCCCTGCTCCGTGCCATCGGCGGCGAACAGCGCGATCCGCAGACGCCGATGAGTGTGGTCGGGGCCAGCATCATCGGTGGGGACACCGTCGACCACGGGCTGTGGGAGGCGTTCTGGTTCTTCCTGGCGCAGTTGAACCTCGTCCTCGGTGCGATCAATCTGGTGCCGCTGTTGCCCTTCGACGGCGGCCACATCGCCATCGCGGTGTTCGAGAAGGTCCGCAACCTCATCCGCTCCGCCCGCGGGATGGTGGCGGCCGCGCCGGTGAACTACCTCAAGCTGATGCCCGCGACGTACGTCGTCCTTGTCTTCGTCATCGGGTACATGCTGCTGACCGTGACAGCGGATCTGGTCAACCCGATCCGGCTCTTCCAGTGATCGACCGGGGGAACAGTGATCAACCGAAGGACAAAGCGACCGTGACCCGCGCCGGCGACGATGCAGAGCGAAGCGACGAGGAAGGGGGGCGCAGATGACCGTTGGCCTGGGCCTACCGGACGCACCGGCGCCTACGCTCGCCCCCCGGCGCCTCACGCGTCAGTTGACGGTTGGTGACGTCGGGGTGGGCAGCGACCATCCGGTCTCGGTGCAGTCGATGTGCACCACCAAGACCCACGACGTCAACGCCACGCTGCAGCAGATCGCCGAATTGACCGCGGCGGGCTGTGACATGGTCCGGGTGGCCTGCCCGCGTCAGGAGGACGCCGACGCGCTGGCCGCGATCGCCGCGAAGAGCAAGATCCCGGTGATCGCCGACATCCACTTCCAGCCCAAGTACATCTTCGCCGCCATCGATGCCGGTTGCGCGGCGGTGCGGGTCAACCCCGGCAACATCAAGGAGTTCGACGGCCGCGTCGGTGAGGTGGCCCGGGCCGCCGCCGCCGCCGGGATCCCGATCCGCATCGGCGTCAACGCCGGCTCGCTGGACAAGCGGTTTCTGGAGAAGTACGGCAAGGCCACCCCGGAGGCGCTGGTGGAGTCGGCGCTGTGGGAGGCCTCGCTGTTCGAGGAGCACGGGTTCTCCCACCTCAAGATCAGCGTCAAGCACAACGACCCGGTGGTGATGGTCGCTGCGTACGAGCTGCTGGCCGCCCGGTGCGACTATCCACTGCATCTCGGGGTCACCGAGGCCGGACCCGCCTTTCAGGGCACCATCAAGTCCGCGGTCGCCTTCGGTGCGCTGCTGTCCAAGGGTATCGGCGACACCATCCGGGTGTCGCTGTCGGCCCCACCGGTCGAAGAGGTCAAGGTCGGGGTCCAGATCCTGGAGTCGCTGAACCTGCGGCCGCGCGGGCTCGAGATCGTGTCGTGCCCATCGTGCGGGCGGGCCCAGGTCGACGTCTACACGCTGGCCAATGAGGTCACCGCCGGCCTGGACGGCCTCGACGTGCCGCTGCGGGTCGCCGTGATGGGCTGCGTCGTCAACGGTCCGGGGGAGGCCCGCGAGGCCGACCTGGGCGTGGCGTCGGGGAATGGCAAGGGCCAGATCTTCGTTCGGGGTGAGGTGGTCAAGACCGTGCCGGAAGCCCGGATCGTCGAGACGTTGATCGAGGAGGCGATGCGGCTGGCCGCCGAGAAGGGGGCTGCCGAGAAGGGGGCTATGGGTGACGACTCGGGGGACGGGCCGCAGACAACCGCGAGCGGTTCGCCGGTTGTGACCGTAAGCTGATAGGGGTCGGTGCGTTCGCACCGGCGTTCGGTACACCACAGAGAGTTCGCGCCATGTCGGCTCCGCCCATTTTCCGCCTTGTCGGCGAGCGGCGGGTATCCGTGGTGCATGATGCCGCCGCGGTGTGGCGCGTCTTCGACGAGGACCCGGTCGGGTCGTGCACGGTCGCGGCGCGCGTCGCCGACCATGGTGTCGACCCCAACGCGATCGGCGGGGAACTGTGGACCCGCCGCGGCCCGGAGGAGTCACTGTGCTTTGCCGGCGCCAACCTGATACCGCTGCGCGGCGCGCCGACCGACCTCAACGCCTTCGCCGACGAGGCGATGAGCGGGACGCGTCGCTGCTCGTCGCTGGTGGGGAGGGCCGAGCTTGTGCTCCCGATGTGGGAGCGGCTCGAGGCGGCGTGGGGCCCGGCTCGCGACGTGCGCGAGCGGCAGCCGCTGATGGCGCTGTCCTCCCACCCGAACTGTGACATCGACACCGGGGTGCGCCAGGTCCGGCCGGACGAGTTGGACGTCTACCTGGTGGCCGCCGTCGACATGTTCATCGGCGAGGTGGGGGTCGACCCACGCCTCGGCGACGGCGGTCGTGGCTACCGGCGCCGGGTGGCCGGCCTGATCGCGGCGGGGCGGGCGTGGGCACGCTTCGAGGACGGTCAGGTCGTGTTCAAGGCCGAGGTGGGGTCACAGTCCCCGGAGGTAGGTCAGATCCAGGGCGTCTGGGTGCACCCGGAGTGGCGGGGCCAGGGGCTGGGCACGAGCGGCACCGCGACCGTCGCCGCGGTGATCGTCGGTGCCGGGCGGATCGCCAGCCTGTACGTCAACGACTTCAACAAGGTGGCCCGCGCCGCGTACGAGCGCGTCGGCTTCACCGAGGTCGGTACCTTCGCGACGGTACTGCTGGACTGACACCACCCAGGCGCCGGACATAACGGTTACGTCTCGGTGTGTCGGCGCGGGTCGCCGCGTGCCGGTTCTTAACATCAGCACCGATGGCAACGAGAACAACATTCGCATCTTCGGTCACAAGCCTGGTCGCCGTCGCGATGATCGCACTGTCGGGGTGCACTCCGAGACCCGACGGCCCGGGCCCGGCCGCCGAGAAATTCTTCGCCGCCCTGGCCATCGGCGACACCACGACCGCCGCCCAGCTCAGCGACAGCCCCGACGACGCCCGCGAGGCGTTGAACGCGGCCTGGTCCGGGCTGCAGGCGGCCCATCTGGACGCGCAGATCCTCAGCGCCAAGTACGCCGAGGACACCGGCAAGGTGGATTACCGCTTCTCCTGGCACCTGCCCAAGCACCGCATCTGGACCTACGACGGCGAGCTGAAGATGGCGCGCTACGAGGGGCGCTGGAGGGTGCGTTGGGCGGGCACTGCGCTGCACCCCAAGCTGGGTGAGCACCAGACGTTCGCGCTGCGGGCCGACCAGCCGCGGCGGGCGTCGGTCAACGAACTCGGCGGGACCGACGTGCTGGTGCCGGGCTACGTGTACCACTACACGCTGGACGCCACGCAGGCCGGCTCGGGATCGGCCCTGAGCTCGACGGCGCATGCCGTGGTCGACGTCCTGCATCCCTTCAACGACGCGCTCAACGACCCGCAACTGCTCGCCGAGCAAGCCAGTTCGTCGAGACGACCGGTGGACCTGGTCACCCTGCACCCCGACGACAACGACAAGGTATTCCCGGCGATCGGCCGGTTGCCGGGCGTCGTGATCACACCGCAGCCTGAGATGCTGCCCACCGATCCGCATTTCGCGTCGACGGTCGTGGCCGAGGTGAAAAAAGCGGTCGTCGACCAGCTCGACGGGGAGCCGGGCTGGCGGGTGGTCAGCGTCAACCAGAACGGGGTCGAGGTCGAGGTGCTGCACGAGGTTCGGGGCTCGCCGGCGGCGTCGGTTTCGCTCACCCTGGATCGCGCGGTGCAGAACGCGGCCCAGCACGCCGTCGACACCCGCGGCGGGAAGGCGATGATCGTGGTCATCAAGCCGTCGACGGGGGCGATCCTGGCGATCGCGCAGAATGCCGGGGCAGACGCCGACGGCTTGCTCGCCACCACCGGGCTGTTCCCGCCCGGGTCGACGTTCAAGATGGTGACGGCCGGCGCGGCCGTCGAGCGCGACATGGCCACGCCCAACACGATGATGGGCTGCCCGGGCCATATCGACATCGGGCACCGCAGCATCCCCAACTACGGCGGCTTCGACCTGGGTGTGGTGCCCATGTCGCGCGCGTTCGCCAGTTCCTGCAACACCACGTTCGCGGAGTTGAGCAGCAAGATGCCGCCGCGCGGGCTGACGCAGGCGGCCAGCCGCTACGGAATCGGGCTGGACTACCAGGTCGAAGGCATCACCACGGTCACCGGCTCGGTGCCGCCGACGGTGGACCTGGCCGAGCGCACAGAGGACGGCTTCGGCCAGGGCAGGGTGCTGGCCAGCCCGTTCGGCATGGCCCTGGTGGCCGCCACGGTCGCGGCCGGCAGGACGCCGGTGCCACAGCTGATCGCCGGGCGTCCGACGACGGTGCAGGGCGACACCACGCCTATCAGCCCGAAGATGGTCGAGGCCCTACGGCCCATGATGCGGCTGGTGGTGACCAATGGGACCGCCAAGGAGATCTCCGGCTGCGGGGCGGTGTTCGGAAAGACCGGCGAGGCGGAGTTCCCCGGCGGATCGCATTCCTGGTTCGCCGGGTACCGCGGCGACCTGGCATTCGCGTCCTTGATCGTGGGAGGCGGCAGCTCGGAATATGCGGTCCGGATGACGAAGGTGATGTTCGAGTCGCTGCCCCCGGACTTCCTCGCCTGAGGCCTCGGGCCGTTCGCGGCGGTAGATTGCCAGGGTGGGTGCTGAGGGCGGCGGAGACATGGTGGCTCCGATATCACTGCGGGTTTCGGACGCCGACCGCAACGGCACCATGCGGCGACTGCACAACGCCGTTGCGCTCGGGCTGATCGACATCGACGAGTTCGAGCAGCGGTCGTCGCAGGTTTCCTGTGCGCGCACCCGCGGGGAGCTGGACGGGCTGGTCTGCGACCTGCCCGGCCCCGGCGCGATCGTCACCTCGGCGGCGGACCGGGTGGAACTGCGCGGCTGGGCGGGCTCGCTGAAGCGGCACGGTGAATGGACGGTGCCCACCCGACTGGCGCTGGTGCGCCGGCTTGGTTCGGTGCAGCTCGATCTGACCAGGGCGCGGTTCGCGGGGCCGGTGGTGGTCATCGAGATGGACATGAGGTTCGGCTCGGTGGAGATCCGCCTGCCCGAGGGCGCCAGCGCCTCGATCGACGACGTCGAGGTCTATGGCGGCAGTGCCAGCGACCGCCGCAAGGAAGCGCCCGGCGAGGGCCGGCCGCACGTCGTGCTGACGGGACGGCTGGTGTGCGGATCGGTGACCATTCGGGGACCGCGCCGGTCGATTCTGCGCCGGCGCCGGGGGTGAACGCAGGGGCGGCGGCCGACGGTGCGTCGCCGCCCTGTGTTCGCGGCCGCCGCCGTTGCACACTCGGCGCCGAGCCGGCCGCATGCGGGCGATTAAGCTGGCGGTATGCCTGCTCGCACCGCGCTTTCCCCTGGAGTCTTGTCCCCGACCCGGCCGGTGCCGGCCCGCATCCCGCGCCCGGAATACGTGGGCAAGCCGACCGCGCGGGAGGGTACCGAGCCGTGGGTGCAGACCCCGGAGGTGATCGGGAAGATGCGCGCGGCCGGCCGGATCGCCGCTGGCGCGCTGGTCGAGGCGGGTAAGGCCGTCACGCCGGGGGTCACCACCGATGAACTGGACCGCATCGTCCACGAGTACCTGGTCGACCATGGCGCCTACCCGTCCACGCTGGGTTACCGGGGATTCCCCAAGTCGTGCTGCACGTCGCTCAACGAGGTCATCTGCCACGGCATCCCCGACTCGACGGTGGTCGAGGACGGCGACATCGTCAACATCGACGTCACCGCCTACTTCGACGGGGTGCACGGCGACACCAATGCGACATTCTTGGCCGGCGACGTCTCCGAGGAACACCGGTTGTTGGTGGAGCGCACCCACGAGGCGATGACGCGGGCGATCAACGCCGTCAAACCGGGGCGTGCGCTGTCGGTCGTCGGCCGGGTCATCGAATCGTATGCGAACCGGTTCGGCTACAGCGTCGTTCGCGACTTCACGGGGCACGGTATCGGTTCCACGTTCCACAACGGGCTGGTGGTGCTGCACTACGACCAGCCCTCGGTGACGACGACCATACAGCCGGGTATGACGTTCACCATCGAGCCGATGATCAACCTCGGCGCACTGGACTACGAGATCTGGGACGACGGCTGGACGGTGGTCACCAGGGACCGCAAGTGGACCGCGCAGTTCGAGCACACGCTGGCCGTCACCGACACCGGCGTCGAGATCCTCACGCTGCCATGACCTTCCCGGCGCTCGCCGCGGCGAGGTGACGGGCGCGCTGCTGGTTGCGGGCACCAGCTCCGACGCCGGTAAGTCGGTGGTGGTGGCGGGCCTGTGCCGGCTGCTGGCACGCCGCGGGGTTCGCGTCGCGCCGTTCAAGGCGCAGAACATGTCCAACAACTCGGCGGTCACCGTCGAGGGCGGCGAGATCGGGCGGGCCCAGGCGATCCAGGCGCGTGCGGCGGGCCTGGAACCCAGCGTCCGGTTCAACCCCATCCTGCTCAAGCCGGGCGGCGACCGGACGTCGCAGCTCGTGATCCGTGGGCGGGCCACCGGGTCGGTGACCGCAACGGAGTATCTGCGGCATCGCGATCGACTCGCCGGCATCGTCTCCTACGAATTAACTCGTCTACGTAAGGACTTCGACGCAGTGATCTGCGAAGGAGCGGGTTCGGCAGCCGAAACCAACCTTCGCGCAACTGATCTGGCGAACATGGGCCTGGCCAGGGCCGCGGGCCTGCCTGTGCTGCTGGTCGGGGACATCGACCGCGGCGGTCTGCTCGCGCACCTGTTCGGCACGCTCGCCGTGCTCGAGCCCGACGACCAGGCGCTCATAGCCGGATTCGTGGTCAACAAGTTCCGCGGTGACCCCGCGCTGCTGGAACCGGGTCTGCGGCAGCTGCACGCCATGACCGGTCGCCCCACCTACGGCGTGCTGCCCTACGCCGAGGAACTCTGGCTGGATACCGAGGACTCGCTGTCGGTGGTTGCCCGCCGCGTCGTGGGGAGGCCCGCGCCCCCGTGTGGCGACGAGTGGTTGCGGGTGGCCGCGATTCGGCTGCCCCGGATCTCCAACTCCACCGACCTCGAGGCGCTGGCCTGCGAGCCGGGCGTGCTGGTGCGCTGGGTGAGCGATCCCGGCGACCTGTCCGACGCCGACCTGGTCGTGCTGCCGGGCAGCAAGGCCACCGTTGCCGATCTGTCCTGGTTGCGGGAGCGCGGCCTGGCCACCGCCATCGTCGGCCACGCCCGCGCCGGCAAGCCGGTGCTGGGCATCTGCGGAGGCTTCCAGATGCTGTGCCGGCGCATCGCGGACCCGGTGGAATCCGGGGCGGGGGAGGTGGCCGGACTGGGGTTGTTGGACGCCGACATCGCCTTTGCCGAAACCAAGGTCCTGCGGCGCTGGGCGCAGCCGCTCACCGGGTACGAGATCCATCACGGGCGGCTGTCCCGGTGCGCCGAGAAGAGCTGGTTCGAGGCCGGGTCCGAACCGCAGGCCCTTGAGCGTGGGGCGGTGTTCGGCACGCATTGGCACGGTCTGCTCGACAACGACGAATTTCGCCGCACGTGGCTCACCCGTGTCGCCGACGCGGCCGGTCGCCGCGGATTCGTCGTCGGCGATGTCGATGTCGCCGCTCGGCGCGACGCGCAACTCGACGCCGTCGCGGAGTTGCTGGCCTCGCACCTGGATCTCGACGCCGTTCTCGGCCTGCTCGACGCCCCGCCGCCGCGGCGGCCCCACATCGCAACCGCGTTGCGGGACTGAAAGGCGGCGGCGCGGAAAAGCCTCGCGCCCGCATCCCGGTCTGCTGTAGCGTGCGACAGTGCCCTCGATGATGACCACCCTCGACGGATTTCCCGTCCCCGTCGGAATCGCCGGTCCGGAGAAGGGTGCGGTCGTGGTCGTCGTGGGCGACGTGCAGCGGCCGCTGGCGGCCTACGACGCGGTTTGCGAGCGGCTGCACACAGCCGCGCTGCGCACGGTCGTCATCGGCTTCGATCCGCGCCTGACGCCCAAGTCGGTGATCGGCATCCTGGACGCGGTGGGCATCGGCTGGGCCGTGGTGGTCGGTGACCGCGCCGGGGGAGAGCTCGCCTGGGAGCTGGCGGCAGCCGGGCTGGGCCGGTTCATCGGCCTGGTGGCGATCGACCGAGGGCACCCGAGAGCCGCCGACACGCATGGCGTGGTGCGCGACGATCACTGCCCGCCGGTGGAAATAGGGACAACCGTGCTGGTCAGCTCCCCGGAAGCCCGGGCGGTAGCGCAGGACAGCCAGCGGTACGTCTTCGCCGAGTACCGCGTCGTGGACCTCGCCCGACGCGCGGCGCAGGAGTCGACCGCTCAGCTGGCTGCCGAGATCGTGCTGCGGACCTGCACCTGGTAGTGCCGGCCCTGTTGTGCCGCAAGCGATTCGCTGACGTCAGCCGCGCGGCGCGGCTCGTCGCCGGTGACCGAGGAGAAGATGCGTGGTTGACAACGCCGCCGGGTCCGGCCCGATCGTCGGCCTGACCACCTACCTGGATCGAGCCCGCACCGGCGTCTGGGACGTGGCCGCCGGCTTCCTGCCCGCCAACTATTTCCGGGGCGTCGCCATGGCCGGCGGCGTTGCGGTGCTGCTGCCGCCGCAGCCGGCGGGTCCCGGCGTCGCCGACCGGGTGGTCGCCCGCCTCGACGGCCTGGTGATCACCGGCGGCAGCGACATCGATCCCGCGGCCTACGGTGAGCCGGCGCACCCGGAAACCGATGCGCCGATACCTGTGCGCGATGCCTGGGAGTTCGCGTTGCTGCGGGCCGCGCTGCGGCGCGGGTTGCCGGTGCTGGGCATCTGCCGTGGTGCACAGGTGCTCAACGTGGCCTTCGGCGGGACGCTGCACCAGCACCTGCCGGATGTCCTCGGCCACCACCACCACCGGGCCGGCAACGCGGTGTTCACGTCGTCGGTGGTGCACACGGTGCCGGGCACGCGGCTGGCGGGCCTACTCGGCGAATCCGCGGAGGTGTGCTGCTACCACCATCAGGGTGTCGCGAAAGTCGGTGCGGGGCTGGCGGTCGGCGCGAGGAACGCCGACGGGGTGGTCGAGGCGCTGGAGCTGCCTGGCGAGCAGTTCGTGCTGGCCGTGCAGTGGCATCCGGAGGAGTGCCTGGAGGACCTGAGGTTGTTCTCGGCGATCGTGGAGGCAGCTCGCGAACACGCCGCGCGCCGGTGAAGCCCGGTGGTCTCAGCTCGGCCTGCGCCGCGACGGTTGCCTCGGCGGTTCGTGCTCGGCGACCAGGCGGATCGGCTCGCCCGCCGGGACCGGACGCGGCGGCTGCGCGGGGCCGCGGTTTGTCGCCACCGGCTCGGTCCAGGCAGGCGGCACCGTCAAAGACCCGACGGGGACGCCGCAGCCGGCTCGTGCGGCGATCGCCGCGCCGTCGGCGCCGCGCGGATGCGGTAGCAGCCGTGTCAACGCCGCCGCCTTGTTGAGGGCGTTGAGGTGTCTGATCGCGACGTCCACAGGCGCCGACAGCGAGCTCAGCTTGGACAGCGACGCCGTCACCGGCAGCAGGGACGTGTCGAGGCTGCTCAGCGGTGAGCGGGCCAGCCCGGCCAACCCATCGGGGATCGCCGACATCAGGTGGCCGCCGGCCGCGACGATCTCCGGAGCGACTTTGACGCGCCACGCGCGGGACGCCTTCGTCGGCGGCCCACCGGGTTGAGCCGGCGGCAGGGTGAACGGCGTCAACACCGCCGCCTCCGCCGACGCGGCGGCGTAGGCGTACATGGCGGCGGCGTCCTGGGCCCACATCCGCTCGTAGTCGGCCTCGGTGTCCGCGATGTGCGCACTGGCGATCCCCAGGAAGTTGCTGGCTGCCAGCGACACGCGCCGAGCGCGGTTGGCCTCGATGGCGGAGGGTGGCACCGTCGCAGCGAACGCCGTCTCGTAGGCGCTCGCGGCCGCGTCGGCACGGCGGGCGGCCTGCCGGGCCTGTGCGGCCAGGGACTTCAGCCATTCACGGTGGTGGGACAGGGCCAGGGTGGTCGTCGCCCGGCCCTGGCAGGTGTGCCCGAGTTGCCCGATAGCGGCGGCGTAGCCGGCCACCGCCTCGTCCAGGCTGCCGGCCAGCGCGTCCCAGGTGCCGGCGGCGGTCGTCAGCAGGTCCGAACCGGGACCCGAATACAGGTAACCGGAGTTGAGCTCCGGTGGTCGCATCCCGAAGTCCATCGCTATCTCACTTGAAGCGGGGATCCGGCGGTGTCAGAAGTGCGCGAGAACATGAATCTTCCTCTGAGGCTGGAGTGCGCGGAGACAGAGCGGAGTTCGGACCGCCGGAAGCCCTACCAGCTGGAGCCGCGGCAAATCGGCAACGGCTGCCGTGCGCAGCCGGCCGCACGCGCGTCATCGGGCACGTTGGTCCGATGTCGGCCTGTCAGCAGCGGGCCACGCAGAGTTCGGTGAGAATGTCGCGATCGTCGGGGGCACCCGCGGGTGCGCGGGCGTCGATTTCGCCCGGGCGGCACTGCGGCACGACGACGGGCAGCGGGGTCCGCACCGCTTGGGCGGCGATACGGGTTCCGGTCGGCGGCCGGTCGCGGGTCATCCAGGCGTTCTTTTTCTGGTGCGAGGGTGTGCGGTCGCTGGAAAGGCCATGGGCGACGACGGATCGGGTGCGCTCGTCACGGTGCAGGTGGACGCCGCCACCGCCGTGCGTTTCGTGTGACAAAGTTTCGTGTGACAAAGACGCGGGCTGCGGGACGATGGCGGTGCTGACCGCGGTGCCCCGAGCTGCCCAACCCGTCGTGACGGCGGCGAGGACGCTCAGCGCGGCCAAGACGGCGACCGCCGACCACCATCGCCGACTCGCACCGCCACACCGAAGCTTCACAGTGGTTCTGACTGTAGTGGGGGGCGCCCACGTCGACCTGTGAGAACGCTCAAAATCCGGTGTGTGTTACCCAAGCGGAGATGCCGGAGGCCGGGTCGACGTCGCAGGCCGGCGGCCGGGACGCGGGACATCACGGTGGGTATCGACGCATGCGGCAGCCGGCAGCTGTGTCGCTGCGCTGTGGGAACCGACGGGTCAGTGGTTCGCCGCCGACGGTGTCAGCCGCGGCGGACGATGAGGGGGACGGCTGTCTCGGCGGGCGTGGCCGCGCCGTGATAACCGATGAGCCGGGCCGCCTCCGGGGGCTCGTGAGCGGTCGCCACGACGGCCAGGTCGCCGGCGCAGACGACCACGACGTCACCGATCCGTGCCGCGTGGCGGGGATCGAACGGGCCGAACATCCCCGTGGCCACGGCCTCCGCGCGGCTGTGCACACGGGCGCGGTCGCCCAGGACCTCGGCCCATGCCGCCTGCACGTCGGCGGCGGCGCCCGGCTCGGTATGCAGGTAGCGTACCCGCGGCTCGCCGGCGACCACCCGTACCCCCGCGGCCAGTCGGGGGTCGGCGTCGAGGTCCACGCGGGCGTCCGGTGCGATGTTGATTCCGCCGTGGTCGGCGGTCACCAGCAGCACCGCGTCGCCGGGCAGCGCCTCCACCAGCCGGGCCAGCACCGCGTCGACGCGGGTCGCGGCCTCATGCCAGCCGGGTGAGCCGACGCCGAAGACGTGGGCCGCGGTGTCGAGGTCGGCGGTGTAGCCGTAGACGAGGCCGGGCGCCGACCGCAGTGCAGTGGCCACCGCCGCGGCATAGTCGTCGTCCGGGCGGGTCGGGACGAACCGCGCACCGCGGTAGGCCGCGTCGGTCAGGCCACTACCGAGGAACGCTGCGGGCAGCACGGCCCGGGCGGCCACGCCGGCGCGCTCGACACGCTGGAACCAGGTAGGCAACGGCTGCCAGACGGCGGGCGGCGGGTCGTCGCCCCAGTGGATGTGGTTGACCACCCGGTCGGTGCCGGGGACGTTGAGGGTGAAGCCCAGGATGCCGTGTTCCCCGGACCGCGCACCGGTGCCCAGGGACACCAGGTTGGTCGGAGTGGTCGACGGAAACTCGCACGTCAGCCGGGTGAGCCGGCCGGCGGCACCTGTCAGCGCCGAGGACAGCAGCGGCGCACTGGCGGCCAGCTCCGGTAGCAGGTGCCAGCCCATCCCGTCCACCAGGACGACCAGCACACGCTCGACGCGGTCGGCCCCGACGGCCTCCGCCAGTGCCAGTGTGTCGGTCGCCCCGGGCACGCCGAGCAGCGCCGCCGCGGCGGGCAGCACGTCGCAGAGGGAACCGGTCATGACGGCCGCCCTAGCAGACGTGCGCCAGCCGCCAGCCGGTCACCTCCAGCTGGCGATCCGTGCTGTCGGCGAGCGCGCGCACCTGCCCGGGACGCAGCCGTCCGCACAATCTGCCCCAGTGCACCGCGACCTCGTCGCCGACGGCCACATCAGGCACCGGGCTGTACCCGTCCGCCCAGACGTCGAGGACAAGCGCTGACGGTTGGGTCAGCGTCAACGACCGGCCGTCGAAGGCCAGCGCGCGGCGCGACACCTGCACTGCGTCGCCGGCGCGGGAAACCACCGTGCCCCAACTGATGCGGCAGTTGTCGAGCACGCTCAGGGGCTGCTCACCGCGGCCCAGGAACCGCGTCCACGGATAGACGCCGAACACGTGGAAGCAGTGGTTGGGCGCCGCCTCGCGGGCCAGGTCGGGCGTCAGATGTGCCCAGTAGCGGCCCGCCTGCGGCCCGATGATGTCCAGCAGTGCGGCGTGGAAATCGGCCGGGTCCACGCCGGCGCCGACTCCGCCGCCGAGCCAATAGGATTCGACGAGCCGAAGATCGAGCGGGTCGGCGATCCCGGTCAGCGCCGACAGGACGCGCAGGTAGGGCCAGGCCCCGGAGAACCGCGCCGCCGCGGCGCGCACCTCCTCCGCGGAGCCGTCACGCAGGGTGGCGGCCAGCGGGGGGCCGCAGTAGCCCAGCGCGTTGGGAGCATAGGCGTAGCGAGCGAACATCTCCACACCTGTGCCGGGGCCGGGCGCATCGGTCGTCAAGTGCGCCCCGCGAGCTTGGCGATGCCACGGTTCATGCGCCCGAAGTTGTAGTAGGCGGCGCAGGCGCCCTCAGGGGACACCATGCACGTCCCGATCGGTGTCTCCGGGGTGCATGCGGTGCCGAAAACCTTGCATTCCCACGGCTTGAGCACCCCTTTGAGTACCTCGCCGCACTGACAGGCCTTGGGGTCGGCGACCCGCACGCCGGGTATCGCGAAGCGCAGCTCGGCGTCGAAGTCGGCGAAGTCGTCGTGCAGCCGCAGCGCGCTCTGCGAGATGAAGCCCAGTCCCCGCCACTCGAAGTGCGGCCGCAACGCGAACACCGTGGCCAGCAGCGCCAGCGCCGCCGGATTGCCGTGTTCGGGGACGACGCGCTTGTACTGGTTTTCCACCTCACAGCGGCCCTCGCGGATCTGGGTCAGTAGCATCGCGACCGCGGCCAGGATGTCGAGCGGCTCGAAGCCGGCCACCACCAACGGCTTTCGGTAGACGTCCGGCACGAAGCGGTAGGGCCGGTTGCCCACGACGGTCGAGACGTGGCCGGGGCCGATGAAGCCGGACAGCCGTAGATCGGGCGACTCGAGGATCGCCTTGATCGGCGGCACGATCGTGACGTGGTTGCAGAACACGCTGAAGTTGCCCACGCCCAGCTCGCGGGCGCGCACCAGGGTGACCGCGGTCGACGGTGCGGTGGTCTCGAACCCGATGGCGAAGAAGATCACCTGCTTGTCCGGGTTGTCGACCGCGATCTTCAGGGCGTCCAGCGGCGAGTAGACGAAGCGCACGTCGGCGCCCGCGGCCTTGGCGTCCAGCAGGCTGCCGTTGGAGCCCGGGACGCGCATCATGTCGCCGAAGCAGGTGAAGATCACTTTGGGCTGCCCGGCCAGCCACATGGCGTCGTCGACGCGGCCCATCGGGATCACGCACACCGGGCAGCCCGGGCCGTGCACCAGTTCGACGTTTCCGGGCAGCAGCTGTTCGATGCCGTGCCGGTAGATGGTGTGGGTGTGCCCGCCGCACACCTCCATGAACTTGAACTGCTCACCGTCGCCGGCCAGGCGCTCGATGGCGGCGAGCAGCTTGCGGGCGGCCGCCGGGTCGCGGAATTCATCGACGAATTTCATCGCGCCTCCTCAGGTGATCGCCGAGGAATCGAAGGCCTCCAGTTCGGTGCTGAAGGCGTCGCCGAGCTGCTGGATGGCCGCCAGGGTGAGCAACGCCTCGGTCTCGTCGATCTTGGCCATCGCGAATCCGACGTGAACCAGCACCCAGTCCCCGGGTACGGGCAGGTCGTCTTCGAGCAGGCGCACGCTGATCGTGCGCTGCACCCCGCTGACGTCGACCTTCGCCAGATGGTCGGCGGCGTCGGTGATCTCGACGATTCGGCCCGGAATGCCAAGGCACATCGCACGTTCTCCTCTCAACAGATTCGGGGCAGCGGGTCCCCGACGAGCATGTCGACGATCCGGGTGCCCCCGAACCCGGTGCGCAGCACGACACTCTCGCCCGGCTCGGCGACGATCTCCCCGACCTGGGCCGCCTGGGCGCCCAGTGGATGCGACCGCAGGGCGGCCAAGCCGTCGTCGGCTTGCTCGGGGGCGACGACGGCGACGAGCAGGCCCTCGTTGGCGACGTAGAGCGGGTCGATGCCGAGCATCTCGCAGGCGCCGTTCACGGTGGGCGACACCGGCAGTCGCGCTTCGTCGAGCAGCACGCCGAGGCCGCAGGCCTGTGCGAGCTCGTTGCACACGGTGCCCACCCCACCGCGGGTCGCATCCCGCAGCCAGCGGGTGGCCGGGGCGGCCGCCATGAGCAGCTCCACCAGGGGGCTGAGCGACGCGGTGTCGGAGCAGATGTCGGCCTCGATGGCCAGGTCGCCCCGGGCCAGCATCACGGCCATCCCGTGCTCGCCCATCGGCCTCGACAACAGCACCTTGTCGCCGACGCGCACCGACGCCGCCGACAGCGTGCGCCCGGCGGGAATGACGCCGGCCCCGGTGGTGGTGATGAACAGCCCGTCGGCGGCGCCTCGGGGCACCACCTTCGTGTCGCCGGTGACGATCTGCACGCCGGCTTCCACGGCGGCAGCCGCCATGTCGGCGACGATCTCCTTGAGCTCGGCGATCGCGAAGCCCTCTTCGAGCACGAACGCCGCCGAGATCCACGACGGCACGGCTCCCGCCACCGCCAGGTCGTTGCAGGTGCCGTGGACGGCCAGCGTGCCGATCGATCCGCCCGGAAAGCGCAGGGGCTGCACCACGAACGAGTCGGTGGACATCGCGAGCCGTTCGCCGCCGGGCAGCGTGAGCACCGCGCCGTCGCCGAGCGGCTCCAGCACCGGGTTGCGGAACGCCTCCACGAACACCGCGTCGACCAGCGCCGCCGACGCCTTGCCGCCCGCCCCGTGCGCCAGGGTCACCCGGTCGTCAAGCAGCCTGGGCCGGCGCCGCCGGAACGATTCGATGCGTTCGATCACCTCGCTCTCGGCGAACCGCGGCCCCGACGAGAGGTACTCGGCGCGGCTCATGCCGCCCCCGCATCGCGGTCGCCGAACCGCCCGCAGGTGGCCGACCACAGCGCATATCCGAGCAGCGCCTGGGCCTCCTGAATGCGGTGCACGCTTTGCGAGCGCACGACGAAACAGCAATCCACATCCGCATTGTCCACGAAGGCCCCGCCGTCGTAGCCGGCGAAGCCGACGGTGTAAAGGCCGCGCTGCCGGGCCTCGGCCAGCGCGGTGAGCAGGTTCGGCGAATTGCCGCTGGTCGACATCGCGATCACGACGTCGCCCGCCCGGGCGCGGGCGATCAACTGGCGCGCGAACACCAGCTCGAACCCGACGTCGTTGCCCAGTGCGGTGAGGATGGCCGGGTCGGCCGTCAGGGACCAGGCCGCGACGGCCCGGCCGGTCGGCGGTCGGGCGAACAACTGCGCCAGTGTGGCGGAATCGGTGCAACTGCCGCCGTTTCCGAAGGTGAACAGCCGCCCGCCCGCCGCGAAGCGGCGGGCCATCTCCATGGCGGCGCGAGCCAACAGGTCCGCGTTGGCTTCCAGTGTCGCGCGCCGCAACGCCAGGCTTTCGGCTGCCTTGGCCTGCGCGGAGGCGGCCAGGTCGGCGAGCAGGGAGGCGGGGTCGTCCGCGGCGCCGTCGATGAACGGGTACAGGAAGTTGGTCGGCTCGTCAGGCATCGCTCTCCTCGTCGAGTCGGCTGATCGCCGTACCGGCGTGCAGCACGACCAGATCCCCGGCGGCGACCGGTTCGACGAGCGTCGTCACCACGGTCTCCACGCCCCGCGCGGTCCGCACGGCGGCCCGCCCATCGATCGAGGAGGCCACCACCTCACCCAGGCGGCCCTCGTCGCCGCACGTCACGCAGACCGCCTCGGCGCGTACGGGGCCGAGTAGGCCCGAGTGTTCGAAACACACGTGCGTCAGCTCCCACAACAGGTGGTAGAACAGCACGAAGCCGCCCGTCGCGGGCACGCGCGGGCCGGGGTCATCGAGCCACAACACGTGGTCGGCCGCACCGGTCGCGGGTCGTTCGCCGCTGCCGATCCAGATCGTGGTCGCCCCCCACGCCGGGGCGCGGCGCAGCACGGAGCGCACCTGAGCATCGTCGCCGCCCGCTACCGCGACCACGATGTCGCCGGGCCGCACCGAGACCCGCGCGAGGTCGACGATGTCCGGTCCGGTCAGCGCCACCGCGGGCAGCGCGCGCTTGCCCATGATCACCGGGTGGACGAACTCGACCGCGATGTGCAGCGCGTGCGGCTCCCACAACGGCGAGACCGACCACATCGTGGCGCCCGCGGCGAACCGCCTGGCCAGGGTCAACGCGGCAGCGGCCAGGTCCCGGGCCGGCTCCGCGCCGAGTTCGTGACCGATGGCCGTCGCGAGGTCGGCGGTCACGGCCCGGCCTCCTCGAGCGCGGTGAGCAGCGAGACCGCGGCCTGTCCGAGTGCCAGCCCGCCGTCGTTGGGCGGTACCGTGCGGTGGGTCAGCACCTCGAACCCGTTCCGCTGCAACAGGGTGCGGCAGGTGCGCAGCAACAGCACGTTCTGGAACACGCCGCCGGTGAGGCCCACGAGCCGGGTCTGGCCGGCGACCCGGCCGACTGCCGCCGCGACCGCGCCGGCGACCGCTCGGTGGAACGCCGCGGCCAGCAGCGCCGGCGGGGTGCCGGAGTGCATGGCCGAGACCAGCGCCTGCACCATGGGGGCGGGATCGATCACCCCGTCGGCCCGCACCGCCGGCGCCAACGACGGCCCGGGCGCGCCGTCGGCCGACTCGGCCAGCGCCTCGAGTTCGATCGCGGCCTGGCCCTCGTGGTCGATCCGGTGCCGCACGCCCAGCAGGGAGGCGACCGCGTCGAAAAGCCGGCCCACGCTCGAGCACGGCACGCATCCCGTCCCGCTCTCCAATTGTGAACGGACCAAAGCCAGTTCCTCTGGACTCGCCGCGGCGACCGGCGCCAGGTCCGGGGTCCAGGGGACGTCGGCCGCCCACAACTGGGCCAGCGCCATCCGCCACGGGTTGCGCACCGCGGCATCGCCGCCGGGCAGTGGGACCGGCCGCAGGTGGGCGGCCCGCACGAAGCGGTGGCTGTCGCGGCCGAGCCGCAGAATCTCGCCGCCCCAGATGGTGTGGTCGCAGCCGTAGCCGGTGCCGTCGAACGCGACCCCGATGATCGGTTCGCCGATGCGCCCGTGCTCGGCCAGCAGCGACACCACATGGGCGTGATGGTGCTGGACCAAGTCCAGCGGGCGATCGCCGGCGTGGCGTTCCGCCCAGGCGCGGGTGTGATACGCCGGGTGCAGGTCGGCGGCCAACCGCGCCGGGGCGCCGCGAATCTCGCCGAGTTGTCCGACCGCCCGGCCGAACGCGCGCAGTGTCTCCCAGGTGCCCATGTCGCCGATGTGCCCGGACAGGTAGGCGCGGGACCCGTCGGTGAGGCAGCAGGTGTTCTTCAGTTCCCCGCCGACGGCCAGCACCGCGGGGCCCTCGCGGCCCAGGTCCACCGGCAGCGGCGCGTAACCGCGGGAGCGCCGGATGGGCAGCTCTCCGCCGTCGACGACGCGCACCACCGAGTCGTCGCATGGCACGTGGATGGGCCGGTCGTGGTCGAGCACCGCGTCGCACAGGGCCGGAAGCCGGCGCGCGGCATCGTCGTCGGTGAAGCAGATGGGCTCGTCGGAGCGGTTGGCGCTGGTCAGCACCAGCGCGTCGGGCACCCGCCCACCGGCCCCGGGGACGGGCGCCAGCAGCAGGTGGTGGATCGGGGAGTACGGCAGCATCAGCCCGAGCAGCGGGCTGCCGGGCGCGACCGCGTCGGCGACCGGCGCCCCGGTCCGGCGCGGCAGCAGCACGATCGGCCGGGCCGGGCCGGAGAGCACGGCGGCCTCGGCGTCACCGACCGCGGCGTAGCGGCGCGCGACGTCGAGGTCGCGGATCAGGATCGCGAAAGGCTTGGCGCCGCGGGCTTTCCGGGTCCGCAGCGCCGTCACCGCCCGCTGGTTGTCGGCGAGGCAGGCCAGGTGGTAACCGCCCACGCCCTTGATGGCCACCAGCGCGCGCTGGGCGGCGGCCAGCGCGGCGTCGGTGCCCTCGACTCGGCGTTCGGATGGGGACGGGTGCGGGGAGAACCACAGCGAGGGGCCGCAGTCGGGGCAGGCGATCGGCTGTGCATGAAACCGGCGATCGGCGGGATCGGCGTATTCGCGGGCGCAGCGCGCGCACATCGCGAACGCCGACATCGTGGTCGCGGGGCGGTCGTAGGGAAGCGTGCGGATGATGGTGAAGCGCGGGCCGCAGTTGGTGCACGTGATGAACGGGTGGCGGTGACGCCGGTCGTCGGGGTCGAACAACTCGGCGACACAGTCGTCGCAGACCGCGACGTCGGGCGGGATCGGCGTCGCGGCACCGGCGATCACCTCGCTGGCGGCGATGTCGAACCCGCGGCCGGGGCCGGGGGCGACGTCGACGGCTTCGACGGCTCCGATACGTGCCAGCGGTGGGGCGTCGGCGCGCAGCCGGCGCGCGAACTCCCGCACCCGCGCGGGGTTGCCCTGCACCTCGAGGAAGACTGCGCCCGAGTCGTTGCCGACGAATCCGGTCAGTCCCAGTTCGGTGGCGAGACGATGGACGAAAGGACGGAAGCCCACCCCCTGGACGACACCGGTCACCGTGAGGCGCTGACGCACCTGATCGGATCGCAGCATCAGGGAGGGTTCGGTCATCTCAGCCGCCCTCCTCGACGGTCGCTGGGTCGCCACCGCCGCGGCCCATCAGCTCCAGGCCCGCCATCGCCTCGTCGGCCCCGGCGCGGTCGGTCTTCTCCACGACGAAGCCCATGTGGATGATGACCCAGTCGCCCGGGGCGAACGTCTCCTCGGGCAGCATGCCGACATTCACGCGGCGCTGCTCGCCGGCGACGTCGACCAACGCGAGCTGTCCCTCGTAGCCGTCCAGCAGCCCGATCACGCGGCCCGGTATCCCCAGACACATGCTCAACGCTCCGTCGGCGCCGAAGATATCGGACTCTGCAGCGCCGCGATGATGTCCGCGACCGTCCTAACCGCCCGTGGAACCGCCCGGGCGACGGGTTCGGTCAGGCCGATCCCCTCAGCGACGCTACCCGCTTCGCACCCGACCACCACCGTGTCGGGCGGGCTGCCGCCCAGCGCCCGCAGGCTGGCTAGCGGAAGAGATCAGCCCGGCGGGATTGCCGCGTCACGCGCGCAGGGGCAGGGCTCGTCCCTGCCCGCCTGTCATTGCGAGCCCCCGCAGGGGGCGTGGCAATCCCTCTTTTGAAAATCACCAG
>CAYVQQ010000007.1:0-18255 GCA_964453085.1 uncultured Mycobacterium sp.
CCAGATCTCCCGCGACGAGGTCGCGCACCTGGCCCGTCTGTCCCGCCTGGCGCTGACCGATGCCGAACTGGATGGCTTCGCCGGCCAACTCGACGCCATCCTCAGTCACGTCAGCCAAGTTCAGGCGATCGACGTCAGCGGTGTGGAGGCGACCGACAACCCGCTCAAGGACGTCAACGTGATGCGTCCGGACGAGAAGGCGCCCTCGCTGACCCAGCGGGAGGCGTTGGCGGGGGCGCCCGAGGCCGTCGACGGCCGTTTCGCCGTCCCGCAGATCCTGGGGGACGACGAATGAGCGACATCATCCGCATGGACGCCGCGGCGCTGGCCGCCGGGATCGCCGCCGGGGAGCTGTCGTCGGTCGAGGTCACGCGGGCGTGCCTGGACCAGATCGAGGCCACCGACGACCGCTACCATGCGTTCCTGCATGTGGCCGCCGACGAGGCGCTGGCGGCGGCGGCCGCGGTCGACCAGGCGGTGGCCGCCGGCGAGCGCCCGCCCTCGGTGCTCGCCGGCGTCCCGGTGGCGCTCAAAGACGTGTTCACCGCGGTCGACATGCCCACCACGTGCGGCTCCAAGATTCTGGAGGGTTGGCGTTCCCCCTACGACGCCACCGTCACGCTGCGGTTGCGGGCCGCCGGCATCCCGATCCTGGGCAAGACCAATATGGACGAGTTCGCCATGGGCTCATCGACCGAGAACTCCGCCTACGGACCTACCCGCAACCCGTGGGACGTGGAGCGGGTGCCGGGCGGCTCCGGCGGTGGGAGCGCCGCGGCGCTGGCCGCGTTCCAGGCGCCGCTGGCCATCGGATCCGACACCGGGGGCTCGATCCGCCAGCCGGCCGCGTTGACCGCGACCGTCGGCGTCAAGCCGACCTACGGCACGGTGTCGCGCTACGGGCTGGTGGCCTGCGCGTCGTCGCTGGACCAGGGCGGGCCGTGCGCGCGTACCGTGCTGGACACGGCGTTGCTGCACCAGGTGATCGCCGGGCACGACACCTGCGACTCGACGTCGGTGGAGGCCGGGGTGCCCGACGTCGTCGGCGCCGCGCGGGCCGGCGCGGGCGGCGACCTGAGGGGAGTGCGTGTCGGGGTGGTCAAGCAGCTGCGCGGCGAGGGCTACCAGCCGGGGGTGTTGGCGTCCTTCCAGGCCGCGGTGGACCAGCTGACCGCGCTGGGCGCGGAGGTGAGCGAGGTGGACTGCCCGCACTTCGACTACGCGCTGGCTGCCTACTACCTGATCCTGCCGTCGGAGGTGTCCAGCAATCTGGCGCGCTTCGACGCGATGCGGTACGGGTTGCGGGTCGGCGACGACGGCAGCCACAGCGCCGAGGAGGTGATGGCGCTGACCCGCGCGGCCGGTTTCGGTCCGGAGGTCAAGCGGCGCATCATGATCGGTACCTATGCGCTTTCGGCCGGCTATTACGACGCGTACTACAACCAGGCACAGAAGGTGCGCACGCTGATCGCTCGCGATCTCGATGCGGCCTACCGTGCCGTGGACGTCGTGGTGTCGCCGACGACGCCGACCACCGCGTTCCGGCTCGGCGAGAAGGTCGATGACCCGCTGGCGATGTACCTGTTCGACCTGTGTACGCTGCCGCTGAACCTGGCCGGGCACTGCGGCATGTCGGTGCCGTCGGGGCTGTCACCCGACGACGGCCTGCCGGTGGGTCTGCAGATCATGGCCCCTGCCCTGGCCGACGACCGCCTCTACCGGGTGGGTGCCGCCTACGAGGCGGCCCGCGGCCCGCTGCCGACCGCGATCTAAAGCCCGACGCAGCAGACCCTCGACGACACCGGCATCGACGTCCTGGTCCGCATCGGCGGGAAGGGCATCCTGACGGGCCGCGCACCGGCTCTCATGTTCTCGGACAGGGGGACGGGACGTGCGGAGCGGCAGCGCCACTAGGATCGACGCATGACCGTTGCTGCCGGCGCCGAACTGCTGGATTTCGACGAGGTGGTCGCGCGCTTCGACCCGGTGCTCGGGCTCGAGGTGCACGTCGAGCTGTCCACCGTGACCAAGATGTTCTGCGGCTGCGCCACCACCTTCGGCGCCGAACCCAACACCCAGGTGTGCCCGGTCTGCCTGGGCCTGCCGGGTGCGTTGCCGGTGCTCAACCGCGCCGCGGTGGACTCGGCGATCCGGATCGGGTTGGCCCTGAACTGCGAGATCGTGCCGTGGTGCCGGTTCGCCCGGAAGAACTACTTCTACCCGGACATGCCGAAGAACTATCAGATCTCCCAGTACGACGAGCCGATCGCGGTCAACGGTCACCTCGACGCGCCGCTGGAGGACGGCAGCACCTGGCGCGTGGAGGTGGAGCGCGCGCACATGGAGGAGGACACCGGAAAGCTGACCCATCTGGGCAGCGAGACCGGGCGCATCCACGGGGCGACGACATCGCTGATCGACTACAACCGGGCGGGCGTGCCGCTGATCGAGATCGTCACCAAGCCGATCGTCGGGGCAGGGGCGCGTGCGCCCCAGATCGCCCGGGCGTACGTGACGGCATTGCGAGACCTGTTGCGGGCGTTGGACGTGTCCGATGTCCGGATGGACCAGGGTTCGATGCGCTGCGACGCCAACGTGTCGCTGAAGCCGACCGGGACGGCCGAGTTCGGCACCCGCACCGAGACCAAGAACGTCAACTCGCTGCGCAGCGTCGAGGTCGCCGTGCGCTACGAAATGCAGCGCCAGGGCGCGGTTTTGGTGTCCGGCGGCCGGATTATCCAGGAAACCAGGCACTTTCACGAGGCCGGTTACACCAGCCCAGGTCGTGTCAAGGAGACCGCCGAGGACTATCGCTACTTCCCCGAGCCCGACCTGGAGCCCGTCGCGCCCAGCCGTGAGCTGGTCGAGCGGCTGCGGCAAACCATTCCCGAGCTACCGTGGTTGAGGCGCAAGCGGATTCAGCAGGAGTGGGGAGTGTCTGACGAGGTGATGCGCGATCTCGTCAACGCCGGCGCCGTCGAACTGGTCGCGGCGACCGTGGAGCACGGCGCCTCCAGCGAGTCCGCGCGGGCCTGGTGGGGCAATTTCCTGGCGCAGAAGGCCAACGAGGCCGGCTGCTCGCTCGACGAACTCGCCATCGCACCGGCGCAGGTCGCCGCCGTGGTGGCGCTGGTCGACGAGGGCAAACTGTCCAACAAGCTCGCCCGCCAGGTCGTGGAGGGGGTGCTGGCCGGCGAAGGCGAACCCGAGCAGGTGATGACCGCGCGGGGTCTGGCGCTGGTGCGCGACGACTCGGTGACCCAGGCGGCCGTCGACGAGGCCCTGGCCGCCAATCCCGATGTGGCCGAGAAGATCCGCAGCGGCAAGATCGCCGCGGCGGGCGCGATCGTCGGCGCGGTGATGAAGGCCACCCGCGGGCAGGCCGACGCGGCGCGGGTGCGCGAACTCGTCCTGGCCGCCTGCGGGCAGGGGTAAGGCCCCGGGGTCTACGCGCGAACACGGGAGCCCGACCGCGGCGTCCGGTTCGCTCCCGGCGGGCTGTGAGCCCGCCGAGACCTGTCACGTCTTGTCGTCGTTGTTGCGCGGGAAGCCGCCTCCCTGCGGGAACAGGGGAAAGACCACGTCGTCGAGCTTCTGGGCGTCCCCGGCGGTCTTGTTGACCGTCGCGCCCCACACGTTGCCGTCCGGCGACGTCCGCAGCGCCCAGGCGTGGGCGTGGGTGTCCTTGCGCACGACGTCGGGCTCACCGGTGACCGCGCCCGTGGACGGGGCCAGCCGCACCGCCACCGTCAGCATGGGGTTGATCAGGTTGATCAGCACGGTGCCGTCCATCGCCGCGCAGCCGGCCACCCCGGGCTTGTCCGGCCACGTCCATACCGTGGAGACCTCCGAGGTCTTGGTGATGCGCTGCAACCGGTCCGCGGTCGGCGTGCGGTCGGCGACGTACAGCGACCCGTCGACGGGGTCGACACACAGGCCGCCTCCCGAGCCGATGCCGGACAGGGCCGTCGTCGGCGGCGCCTGGCCGATGGTGGTGGGCTGCTCGATCCGCAGCACCTTGCCGGCCAGCGAGTTGGGGTCGGCGGCCATCGCGGGATTGCCCGCATCGCCGGTCATCACGACCAGTGTGGTGGGGCTGGTGAAGACCAGCGCGCCCATGTTGCCCGCCGCCCCTTTGGGGATGCCGGTCAGGATGTCCTTGGGGACGTCGCCGTCGGCGATGCGGATCACCCGGTTGTCGGTGGGCGTGCTGATGTAGGCGTACATCAGGCGGTCCTGGTTGTAGGTCGGCGACAGCACGATGTCCATCAGGCCGCCGTCCCCGGTCGGGTCGACCGGGATGACGGTCTTCACCTTCGGTTCGGCGCTGACCGAGATGTCCTTGACCGCCCCGGTGAGGCGCTCGGCCACCAGCGCGGTTTTGCTGTCCGTGCCCATGATGAGGCCGCTGGTGCTGCCCAGGCAGCCCTGCATCACGCCCGGGGCCGGGCATTCCTTGGGGAACGGCGTGGGCGGCAGCGGCGGTGGCGGGGGAGGCGTCGAACTGGGCTGCGGCTTGAGTACGGGGTTGGTGGTGAACGGCTGGGATAGGGCGTCGTTGAACCGCGCGCAGCCGCTCGACACCAGCACAACCGCGGAAAGCGCGGCGAGCCCACCTTGCACCGAGCGCCGTAGTCGCATGACGGACAGGCTACGGACAACTCCCGCGGCGTCGCCACACGCCCGCGCCGGTGGCCCGCACCGGCCATCAGACGGCCTCCAGACGTCTTCCCGGCGTCTTCCGGGCACGACAAGTCGGGGGATTCATGGGCTCGACGGACCATTTCGGCGCAAAAAAGCGCCGATTGCCGGGCGAAAGCGCGGCTCAAATCCCCAATTCAGGCGCAAATGCCCTTACCCTGGCACGCGTGACCAGTCAATCGCATGACGCACCGTGGCAGCGGCCGGACCAGCCCCCGGAGTCGACCCCGGGGCGTCCCGCCTCGGCACGTTTGGTCGATCCCGAAGACGACCTGACGCCGGCCGGGTATCCTGGTGACTTCGGCACCACCGCCATCATCCCGTACGCGGACCCCAACCACACGGGTGGTCACGGCGCGCCGGCATACAACCTCCTCGACAACCAGGAGCCGTTGCCCTACGCCCAGCCCCACACCCCGGCCCGGCCCGCGTCCGTCGAGCCCGCCCACATCGATGCCGACGATCACGACGAACGCCGGCACGCCGTCGGCCGCCGCGGCACCCAGCACCTCGGTCTGCTGGTGCTGCGCGCGGGGCTCGGGGTGGTGCTGGGCGCCCACGGACTGCAGAAGCTGTTCGGCTGGTGGGGCGGCTCGGGTGTCACTGCATTCGGGAACTCGCTGTCCGACGTCGGCTACCAGCACGCGGACATCCTGGCCTACGTCGGCGCCGGCGGCGAGGTGGTCGCGGGAGTGCTGCTGGTGCTCGGGCTGTTCACTCCGGTTGCCGCGGCGGGTGCGCTGGCCTTCCTGATCAACGGCCTGCTGGCCACCGTCTCGGCGCGGCCGCACAGCCACACTTTTCCGTACTTCCTGCCGGACGGGCACGAATACCAGATCACGCTGATCGTCCTGGCCGTGGCGGTGATCCTGTGCGGACCGGGCCGCTACGGCCTCGACGCGGGCCGGGGCTGGGCGCACCGGCCCTTCATCGGGTCGTTCGTCGCGCTGCTGGCCGGGATCGCCGCGGGCGTCGGGGTGTGGGTGCTGCTCAACGGCGTCAATCCGATCGCCTGAAACCGTTACCGGTAAGGGTTGGGCACCCGGCCGGAACTGGCCTCGGTCAGCTTGGGCAGCGAAGCGAAGTCGACCGCGGGCAACCGCAGATCCGCACCGTTCTTGAGTTGCGCACGCGCCCACGACCCCTTGTGGAAGCGCAGCCCGTCGATCTGCTCCCACCCCACCGTCCTGCTGCCGACCAGCGTCCGGACGGTGACGCCTCGGTCGTCGGCGACGGTGCGCAACCGCACGATCAGCGCCGAGAGCGCCACCGGGATGGCGAGCAGCGGTGTCGACGGCGGCCAGGCCAGCACCGGGATCAACAACCCGAGGGCGAAGACGCCGACGGCCAGATGCGCGATCGGTGAGATCCTGATCACCACGGCGGTATGGGAAGACGATCCGGTAGCCACCCCGCCATCATCCCACCGCGCGCCCATCATCCCACGCTGTTGCCCGACCCGAGGCACACTCTGATGCCGAGCCTGCCCCGGCGTTCGACGGATTTGACGGCTGAGCGGTGTGAAGGCAAACGTCGGACGTTATGGATGACGCCGGAACGCCCGGAATGCTCGTAGTAATTGGTCGGCGCGTTGGGTTCTGACCAGCTTTTCGGCATTTGAAGCGATCCAGCACCAACGCGCAACCCTCGTACAGCGGCTGAGCTGACGGGGGTTTTTTCTTGCCCACAGCGAGACCCCCAGAGTGACTAAGGACCAAACGACAGTGAGCGCTCCCACCAGGCCGCACGCCCCGCAGCCACACAGCGCGACCGACATCGCTTCGGACGCGGTCAAGGCCACCGCCAAACCCCCCGCCGTCGCAGCGAAAGATGTTGCGCCACAGCAAAAAATTGTTGCACCACAGCAACTCACCGGCGCGCAGTCGGTGATCCGGTCGCTGGAGGAGCTCGGCGTCGAGGTCATCTTCGGCATCCCGGGCGGCGCCGTGCTCCCGGTCTACGACCCGCTGTTCGACTCGGAGAAGCTGCGTCACGTGCTGGTGCGCCACGAGCAGGGTGCCGGGCATGCCGCCAGCGGTTACGCCCACGCCACCGGCAAGGTCGGCGTGTGCATGGCCACCTCGGGCCCGGGTGCGACCAACCTGGTGACCCCGTTGGCCGACGCACAGATGGACTCGATCCCCGTCGTCGCCATCACCGGGCAGGTCGGGCGTTCGCTGATCGGGACCGACGCGTTCCAGGAGGCCGACATCTCCGGCATCACGATGCCGATCACCAAGCACAACTTCGTGGTCCGCTCCGGTGACGAGATCCCGCGGGTGATCGCCGAGGCTTTCCACATCGCCGCCACGGGACGCCCCGGCGCGGTGCTCGTGGACATCCCCAAGGACGTGCTGCAGGGCCGGTGCACATTCAGTTGGCCGCCGCGCATGGACCTGCCCGGCTACAAGCCGAACACCAAGCCGCACAGCCGGCAGATCCGGGAGGCCGCCAAGCTGATCGCGGCCGCCCGCAAGCCGGTGCTCTACGTGGGCGGCGGCGTCATCCGTGGCGAGGCGACCGAGCAGTTGCGCGAGCTGGCCGAGCTGACCGGCATCCCGGTGGTCACCACGCTGATGGCGCGCGGGGCCTTCCCGGACAGCCACCGTCTGCACCTGGGCATGCCGGGCATGCACGGCACGGTCGCGGCGGTGGCGGGGCTGCAGCGCGCCGACCTGCTGATCGCGCTCGGTACCAGGTTCGACGACCGGGTCACCGGCAAGCTCGACACGTTCGCGCCGGAGGCCAAGGTCATCCACGCCGACATCGACCCGGCCGAGATCGGCAAGAACCGGCGCGCCGACGTGCCGATCGTCGGTGACGTCAAGGCGGTCATCACCGAGCTGATCGCGATGCTGCGCCATCACACCGGCACCGCCAAAGTCCCGGAGACCAAAGTCCCTGAGACCACCGAGTGGTGGGCCTATCTGGACGAGGTCAAGTCGACCTACCCGCTCAGCTACGGCCCGCAGAGCGACGGCAGCCTGAGTCCGGAATTCGTGATCGAAAAGCTGGGCGCGATCGCCGGTCCCGACGCGGTGTACGTCGCCGGCGTCGGTCAGCACCAGATGTGGGCGGCGCAGTTCATCTCCTACGAGAAGCCGCGCACCTGGCTCAACTCCGGCGGGCTGGGCACCATGGGGTTCGCCGTCCCGGCGGCCATGGGCGCAAAGATCGCCCGCCCCGATGCCGAGGTCTGGGCGATCGACGGCGACGGGTGCTTCCAGATGACCAACCAGGAGCTGGCCACCTGCGCGATCGAGGGCGTGCCGATCAAGGTGGCGCTGATCAACAACGGCAACCTGGGAATGGTGCGCCAATGGCAGACCCTGTTCTACGAGGAGCGGTACTCGCAGACCGACCTGGCCACCCACTCGCATCGCATCCCGGACTTCGTCAAGTTGGCCGAGGCGCTGGGCTGCGTCGGATTCCGTTGCGAGCGTGAGGAAGACGTTGAGGACGTGATAAACCGGGCCCGTGCGATCACGGACCGTCCGGTGGTGATCGACTTCATCGTCGGCGCCGACGCCCAGGTGTGGCCGATGGTGGCGGCCGGGACCAGCAACGACGAGATCCAGGCGGCCCGCGGCATCCGCCCGCTGTTCGACGACGAAAGCGAAGGGCACGCCTGATGAACGTCACCACACACACGTTGTCGGTGCTGGTCGAGGACAAGCCCGGCGTACTCGCCCGTGTCGCGGCGCTGTTCTCCCGGCGCGGGTTCAACATCGAGTCGCTGGCCGTCGGACGGACCGAGCACAAGGACATGTCGCGTATGACGATCGTCGTCTCCGCCGAGGAGACCCCGCTCGAGCAGGTGACCAAGCAGCTCAACAAGCTGATCAACGTCATCAAGATCGTCGAACTCGACAACGATTATTCGGTGTCTCGCGAGCTGGCGCTGATCAAGGTGCGGGCCGACGCCGGCAGCCGCAGCCAGGTGATCGAAGCGGTGAACCTGTTCCGCGCCAAGGTGATCGACGTGGCGCCGGAGGCGCTGACCATCGAAGCCACCGGCAACCGCGGCAAGATCGAGGCGCTGCTGCGGGTGCTGGAGCCGTTCGGTGTCCGCGAGATCGTCCAGTCCGGAGTGGTGTCGCTGTCGCGCGGACCGCGCGGCATGGGGACCAAGTAGATTTCAGCTGTTGCGAACATGAAGGAGATTGGGAACGTGCCATCCGAGGCATTGCAGATGTTCTACGACGACGATGCGGACCTGTCGATCATCCAGGGCCGCAAGGTCGGTGTGATCGGCTACGGCAGCCAGGGGCACGCCCACGCGCTGAGCCTGCGCGACTCGGGCGTGCAGGTGAAGGTGGGCCTCAAGGAGGGCTCGAAGTCCCGGGTGAAAGTGCAGGAACAGGGCCTGGGCCTCGACACACCGGCAGAGGTCGCCAAGTGGGCCGACCTGATCATGCTGCTGGCGCCCGACACCGCCCAGGCGGAGATCTTCGCAGGCGACATCGAGCCCAACCTGAAAGCCGGTGACGCACTGTTCTTCGGGCACGGGCTCAACATCCACTTCGGGCTGATCAAGCCCCCGGCCGAGGTCACCGTCGCGATGGTCGCCCCGAAGGGCCCCGGGCACCTGGTGCGCCGGCAGTTCGTCGACGGCAAGGGCGTGCCGTGCCTGATCGCTGTCGACCAGGACCCGACCGGAACGGGTGAGGCGCTGGCGTTGTCCTACGCCAAGGGAATCGGCGGCACCCGGGCCGGTGTCATCAAAACCACGTTCAAAGACGAGACGGAGACCGACCTCTTCGGCGAGCAGGCCGTGTTGTGCGGTGGCACAGAGGAGTTGGTGAAGACCGGCTTCGACGTGATGGTGGAGGCGGGCTACCCGCCGGAGATGGCGTACTTCGAGGTGCTGCACGAGCTCAAGCTGATCGTCGACCTGATGTACGAGGGCGGTATCGCCCGGATGAACTACTCGGTGTCCGACACCGCGGAGTTCGGCGGGTACCTGTCGGGTCCGCGGGTCATCGACGCCGGCACCAAGGAGCGGATGCGCGAGATCCTGCGCGACATCCAGAACGGCAGCTTCGTCAAGAAGCTGGTCGCCAACGTCGAGGGTGGCAACAAGCAGCTCGAGGAACTGCGCAAGCGGAACGCCGAGCACCCCATCGAGGTCACCGGCAAGAAGCTGCGCGAGCTGATGAGCTGGGTGGACCGCCCGATCACCGAGACGGCCTGAGTCCCGGGCCGGGGCGCCGACGCTGACACGCAAACCACGACACATGAACGACGCCGAACGTCTCCGGCGTGTCATGTGCGTGGTTTGTGTGTCGCGCACGCAATTGCGCTGCGGGGGATCCGAAGCGGCGATCAGACCCGAGTGTGCCGCGAGACGATGCGCCGACCGTCTGCCACCGGCGAATACCGCAGCCGATAGGCTTGCCGCGTGAACCTGCCTGTCGTATTGATCGCCGACAAACTCGCTCAGTCAACCGTCGCCGCGCTCGGAGACCAGGTAGAGGTGCGCTGGGTGGACGGCCCCGACCGCGAGAAGCTGTTGGCCGCGGTGCGTGATGCCGACGCGCTCTTGGTGCGCTCGGCCACCACCGTCGACGCCGAGGTGCTGGCGGCGGCCCCGAAGCTGAAGATCGTGGCTCGCGCCGGCGTGGGGCTGGACAACGTCGACGTCGACGCCGCCACCGAGCGCGGGGTGCTGGTGGTCAATGCCCCGACCTCCAACATCCACAGCGCCGCCGAACACGCCGTGGCCCTGCTGCTGGCCGCCGCCCGGCAGATCCCGGCCGCCGACGCGTCGCTGCGCGCCCACACCTGGAAGCGGTCGTCGTTCTCGGGCACCGAGATCTTCGGCAAGACCGCCGGCATCGTCGGGCTGGGCCGGATCGGGCAACTGGTCGCCCAGCGGCTCGCGGCGTTCGGCGCCCACATCATCGCCTACGACCCCTACGTGTCGGCGGCCCGCGCCGCACAGCTCGGCATCGAACTGCTGTCGCTCGACGACCTGCTGGCCCGCGCCGACTTCATCTCGGTGCACCTACCGAAGGCGCCCGAGACGGCGGGCCTGATCGACGCGGCGGCGCTGGCCAAGACCAAGCCGGGCGTCATCATCGTCAACGCCGCGCGCGGTGGCCTGGTGGACGAGGCCGCGCTGGCCGACGCCCTCAGCAGGGGCCACGTCCGCAGCGCCGGTATCGACGTCTTCGCCAAGGAACCGTGCACCGAGAGCCCGCTGTTCGAGCTGCCGCAGGTGGTGCTGACACCGCACCTGGGCGCGTCCACCGCCGAGGCCCAGGACCGGGCCGGCACCGACGTCGCGGCAAGCGTGAAGCTGGCGCTGGCCGGGGAGTTCGTCCCCGACGCCGTCAACGTCGGCGCCGGGGTCGTCAGCGAAGAGGTGGCGCCCTGGCTGGACCTGGTGCGCAAACTCGGGGTGCTGGCCGCCGCCCTGTCCAGCGGACTGCCGGCGTCGGTGTCGGTGCAGGTGTGCGGCGAACTGGCCGCCGAAGACGTTGAGGTGCTGAGGCTTTCGGCGCTGCGCGGGTTGTTCTCGGCGGTCATCGAGGACACCGTGACGTTCGTCAACGCGCCCGCGCTGGCCGAGGAGCGCGGCGTGACCGCCGAGATCACGAAGGCTTCGGAGAGCCCCAATCACCGCAGCCTGGTCGACGTGCGGGCGGTCGGGCCGGACGGGTCGACCGTCAACGTGGCCGGCACGTTGTCGGGGCCGCAGCTGACCGAGAAGATCGTGCAGATCAACGGCCGCAACTTCGACCTGCGCGCCGAAGGCACGAACTTGGTGATCAACTACGTCGACCAGCCCGGCGCGCTGGGCAAGATCGGCACCCTGCTGGGCGGGGCCGGGGTGAACATCCACGCCGCGCAGCTGTCCGAGGACGCCGAGGGGCCGGGAGCGACCATCCTGCTGCGGCTGGACCAGGATGTCCCCGCGAAGGTGCGGTCGGCGATCGCGGCCGCGGTGAACGCCAACAAACTCGAAGTGGTCGACCTGTCGTGAGGCGCGCATGAAGCTGGCCATCATCGGCGGCGACGGGATCGGCCCGGAGGTGGTGGCCGAGGCGGTCAAGGTGCTCGACGTGGTTCTGCCCGGCGTGCAGAAGACCGATTATGACCTGGGTGCCCGGCGGTACCGCGCCACCGGGGAGCTGTTGCCGGACTCGGTGCTGGCCGAACTGCGCGCGCACGACGCCATCCTGCTCGGAGCGGTCGGTGACCCCTCGGTGCCCAGCGGGGTGCTGGAGCGAGGACTGTTGCTGCGTATGCGTTTCGCGCTGGACCATCACGTCAACCTGCGGCCGGCCCGGCTCTTCCCGGGCGTGGACAGCCCGCTTGCCGGTAGCCCGGAGATCGATTTCGTGGTGGTGCGTGAGGGAACCGAGGGGCCCTACACCGGCACCGGCGGCGCGATCCGCGCCGGGACGCCCCACGAGGTCGCCACCGAGGTGAGTCTGAACACCGCGTTCGGGGTGCGGCGCGTGGTCGCCGACGCCTTCGAGCGTGCCCGGCGGCGGCGCAAGCAGCTGACACTGGTGCACAAGACCAATGTGCTGACGTTCGCCGGGTCGCTGTGGTCACGGATCGTCGCCGAGGTCGGCGCGGAATATCCCGACGTGGAGGTGGCCTACCTGCACGTCGACGCCGCCACCATCTTTTTGGTCACCGATCCGGGACGCTTCGACGTGATCGTCACCGACAACCTGTTCGGTGACATCATCACCGACCTGGCCGCGGCGGTATGCGGCGGAATCGGCCTGGCGGCCAGCGGAAACATCGACGCCACCCGCGCCAACCCGTCGATGTTCGAGCCTGTGCACGGCAGCGCGCCGGATATCGCCGGGCAGGGGATCGCGGACCCGACCGCGGCGATCATGTCGGTGGCGCTGCTGCTCGCCCACCTGGGGGAGAACGACGCCGCCCTCAGAGTCGATCGGGCTGTCGAGGCCTATCTGTCGACTCGGGGGAGTGAACGGCTCGCCACCGGTGAAGTCGGCGATCGGATTGCCTCCGCGCTCTAGCAGCCTCCAGCCCGGGTGGGAGCAGGTGCACCGGCACCAGCGGCATCGCCAGCAGCGGGAACAGCCCACACAGTGCCCAGGCGGCGGGATACTTCGACGCCGTGATCAGCGCACCGAACATCGGCGGCGCGGCGGCCGCCATGAGCCGCTGCGTGGTGTTCTGGATGCCCAGGGCGCGGCCGCTCCAGAACGGCCCGGCGAACTCGGTGATCGCGGTCGCCTCCAGCCCGTTGTCGAGCACCGCGATCACCGAGATGGCGACCATGAGCGGCACTTGGTACAGCGAATTCAGGTGATCGGCCCGCGCCAGCAGGAAGAGGGTCGCGGCGGCCGCTCCGGCGATGAGGCGGACCGGCCGCATCCGTGAGCCGATCCGGTCCGACCAGCGGCCCACCGCGATGCGGCCCACGGCGCCCAGGAGCTGCGAGATGGTGACCATGCCGCCGGCGCCCGCGACCGACCACTTCAGGTCGTTGATCAGCCACACCAGCATGAACGTCACCGTGACCGTCTGCGGCATCATCAGCAGGCCGGCCACCGCGTGGATGCGCGGCAGCACGAGCGACCTGCGGTAGGGGCTGGCCAATTCGTCATCGGTGGCCGCCTGCCGCGACTTTCGCGGCGGGTCGACGATCCCGAGGGCCGCGGCCACCGCCGCCACCGTGCACACGAAGGCCGGGAACATCAGTCCCGATTGCGGGCCGTGTTCGGCGAGTTCGGGAATCACCATCGCACCCAAGGCGATTCCCAGCGGCTGAGCGGTCTGGCGGATGCCCATGGCCAGGCCGCGCTGATGCGGGGGGAACCACGCGGACACCAACCGCCCGCCGGCACTGTTGCAGCTCGCGGCGGCCATGCCGCCGAGAAACAGGTACACGCCGGTCAAGAACATCGAATGGACCGAAGCCGCGCAATACACCGCCAGCGCGGTCAGCGCCGAACCCGCGGTCAGCACGACGCGCTCGCCGACGCGGTCCAGCACGTAGCCCCAGAGCACCAGTGTGACGACCATGCCCCAGCTGGGCATCGACGACAGCAGACTCGCCTCGGTCAGCGGGATCCCGCGGGCGGCCTGCAGTGAGGGGATCAGGAAGGCGGCGCCGTTGATGAACAGAAACGAACTGGCCGTCACCCCCAGCGAAACGGCCATGATCGACCACCGCCCGCCCGCACCGAGTTGACCTGTCGAGCCCGTGTCGGTCGCCATCCGCCCATGGTTACACATGCGGCTGAGGAGTTTCTGAAGGCGCGGAAGGAGTTTCTGAAGGCGCGGGGGGCGAGGACCCGCCACGCCCGGCTGCGGCGCGCCGGCGGTCCTCACTAGGCTGAGGCGAATGCGCCTTGGTCGAATCGCCAGCCCGGACGGCGTCGCCTTCGTCAGCATCGACGGAGACCCCGACGACCCCGCCGCAATGACCGTCCGCGAGATCGCCGAGCACCCGTTCGGCACACCCACCTTCACCGGCCGGTCCTGGCCGCTGGCCGACGTCCGCTTGCTGGCGCCGATCCTGGCCAGCAAGGTGGTCGGCGTCGGCAAGAACTACGCCGACCACGTCGCGGAGATGAGCGAGGTGACCGGCCCGACGTCGGCGGACCCAGTCATCTTCCTCAAGCCCAGCACGGCGATCATCGGACCGAACGCGCCGATTCGGCTGCCCGCCAAGGCATCACCCGTGCACTTCGAGGGCGAGTTGGCGGTGGTGATCGGCCGGGCGTGCAAGGACGTCCCAGCCGCCAGGGCCGCCGAGAACATCCTCGGCTACACCGTCGGCAACGACGTCTCGGCGCGCGACCAGCAGCAGGCCGACGGCCAGTGGACCCGGGCCAAGGGGCATGACACCTTCTGCCCGGTCGGGCCCTGGATCGTCACCGACCTCAAACCGCTGGACCCGGGCGACCTCGAGTTGCGCACCGAGGTCAACGGCGAGACCAAACAACACAGCCGCACCTCGCTGATGATCCACGACATCGGAGCCATCGTGGAGTGGGTCTCGGCGGTGATGACCTTGCTGCCCGGGGACCTGATCCTCACCGGGACACCGGCGGGAGTGGGTCCCATCGAGGACGGCGACACCGTTTCGGTCACCGTCGAGGGAATCGGCACCCTGAGCAATCCCGTAGTCCGTAAAGGAAAGTCGTGACCACCATCAACGATGTCCGAGTCCGGTTCTGCCCGTCGCCGACCGGAATCCCGCATGTCGGGATGGTCCGCACCGCGCTGTTCAACTGGGCCTACGCCCGACACAACGGCGGCACCTTCGTGTTTCGCATCGAGGACACCGATGCGCAGCGGGACACCGAGGAAAGCTACCTGGCGCTGCTCGACGCGCTGAGGTGGCTCGGCCTGGACTGGGACGAGGGGCCCGAGGTCGGTGGCCCCTTCGGGCCGTACCGGCAGTCGCAGCGCAAAGACATCTACCGTGACGTGGTGGCCAGGCTACTCGAAGCGGGTGAGGCCTACTACGCCTTCTCCACGCCGGAGGAGGTCGAGGCGCGGCACATCGCCGCCGGCCGCAATCCCAAGCTGGGATACGACAACTTCGATCGGCAGCTGACCGATGCGCAGCGTTCGGCGTTCCTGGCCGAGGGCCGCAAACCCGTGGTGCGCCTGCGGATGCCCGACGAGGATCTCGGGTGGGACGACCTGGTGCGGGGCAGAACCACCTTCGCCGCGGGCAGCGTGCCCGATTTCGCGCTGACCCGTACCAACGGAGATCCGTTGTACACCTTGGTCAACCCGTGCGACGACGCGCTGATGAAGATCACGCACGTGCTGCGGGGTGAGGATCTGCTGCCCTCGACGCCCCGTCAGCTCGCGCTCTACCGGGCGCTGATCCGGATCGGCGTCGCCGAACGGACCCCGCAATTCGCGCATCTGCCCACCGTGTTGGGGGAGGGGACGAAGAAGCTCTCGAAGCGCGACCCAGAGTCGAACCTGTTCGCGCACCGGGATCGCGGCTTCATCCCCGAGGGCTTGCTGAACTATCTGGCGCTGCTCGGCTGGGCGATCGCCGACGACCGCGATCTGTTCAGCCTCGACGAGATGGTCGCCGCGTTCGACGTCGTCGACGTCAACTCCAATCCGGCCCGTTTCGACCAGAAGAAGGCCGACGCGCTCAACGCCGAGCACATCCGCATGCTCGACGCGGACGACTTCACCGCCCGGCTGCGCGACTACTTCGCCGTGCACGGTCGTCGCACCGGGCTCGACGACGTCGGCTTCGCCGCGGCGGCCCGGCTGGTGCAGACCCGCATCGTGGTCCTCGGCGACGCGTGGGATTTGCTGAAGTTCTTCAACGACGACGAATACGCCGTCGACCCCAAGGCCGCCGCCAAGGAACTCGGGCCGGAGGCGGATGCGGTGCTGGACGCGGCTCTGGCCGCGCTGGATGCGGTGCCGCAGTGGACCGCGGCGGCCATCGAGGAGGCGCTCAAAAGCGCGCTCATCGAGGGGCTGGGGCTCAAACCGCGCAAGGCGTTCGGCCCGATCCGGGTGGCCGCCACCGGTGCCACGGTCAGCCCGCCGCTGTTCGAGTCGCTCGAACTGCTCGGCCGCGACCGCAGCCTGCAGCGCCTGCGGGGCGCCCGCAGTGGCTAGGAACGACAGGCGTGCGCACCGGAGCCCGAAGTGTTTGGTAGTCTGCTCTGCGGTTCACAAAGGCCGACGACAACTGGCAGCGGCGGTTCCTCGGAGGTGGTTCAGCCGCCTGGGAACGCTCAGACCAGCGGTTTCCGGCACGCAGTGGGGTATGGTGTAATTGGCAACACAGCTGATTCTGGTTCAGCCATTCTAGGTTCGAGTCCTGGTACCCCAGCAAAAGATTCGAGAGCAAGAGGTTTGAGCAAAACCTGCTCACCGCAAGCGATTAGGTGGGCTTGCCGGGTTGAGCTATGCTGACAGCTCGGATCGGTTCTGGCCCCGTCGTCTAGCGGCCTAGGACGCCGCCCTCTCACGGCGGTAGCGTGGGTTCGAATCCCATCGGGGCTACAAAGACCGTTCACCGGTCACTCACCGGCCGATCCCAGGACCACCGGTCGGTGGGACTGCGCCGGACGCGGTCACGGCATTGCGTCAGAGCCGCCGGGTCAGTGCCTCGGCGGCCGCCAACAGGTCGGCGGCCCAGCGCGCCCCGGGCCGCCGACCGATCCGGTCTATCGGCCCGGACACCGAAATCGCGGCGACGACGACACCGCGCCCGTCGCGCACCGGCGCCGATACGCTGGCCACCCCCGGCTCCCGTTCGGCGACGCTCTGCGCCCAGCCTCGCCGGCGTACCTCGGCGAGCGTCCGGTCGGTGAATTTCGCCATCGGCAGAACTGCTTTTTGGGTCGCCGCGTCGCTGTGCGCCAGGAGCACTTTGGCCCCCGAGCCGGCCGTCATCGGCAGCCTCGCCCCGACCGGGACCGTATCGCGAAGGCCGGCAGCCGGTTCCAGAGCGGCCACGCAGACTCGCGAGGTGCCCTCGCGGCGATACAGCTGAACGCTCTCTCCGGTTGTCTCGCGCAGCTCGGGCAACACGGCCGCGCCTGCGCTGAGCAGGGGATCGTGCACGCGGGTCGCCAGTTCGCTGACGGCGGGTCCCAGGTGCCAGCGGCCGTCATCGTTGCGCGCCAGCAGGCGGTGGACCTCGAGGGCGGCGGCCAGCCGGTACGCGGTGGCCCGCGGCAAGCCGGTTCGCCGGCACAGTTCGGCCAACCCGCAGGGCGATTCGGCGACGTGATGCAGGACGCCCATCGCTTTGTCGAGGACGCCGATGCCGCTACGCTGTCTCACGAAGAGATATTAGCGTCCCGCATTATGAGATCACCAGTCCTGGTCGTCGGCGGGCGCGAACGAGGCGAATCGAGGCGAGGTCGAGATGGGATCGCAGTTGAAGGCGTCTGGCGCGGACGCGCCGCGCACCTTGGCCGAAAAGGTTTGGGACGACCACGTTGTGGTATCCGGCGGTAGTCCCGAACGGGCGGGGGCGCCCGACTTGATCTACATCGACCTGCACCTGGTGCACGAGGTGACCAGTCCTCAGGCTTTCGACGGCCTGCGCCTGGCCGGGCGCCCGGTGCGCCGGCCCGACCTGACGTTGGCCACCGAGGACCACAACGTACCCACCGTCGACATCGACAAGCCGATCGCCGATCCGGTTTCGCGCATCCAGGTCGAGACATTGCGGCGCAACTGCGAGGAATTCGGCGTCCGGCTTTATCCGATGGGCGACATCGAGCAGGGCATCGTGCACGTCGTCGGGCCCCAATTGGGGCTGACGCAACCGGGAATGACGGTGGTCTGTGGCGACAGCCACACATCCACCCACGGCGCCTTCGGCACGCTGGCCATGGGCATCGGTACCTCGGAGGTTGAGCATGTGCTCGCCACCCAGACACTGCCGCTGCGGCCCTTCAAGACCATGGCGGTCAACGTGAACGGAGGGGTCGATGGTCGGCTGCCCGAAGGGGTGACCGCCAAGGACGTCATTCTGGCGGTGATCGCCCAGATCGGCACGGGCGGCGGACAGGGCCACGTCATCGAATACCGGGGCAACGTCATCGAATC
>CAYVQQ010000007.1:18265-20408 GCA_964453085.1 uncultured Mycobacterium sp.
CAGGATGACGATCTGCAACATGAGTATCGAAGCCGGCGCTCGGGCCGGGATGGTGGCGCCCGATGACACCACCTACGAATTCCTGCGGGGCCGCCCGCACGCGCCGACCGGTGCGGACTGGGACGCCGCGATGCGGTACTGGCAGCAGTTGCGTACCGACCCCGGCGCCGCCTTCGACACCGAGGTCCACCTCGACGCAACCACGTTGAGCCCGTTCGTCACCTGGGGCACCAACCCGGGCCAGGGGGTGCCGTTGGCCGCGGCCGTCCCGGATCCCGCCGAGCTGGCCGACGAGGGCGAGCGCCGGGCCGCCGAGAAAGCCTTGGCATACATGGACCTTCAACCGGGTACTCCCATGCGGGACATCGCGGTCGACGCGGTGTTCGTCGGCTCGTGCACCAACGGCCGTATCGAAGACCTGCGCGCCGTGGCAGAGGTGTTGCGGGGCCGCAGGGTCGCCCGCGGGGTCCGGATGCTCGTGGTACCGGGCTCCATGCGGGTTCGCGCACAGGCCGAGGCCGAAGGGCTGGATGAAATCTTCACCGCAGCGGGCGCGGAGTGGCGGCAGGCCGGATGCTCGATGTGCCTGGGGATGAACCCCGATCAGCTTGCGGCGGGGGAGCGCTGTGCGGCCACGTCCAACCGCAACTTCGAAGGTCGACAAGGCAAGGGGGGCCGAACGCATCTGGTTTCGCCGGCCGTGGCCGCTGCGACGGCGGTCCGTGGAAGATTGTCCGCCCCCGCGGACCTGAACTGACCGACTGACAAGGGGATGAGCATGGAAGCCTTTCACACCCACACCGGTATCGGCGTGCCGCTGCGGCGCTCGAACGTGGACACCGACCAAATCATTCCGGCGGTCTTTTTGAAACGGGTCACCCGAACCGGTTTCGAGGACGGGCTGTTTGCCACCTGGCGCTCGGATCCCTCGTTCGTGTTGAACCTCAGCCCCTTCGACCGCGGCTCAGTCCTGGTCGCCGGGCCCGATTTCGGGACCGGTTCGTCGCGTGAGCACGCGGTTTGGGCGCTCCTGGACTACGGCTTCCGGGTGGTCATCTCCTCGCGCTTCGGCGACATTTTCCGGGGCAACGCGGGCAAGGCGGGTCTGCTGGCGGCGGAAGTCTCGCAGGACGGCGTCGAGCTTCTCTGGAAGCTGATCGAACAGAGTCCGGGCCTGGAAATCACTGCCAACCTTCAAGATCGAAAAATCACCGCCGGAACCGCGGTGCTGCCGTTCAACATTGACGATCACACCGCCTGGCGACTGCTCGAAGGGCTCGACGATATAGCCCTTACGCTGCGGAAACTCGACGACATCGAGGCTTTCGAGGCGGCCCGCCCGGCGTGGAAACCGCGCATTTCCCCCACTCGCTGAAGGCCCGCCGGGTATCGAATTAGGGCCCGGCGGCCCACGTGGCCCGGCCGATTTTGGGACGCCCACGAGTCAAGGGCGGCAACCTGATTGCGAAATTGACGGTAAGTCGGTCCTGAAATTGCGCGTGGCTCTTGGAAATTTGCCGGGTAAAGGTTTACCGTGTCCACTAGTCGGTTCCCGAAAACGAGGACCACTGGTTTCGGAGGGTATGGATGAACAAAGCAGAGCTCATTGACGTGCTCACGAAGAAAATGGGCTCGGACCGTCGGCAGGCGACCGCCGCCGTCGAGAATGTCGTCGACACCATCGTGCGTGCGGTGCACAGAGGCGACAGTGTCACCATCACCGGGTTCGGTGTGTTCGAACAGCGCCGGCGCGCGGCACGGGTTGCCCGCAACCCCCGCACCGGGGAGACGGTGAAGGTGAAGCCTACGTCCGTCCCGGCGTTCCGGCCCGGCGCCCAGTTCAAAGCGGTTGTGTCCGGGGCGCAGCGCCTTCCGGCGGAAGGCCCCGCCGTCAAGCGCGGTGTCATGACCTCGGCTGCGGCCAAGAAGGCGGCGGCGAAGAAGGCTCCGGCCAAGAAGGCCGCCGCCAAGGCTCCGGCGAAGAAGGCCGCGGCCAAGGCTCCGGCGAAGAAGGCCGCGGCCAAGGCTCCGGCCAAGAAGGCCGCGGCCAAGGCTCCGGCCAAGAAGGCCGCGACGTCGGCGGTCAAGAAGACCGCGGCGAAGGCCCCGGTGAAGAGGGCGGCGGCCAAGGCTCCGGCCAAGA
>CAYVQQ010000007.1:20418-28485 GCA_964453085.1 uncultured Mycobacterium sp.
AACGCCGCGGCGCGGCCGCAAGTAAGTTAATCGGCAGCAGAAGCCCTTCGGGGGCGGCGATGCCCCTCGAAGGGTATTCGCGTGTCAGGAGCGCACGTTGGCCGCCACCGCGCCGCCGATGTGGTCGGCCGCCGTCAGCCGTCCGTCCGCCAGCGACAGCACCCAGGTGCTGCCCTTGTCGTTGGGCGACTTGTCGGGGCGCAGGCCGTCACGTTCGCACCACCAGGCGACCAGGTCGGGAATCACCTTGCCCTGGGTGCAGATGACCGGTGTGCCCGGCTGCGCGGCGATCTGCAGGACCCGTTCCCGGGCGCGGCCCGGGTCTTTGGCGTAGGCCTCCTCGGTCAGGTCGGTCTCGTCGTGGATCGGCACACCAAGTTCGGCTGCAAGCGGTTCCACCGTCTGGCGGCAGCGCACCCGGTCGGCTGCGTACACGTCGGTCGCGCCGAAGGCCATCAGCTGCGGAACCAGCGCCTCGGCCTGGGCCCTGCCCCGCTTGTCCAGCGGCCGCAGGGCGTCGTCGCCGGGGAAGCGTGATCTGCTGCCCGCGGTGCCGTGCCGGACGATAAGCACGGAGTGCGTGTCCGCTGGCTTTTTGATGAAGCGGCGCAACACTTTTCGGTCATGCGAGTAGCTCAGCCTGTCCATCGCGTCGGCGACCGGCAGCCAGATCAACTCGTCGACCTCCGGACCCGGCGTGAACTCGCCGCCGGTGCTGCGTGCCGCCCAGTAGTGCACCTTCTTGATTCCCTGGGCGATGGGGTAACTCACCGAGATCAGCCGCCTGCCGAGAACGGCGTGGTGACCGGTCTCCTCACACACCTCCCGCACCGCGGCCACCGGCGCCGTCTCACCGGGATCGATTTTGCCCTTGGGAAGCGACCAGTCGTCATAGCGGGGGCGATGGATCACGGCGATCTCGACGGCCGGGCCGGACGCGCAGGACCGCCACAGCACGGCCCCGGCGGCGTTGACGATCCGGCTTCCCGAGCGCCGATCTGCGGGCGGTTTCTGGATCGGCAATTTCGCTCCTGCAGGTCAATTCGGCCGGGCTTGTTCGCGTCTGGGTGCGAGCCGGAAAACTAGCACACCCGCTTCAGGAGTTCCGGTGCCGATCCATCAGCGAATCCTGGTGGTCGCGCACGGTGCGGCCGTCGCGCGGCATCGCCGTCCATTGGCCGTCGGCGCGCAGCTCCCAGCAGCGGGTGGACGGGTCCAGCGCGGACTCGAACAGGTCGTCGAGCTGCGGGGTCAGCTTCGGGTTCTTGACCTGAGCCAGCACCTCGACGCGCCGGTCGAGGTTGCGGTGCATCATGTCGGCGCTGCCGATCCAGAACTCGTTGATGTTGCGGAAGTGGATGATCCGCGAGTGTTCGAGGAAGCGGCCCAGGATCGACCGGACCACGATGTTCTCGGAGAAGCCCTCCGCGCCGGGGCGCAGTGCGCAGATGCCGCGTACCACTATCTCGACCCGCACCCCGGCCTGCGACGCGCGATAGAGCGCGTCGATGACCTGCTCGTCGACGAGCGCGTTCATCTTCATGCGGATCCGGCCGCCGCCGCGCTCCCGGTGTGCGGCGATTTCGCGGTCGACACGTTCGATGATGCCGGTGCGAATCCCGTGGGGAGCCACCAAAAGGTTGCGGTAGGACAGTTTCCGCGAATAACCGGTCAGCGAGTTGAACAGGTCGGTGAGGTCCGCGCCGATGTCGGGGGCCGCGGTCAGCAGACCGATGTCCTCGTACAACCGCGCCGTCTTGCTGTTGTAGTTGCCCGTCCCGATGTGGCAGTACCGGCGGATCGCCGAACCGTCGCGCCGCACCACCAGGCAGGTCTTGCAGTGCGTCTTGAGCCCGATCAGGCCGTAGACCACGTGCACGCCGGCCTGCTCGAGTTCGCGGGCCCACCGGATGTTGGCCTGTTCGTCGAAGCGCGCCTTGAGCTCGACCAGGGCCACGACTTGCTTTCCGGCTTCGGCGGCCTCGATCAGCGCCCGGACGATAGGCGAGTCGCCCGACGTGCGGTACAGCGTCTGTTTGATCGCCAGCACGTTGGGGTCGGCGGCGGCTTGCTCGACGAACCGCTGCACGCTGGTGGAGAACGAGTCGTAGGGATGGTGTACCAGCACGTCACCCTCGCGCAGCGTCGAGAAGATGCTCTTGGGGGTCTCCCGGTCGGCGAACGCGGGATGCGTGTCCGGAACGAACGCCGCGTCTTTGAGCCCCGGGCGGTCCAGCCCGTAGACCTGCCACAACGACGACAGGTCGAGAAGGCCGGGCACCTCGATGACGTCACCGGGGTGCACGTCGAGTTCGCGCAGCAGCAACTCGAGCATGCTCTCGGTCATGTCGTCGGCGATCTCGAGGCGCACCGGCGGACCGAAGCGCCGCCGCGCCAATTCCCGCTCCATCGCCTGCAACAGGTCTTCGTCGCGGTCTTCCTCGACCTCCATGTCGGCGTTGCGGGTGATGCGGAACGCGTGGTGCTCCACGATCTCCATGCCCGGGAAGAGGTCCGGGAGAAACACCGCGATCAGTTCCTCCATCGGCAGGTACCGGACCACGGCCGTCCCGTCGGTCCCGTCGTCGGGGCCGGCGAGTTCGACGAAGCGATCGACGTTGTTGGGCACCTTCACCCGGGCGAAGTGCTGGCTGCCGTCCTCGGGATGCCGCACGCTGACCGCCAGATTCAGGCTCAGTCCGCTGACGAACGGGAACGGGTGAGCGGGGTCGACGGCCAGCGGCGTCAGGACCGGGAAGACCTGCTCGGTGAAATAGGCCGACAACCGGTCTCGTTCAAACCGATCCAGGTCGGCCCAGGTGATGATGTGGATGCCTTCGGCGGCCAGCGCCGGTCGCACCGAATCGAGGAACACCCGAGCGTGCTGGCTGGCGATCTTCTGGGTCTGCTCGCCGATGACGGCCAGTTGCTCGCGGGGGGTCAGGCCGTCGGCGGAGCGGACCGACAACCCCATCTCGTCGCGGCGTTTGAGGCCGGCCACCCGGACCATGTAGAACTCGTCGAGGTTGGAGGCGAAGATCGCCAGGAACTTGGCCCGCTCCAGCAGGGTCAGCGACTCGTCGGCTGCCAGCGCGAGAACGCGCGCGTTGAAGTCCAGCCAGCTGAGTTCCCGGTTGAGGTAACGGTCGTCGGGCAGGTCGGTGCTCGCGGCCGGAGTGGTCGCCGGCGGTGCCGACACGGCGGAGTCGTCCGCCCGCCACTCGGTCTCGCCGGGACGGGTCTGCGCTTCGGTATCGGTCACGTTGTGATCATCGCCCATCACCCCCGTACGCTGCCACCGCCGGGTGGACATCGAGCCGCCGTAGGTGCGAAGTTCACCGCGAAGACCGGTCCGGCGCCGGTGCCGGGCTCAGCGTTGCGCGACGGCGCGGGCGGTCGCCGCCCCGACCCCAAGGCGCCGGGCGGCCGTCAGGTCGGCGGGGGTGTCCACGTCGCAGCGCAGGCCGGGCCACGCGCCTGTCAGCTCGATCGCGCCCGAACTGCGATGCAGCGCCGACGAATCCGGACCGAACCGCGGATCGAGTGGCGCTCCGAACGCGCACAGCGCCGAGGTTCCCGTCGCCAGCCGGTCGGCGACGAAGCTGCGGCGGTGCCGGCGTGCGGTGGCGATCGTCTCGGCCAGTTCCTGGGGCCGCAGCGCCGGCAAATCGCCTTGCAGGACCACGATATTGGAGTACTCCCCGGCCACCGCCCGTTCGGCGGCGGCAATCGCGGCGTTCAGTGGGTCGGCGTGATCCTCGGGGGTCGGGTCGGCCAGCACCTCGGCGCCCACCCCGGCCGCCGCGGCCGCGGCCACCTCGTCGGGTGTGACAACGGTGATCGAACCCAGCGCCGGCACTCCCGCCGCGGCGGTCAGGGTGTCGACGAGCATGGCCAGTACCACCTTCTCGCGGGTGGCGGCCGACAACACGGGGGCCAGCCTGGTTTTGGCGGCGGCCAGCCGCTTGACGGCGACGATCAAAGCGACGTCACCGCCGGCGCCGCCCCCGCTGCGGGTCATGAGGTCATCCTGCCAGGACGCCCACGACGGCGGTCGGGGCCGACGCGCTCGCCCGGATACTCTGAAACGTCGGGCGACGGCCCGGTGGTCGCGACAACAGACAGGGGTGCCGATGGCCGGAGGTGACGGCCGCGTCGCGGTGATGGGCGCCGGCGCGTGGGGCACGGCGCTGGCCAAGGTCCTCATCGACGCCGGGGGGCCCGGGACGGCGGTCACGCTCTGGGGTCGGCGCGCCGACGTGGTCGAGCAGATCAACGCCACCCGGCGCAACGAGGAGTACCTTCCCGGCACGCTGCTCCCGCCGGGCATCCGCGCCACCACCGACGCGAACGAGGCGCTGGCGGGCGCGTCGACGGTGCTGCTGGGAGTGCCCGCCCAGACGATGCGGGCCAACCTCGAGCGGTGGCGGCCGCTGGTGGCGGACGGCGCGACCCTGGTCAGCCTGGCCAAGGGCATCGAGCTGGGCACCCTGATGCGGATGAGCCAGGTCATCGTCTCGGTGACCGGCGTGGACCCGGCGCAGGTCGCGGTGATCTCCGGGCCGAACCTGGCCGGGGAGATCGCCGCCTGCCAACCGGCGGCCACGGTGGTGGCGTGCAGCGACTCCGGCCGCGCGGTCGCCCTGCAGCGGATGCTCAACAGCGGATACTTCCGCCCCTACACCAACAGCGACGTGGTCGGCACCGAGATCGGTGGTGCCTGCAAGAACGTCATCGCGCTCGCCTGCGGGATGGCGGCCGGCATCGGACTGGGCGAGAACACCGCGGCCGCGATCGTCACCCGGGGCCTGGCGGAGATCATGCGGCTGGGGATCGCCCTGGGCGCCAAGGGCGCGACGCTGGCCGGGCTGGCCGGCGTCGGTGACCTGGTGGCCACCTGCACGTCGCGGTTCTCGCGCAACCGCTCGTTCGGCGAACGCCTGGGCCGGGGTGCGACCGTGCAGTCGGCTTTCCGGACCGGCGGAGGGGACAACGTGGTCGAGGGGGTGACGTCGTGCGAGGCGGTGCTGGCGCTGTCGTCCAGTTACGACGTCGAGATGCCGCTCACCGACGCCGTGCACCGGGTGTGCCACCGGGGACTGTCGGTGGACGACGCGATGGCCCTGCTGCTGGGCCGCCGCACCAAGCCCGAGTGAGGCCGACCCGCGGGGCGCCCAGCCGGTAGCCTCTCCATATTGTGGACGCTTCTGACCGGCCGGCGGCTCCGCCACCCAGTGGCCGCGTGCGCGTCGCCGTCGTCTTCGGCGGCCGCAGCAACGAGCACGCCATCTCCTGCGTGTCGGCGGGCAGTATCCTGCGCAATCTCGACCTGCGGCGCTTCGACGTGGTCGCGATCGGCGTCACCCCGGAAGGGTCCTGGGTGCTCACCGACTCCGATCCCGATGCGCTCACGATCACCGACGGCCGGCTGCCGGAGGTGACGACCGAATCGGGCACCGAGCTTGCCCTGCTGGCGGATCCGCGGCGCGGCGGCCAACTGGTGACGCTGCCCGCCGGTGCGGCGCCGGCCCGGTTGCTCGGCGAGGTCGACGCGGTGTTCCCGGTGCTGCACGGCCCGTACGGCGAGGACGGCACCGTCCAGGGGCTGCTCGAACTCGCCGGTGTGCCCTACGTGGGCGCCGGGGTGCTGTCCAGTGCGGCCGGCATGGACAAGGAGTTCACGAAGAAGCTGCTGGCGGCCGAGGGGCTGCCCGTCGGTGCGCACGTCGTGCTGCGCCCCGCGCGCTCCACCCTGCGGCCCGAGGAACGCCAGCGGCTGGGCCTGCCGGTCTTCGTCAAGCCCGCCCGTGGCGGATCCTCGATCGGTGTCAGCCGGGTGTCGAGCTGGGACGAGCTGCCGGCCGCCATCGCCGCCGCCCGCCGGCACGACCCGAAGGTGATCGTCGAGGCGGCGATCAACGGCCGCGAACTGGAGTGCGGCGTCCTGGAAATGCCGGACGGCACCGTGCGGGCCAGCACGCTGGGGGAGATCCGGGTTGCCGGGGTGCGGGGCCGCGAGGACGGATTCTACGACTTCGCGACCAAATACCTCGATGACGCAGCCGAATTGGACGTGCCCGCCAAAGTCGACGACGACATCGCCGATGCCGTGCGCGAATTGGCGATCCGGGCGTTCACGGCGATCGACTGCCAGGGGCTGGCCCGCGTCGACTTCTTCCTGACCGACGACGGTCCGGTGATCAACGAGATCAACACGATGCCGGGATTCACCGCGATCTCGATGTTCCCGCGGATGTGGGCGGCCAGCGGTGTGGACTACCCAACCCTGTTGACGACCATGATCGAGACGGCGCTGGCCCGCGGTACGGGCCTGCGCTGAACCGTTGAGTCCCAGCGGCACGCGCGGCCGACGACTCAGTCGGGGCGGGCCGGGTTGATCGGCACCGCCGCGACGGTGCGGTCGATCACGTCGGAGATCTCCTGGATCGGCGTGGGCCCCGAGTCGGGCGGCAACGTCAGCCCTACATACACCGGCCGATCCACCGTGTACCACGTGAAGACCGCCGCGTCGGTGGTTGCGGAACCGCCGGATTGCACCCCGGCGGCCGTCTCGAACCATTGCACGCCGTCGACGACCTGGATCGGCGACCCCACCACGAAGCCGACCGGCCGGTCCAGCCCGCAGCGCAGCACGACGGGTTCGCCCCGCGGGGTGGCGCGCCAGGCGGCGGCGCCGTGCGGTGCCGGCTGCGCCAGCGGCGCGCGCCGGTAGGCGCCCAGCCGTTGCGGCAGCGCGCGTTCCAGCGCCCGGCACGCGGGATCGTCGGCATGCGGCGCGGGTATCGCCGGAAGGGAGACCGGTCGCGGCGGACCCTCCTGGTTCGCCGCGACGGCCAGCACCACTCCGATCGCCACGACGGCCAGGGCCACCGCTGCGATGAGCACCGCGCGCGGGGGTCCCGAGTCGCCGGGATCGGTGGCCGGGTCGGTCGTCAACGCCCCGTGCCTCCTTCTCGTACACTGGCGCGGTCCGCTCGCAGCGGGCAGGTACTGAAACTTACCGCAGGTCGCAGGAGGTGCTGTGGGGGACGATCCGTTCGGCACCGTCCCGAGCCTGCGGCAGCTCGGCGAGTTCGCCGTGATCGACCGGCTGGTGCGGGGGCGTCGCCAGCCCGGCGCGGTGCTGCTCGGGCCCGGCGACGACGCGGCGATGGTGTCCACCGGTGACGGACGGGTGTTGGCATCCACCGACATGCTGGTGCAGGACCGGCACTTCCGGCTGGACTGGTCCACGCCCCACGACGTCGGACGCAAGGCGATCGCCCAGAACGCCGCCGACATCGAGGCGATGGGTGCGCGGGCGACGGCTTTCCTGGTCGGCTTCGGAGCGCCCGGCGACACGGCGGCCACCGACGCCGAGGCGCTGGTCGACGGCATGTGGGAGGAGGCGGCACGCGTCGGCGCCGGCATCGTCGGAGGTGACCTCGTCAGCTGCCCGCAATGGGTGCTCTCGGTGACGGCGCTGGGCGACCTCCAGGGTCGCGAGCCGGTGCTGCGGTCCGGCGCGAAACCGGGTTCGGTGCTGGCCGTCACCGGCGAGCTCGGCCGATCGGCGGCCGGATATGCGCTGTGGCACAACGGAATCGCCGGGTTCGACGATCTCCGCCGCCGGCATCTGGTGCCCCGGCCGCCGTACGGAGCGGGTGCGGCGGCCGCGGCCGCCGGCGCGCAGGCGATGATCGACGTCTCTGACGGTCTGGTCGCCGACCTGCGGCATGTCGCCGAGGCGTCCGGCGTGGGTGTCGACGTGTCCACCGCGGCGCTCGCCGCCGACCACGACCCGCTGGCCGCGGCCGCGGCCGCGGCGGGCGCCGACGCGTGGACGTGGGTGCTCGGAGGTGGCGAAGACCACGCGCTGGCAGCCTGTTTCGCCGGCCCGGTGCCGCCCGGATGGCGTGTCGTCGGGCACGTGGACGACGGCCCGCCGCGGGTGCTCGTCGACGGCGCGCCGTGGGGCGGGTACGCGGGCTGGCAGTCGTTTCAGGAGTAGCCGGGCAACGTGAGTAGGGTGACGCGGTGAGCGGCTACGCGATGACCAGGGCGCGG
>CAYVQQ010000008.1:0-18525 GCA_964453085.1 uncultured Mycobacterium sp.
CCGCAAGCTCGCGCTGGCCGCGCCGGCGCAGGCCGACTATGACACCGACTTCAAGAACACCGTGAACCGCTTCGGCGTCTACGGCCCCCAGGACCGACTCGCCTGGCTGGCCAAGATCGAGTGCGAGCGGATCGAACGCGGCGTGGACGGCAATGCCCACCAGTCCGCCGTCTTCCTGCAACGCAACCTGCCGCTGGGCACCACCCAGGGCCAGGCGCTGCAGTTCCTCGGCGCCGGGATCGACCACTACTGCCCCAACCAGGTCGGGTTCATCCAGAGCGCCGGGGTCTAAGTCCCGGGCGGGCGCCCGTCTCACCGCCGAGGCTTGTAGCCCGCGTGCAATGCGACGATGCCGCCGGTCAGGTTGCGCCACCGCACCGCCGACCACCCCGCCCGGCCGATCTCGTGTGCCAGCGCGGCCTGTCCGGGCCAGGCGCGAATCGACTCGGCAAGGTACACGTAGGCCTCGGGGTTGCTGGATACGGCCCGCGCCACCCACGGCAGCGCCCGCATCAGGTACCCCTTGTAGACGGCGGCGAACGCCGCGTTGGTGGGCGTGGAGAACTCGCACACCACCAGCCGCCCGCCCGGGCGGGTGACGCGGGCCATCTCGCCCAGCGCCGCCTGGCGGTCGGCGACGTTGCGCAACCCGAAGCTGATGGTGACCGCGTCGAACACGCCGTCGGCGAACGGCAGCCGGGTCGCGTCACCGGCGACCTTGGGCACCTTGCGGCCCGCACCCGCCGCCAGCATCCCGACCGAGAAATCGGCCGCCACGCACCACGCCCCCGACTTCGCCAGCTCGACTGTGGAGACCGCGGTCCCCGCGGCCAGATCCAGCACCCTCTGGCCGGACCCGATCCGCAGCGCGGACCGGGTGGCGCTGCGCCAGTAGCGGTCCTGGCCCAGCGACAGCACGGTGTTGGTCAGGTCGTAGCGGCGGGCGACTCCGTCGAACATCGACGCGACGTCGCGGGGATCCTTGTCCAGGGCGGCACGACTCACGACGTAGACGCTACCGGGCCCAGCCAGGGGTGCGACGTTGACGATCCTGATGCCCGACTGGCCGGTGCGTCACGCGCGCCGACGCCGGCGCGACGATGCCTGTGCCCGGGCGAACGGCGACAGCACCGCCTCGTAGTGACCGAGCAGCTCATCGCAGATGACCGGCCAGCTGCGATGAAGCACGCTGCGGCGGGCCGCCTGCGAGTAGCGGTGCCGTTCGGCGAGCAGATGCGCGACGGCGGCGGGCAACCTCGCCTCGAACTCCTTGACGGGCAGCAACAGCCCGGTGCGGCACGGCGTGACGAGGTCGCGGGGGCCGCCGGCGTCGGGGGCGATCACCGGCAGCCCCGACGCGAGCGCTTCTTGCACGACCTGACAGAAGGTCTCGTGCTCGCCGGTGTGCACGAAGACATCCATGCTGGCGTAGGCCGCGGCGAGATCCGCCCCGTAGAGCGCACCGGTGAACACCGCCGTCGGCATCGCCGATCGCAGCTTGGACTCATCGACGCCGTCGCCGACGACGACCAGCTGCACCCGGTCGTCGGCGGCCAACGCGGCGAGGCGTTCGACGTGCTTCTCCGGCGCGAGCCGGCCCACGAACCCGACGATCGGCTTGTCCAGCGGCGACCAGTGCCGCCTCAGCTCCTCGTCACGCGCCGAGGGCGCGTACCGGATGATGTCGACGCCGCGTGCCCACCGGTGCACCCGCGGGATGCGCTGCGCCACCAGCGAATCCATGGTCGCGGTGGAGGGGGCCAGAGTGCGGTCGGCCAGTCCGTGCAGGTGCCGGAACCACGCCCACGCCGCCCGGGCGGTGACGCCGATGCCGTAGCTCGTCGCGAAACCCGGGACGTCGGTCTGGTAGACCGCTACGGCCGGCACCCCGAGACGGCGCGCGGCCCGCACCCCGCCATAGCCGAGCAGCGCCGGCGAGGCAAGGTGGATGACGTCGGGGTCGAACCCCCGCAGGGTGCGCACCATGCGGGGGGTGGGCACCCCGAGCGGCAATGTGGTCACCCTCGGGAACATCCGCGACGGCACCCGGTGCACCCGGATCCCGTCGTGGATGCGCTCGGCGGGCGGCTCACCGGGCACGGTGTCGGGGGCGATGACGAGGGCCTCGTGACCCGTCCGGCGCAGGTGCTCGAGCACTCGGACCACCGAGTTGCTGACGCCGTTGACCTGTGGGAGGAAGGATTCGGCGACGATGGCGACGCGCACATCACGATCGTGTCAGGGCCGACTGTCGAGGAGGTTGCCGACGGGCATACGTCGTTTGAAATCTGCTGCTCAAGGCCCCAACGGGGCCTCCGGGCCCGGGGCGGGGCGGATTTCGGGGCGCCGGTCCAGCCGTCTGTCCAGCACGGCCAGCCCGACCAGCACCGCCGCCGCGGCCAGCCACCCCACCACCGCGATGGAACCCGCGGGGACGATCGCCAGCCCGGCGTTGCGGTGCTGCACCCGGACAAGGTTCGGGTCGTTCTTGTTGTACTCGACGTAGATGCGCATGCCGGTCGACAATTCCGACGGATACAGCACGCCCAGCTCGGGCCGGTAGGTGACCCGCTCGGGGGTGACGAACTCGATCGTCGAGCGCCGCGGACCGGCGCTGAGCACCTCGGCCTGCGCCACCCCCATGTTGTGCCGGATGGTGAGATCGTCGCGCCAGGCACCGGCCACCAGCAGCACCGACTGCAGCGTGACCAGGGCGGTGACGATCAGCACCGTGATCCGCGCCCACCGCAGCGCCAGGCGCGCCCGAGTCCTCGGCGGTTCGTCGCTGCGGCCGTGGATCAGGATGCGCAGCACCGCCTTCGCCGAGGTCAGGATGTCCGGCATCGAACCGGGCTCACAGCGCGGCCTTGATCGCGGCGTGCAGCTGCCGCAGCGACGACCGGTCCGCCTTGACCTCGAGCACACGCATGCCCGCCGCGGGCTCGTTGAGGGCTGCGGCGAGTTCGCCGACCTCGATCTGGCGGCTCTCGACGTGGTAGGCCCGGCACAGCGCGCCCACGTCGACGTCATGCGGGGTGGCGAAAATCCGCGACGACACGTCGGAAAACCGGGGGTCGCCCTGCTCCAGCAGCTCGAAGATGCCGCCGCCGTTGTCGTTGGACACCACGACGGTCAGGCACTGCGGCGTCGGCTCGGTGGGCCCGATCAACAGCCCGGAGCTGTCGTGCACGAACGTAAGGTCGCCGATCAGGGCGATCGTGCGCCCCTGGTGCGCCAGCGCCGCCCCGATCGCCGTGGAAACGGTGCCGTCGATGCCGGCGACGCCGCGGTTGGAGCGCACCCGGATGCCGTCCGGGTTCAGCCCGACCAGCGCCGCATCGCGCACCGGGTTGGAGGCGCCGAGCACCAGCTGGTCACCCGGCCGCAGCGCGCCGACCACGGCCGCGGCCACGTGCAGGCCGGTGGTGAGCGGATGCGCCTCCAGCTGACTGCGCACGGCTTGGTTCGCGTGCCGGCTGACTTCCGAGCAGCGTCGCAGCCACGCCGGGTGCGGCGCTCCGGTGGTGACCGCCCGAGTGCCGGTGGCCTGCGAGTTGCCGGACACGTCGGGCCAGCGCGGCCCGGTGGTCAGCGCGTACACCGGCACCTGCGGGTCGGCCAGCAGGGTCGACACCGGCCGGTGCAGGGTCGGGCGGCCGAGCATGATCACCTGCTTGGGGCGGAGCAGCGGCAGCGCCAGCGGGTGCAGCGGGTTGGGCAGGGAGCGCCCGGAAAACGACGTGGGTTCGGCGACGGTCGGCAGCTGTTCCAGGTTGGGGTGCACGCCCGCGCCATGCCCGGCGATGACGACCGTGTCGGGTGCCAGGTCGATGTCCAGCGGCTGGTCGAACGTCACCGGCGGCGTGTAGGTCCATGGCTTCCCGCCGGGGCGCCCCGGCGGAGTCAGCGCCTGGGGTTCGGGGTCGGGCACCAGGGGCTCGCGCAGCGGGATGTCAAACTGCACGGGTCCGGCGTTGGCGGTGCGCGACCCGGTGGCTGCCGCCAGCACCCGGCAGGTGGCCGAACGCCAGGTGGCGTTGAGCGAATCCAGCCGCTCGGGCGCGTCCTCGGCCAAGCCCAGGCTGATGGTGGCGCGCACCTGGGTGCCGAAGTAGCCCAGCTGCTCCATCGTCTGGTTGGCCCCGGTGCCGAGCAGTTCATGCGGCCGGTTGGCAGAGAGCACGATCAGCGGGACGCGCGCGTAGTTGGCCTCCACGACCGCCGGACCCAGGTTGGCGACGGCGGTGCCGGACGTCATCGTCACGCACACCGGCGCGCCGCCGCCGACGGCCAGGCCGATGGCCAGGTAGCCGGCGGTGCGTTCGTCGATGCGGACGTGTAACCGGAGGCGGCCGGCCCGGTCGGCATCCTGCAGCGCGAACGCCAGCGGGGCGTTGCGCGACCCGGGGCACAGCACGACGTCGCGCACGCCGCCGCGGATCAGCTCGTCAACGACGACACGGGCCTGGGTCGTCGAAGGGTTCACCCGTACAGGGTGTCACACCGGCGGCGGCGCGCTCAGAGCTTGACGCCGGCGAAGAACTGCAGCGCCGCGGAGTTGACCGCCTGAGGCCGCTCCAAAAAACCCAGGTGGCCGGCGTCGGGGATCTGCAGGTACCGCCCGTTGGGCAGGGCGTCGGCAACCTCCCGGCCCAGATAGGGCGGCGTGACCACGTCGTCGGCGAAACCGATCACCAGCACCGGGGCGGCGATGCTGCGATACGCGGGCAACCGGTTGGTCTGCGGCGAGACGTCCAGCTGGCAGCGCAGTCCCGGGGTCTGCTTGGTCGGCCACGCAGAGAACATCGCGATCCAGTCGGCGACGGCGGCGTCGTCGTTGATCGTCTTGCGCGAGAAGCTCTCCAGCAGACGCGACCGCGCGTCGTAGGAGGGCGGCAGCTGGGCGCCCGACTCGTACAGCTCGACCTCGGCGTCGTGGAAGAACCGGCGAGCATGGTCGAGCCGGCCGCGGGTGGCCATCAGCACGGCGGAGCTGACCAGTTCGGGCCGGACCACCATCAGCTCCTGGGCGATGAACGAGCCCATCGACACCGCGACGATGCGCGCCGGCGCGGCGTCCAGCGACTCGATCAGCGCTGCGGTGTCGGCGACCATGGTCTGGGTGGTGAACCCCTCGGCGTTCTCGGTGGCGCCGATCCCGCGGTTGTCGAAGGTGATGACCCGGTAGCCCGCCTCCAGAAACGCCGGCACCTGATGCGGCAGCCAGGTGCGCCCGGGGCCGCCACGGCCGGAAATGAAGACGACGGGCTCGCCGGATCCTCGGTCGTCGTAGGCCAGATTGATCACCCGACCGACGGTACAGGCGCCCGGGTGGGCGGCTGACCGCTACACCGCGGGGCCGGCCACGCGATGCCACCAGGGGACGCGGCGGGCGATCGGGATGTCCAGCGCCAGGCGACGGTCGAGCCCGTGCTCGAGTTCGACCAGCAGCGCCAGGAAGACAAGCACGTAGATGATCGACGTCCCGACGTCGGTCGCGCCCGCGGTGGCGGTGTACGGCCCGCCGAACCCCTCGGCCGTCGACCAGATGCCCAGGCTGTAGAGCGCGCCGCCGAGGTAGACGGCGCGCCGGCCTAGCCCGGCCAGCAGCAGGACCGCGATCACCGCCTCGGTCAGCACGATGAGGTCGACCCACATGCCGGGAGCGGGTTGCATCAGGTGGATCCAGACGTCGAACCAGGGCCTCAGCCAGCGCGCCTGCCCCTGCGCAGTGGCGACCATGCTCGGCAGCATGGTGGCACGGAATCCGGGCTGCCACTTCAGCCAGGCGTCGACCGCCCAGGCGACGCCGAACGCGATGCGCAGCGCGGTGGCCCCGGTCTCGGTGCGGGTGTTCCCGGCCACGGTTTTCACGGCGATCACGCTACCGATCGATATCCAGCAGCCGAAAACAGGCGTCGACCCGATCGGCCCACCACCGCCGCCGCGCGTCCGGCGCGGCCAGCGCCCGCAGCCGCGCCGGGTCCGGCGTGACTGGACCGACGGGCAGGAAGCCGTCGACGGCGGGGGCGACGTCGGCCACGTCTTCGATGAACAGCCCGCCGGTGCCCAGCCCGCAGGCGTGGCCCAGCTGCGGCAGCGCCGCCGCCGCGGTCAGGCCGTGGCTGATGCCCACCGCCGAATCCAGCGCGCTGGAGATCACGACCGGGATATCGATGTGTGCGGCGATTTCCAGCAGGGCCGAAATCCCGCCCAGCGGGGCGACTTTGAGGACCGCGATGTCGGCGGCGCGGGCACGGACCACGGCCAGCGGGTCGTCGGCCTTGCGGATGCTCTCGTCGGCGGCGATCGGCACGTCGGGCATGCCTTGCCTGTTCAAGCGGCGGCGCAGCACGGCGAGCTCGTCGACCGTGGCGCAGGGTTGTTCGAGGTATTCCAGCGGGCCGTCGGCGGTCAGCGCTGCGGCGGCCCGCACCGCCTCCCCGACGGTCCAGCCGCCGTTGGCGTCCACCCGCACGACCGGGACGAGCTCCCGCACGGCGTTGACCCGGGCTACGTCGTCGCCCAGCGTCTGCCCGGGCTCGGCGACCTTCACCTTGGCCGTGCGCGCCCCGGGAAACCGCGCCAGCACCTCGCCCACCTGCGCGGCGGGCACCGCCGGCACGGTGGCGTTGATCGGGACGCGGTCGCGCCGCGGCGGCGGCGGCTCGCGGTAGGCGGCCTCGATGCCCGAGGCCAGCCATGCGGCCGCTTCGGCCGGCCCGTATTCGGGGAACGCCCCGAACTCGCCCCACCCGGCGGGACCCTCGATCAGCGCGACCTCGCGGGTGATGATGCCGCGGAACCGGACCCGCATCGGCAGCGCCACGACGTGCAGCCGGTCCAGCAGGTCGGCCAGCGACGGCCTCACCGCCCGTGGACCCGACGGTTCGCCACGCACCTCGCGCGCCCCTCCGGGTCGGCGTGCTCGCCGGCCGGAGGCGAGCCGGTCACGTCGCCCCGGTAGTGGATCTGATCGACGAAGACGCTGCGGGCGGCGACGACGTCTGCGGCGGCCATGCGCAGGGATGCTATCGATGGATCGCGGTCAGCACCGAATCAGGGACGTTCCAAATAGGACTGGAGCTTGAGCGCCTTCCACGGCCGCCGCCCACCGACGATCGTCAGCCCCTGCCGCACGGCGGTGATGGGTCCGATGCGCTGGTAGATCATGTCGCACAGCGTCGACGCGGACGCCTGCAGTACAGCATCCGGGCGATCGTCGGGACGACGCTCGCGCATTTCTGCGGCGCCATCGTGAATGTGGATCACGTATGGGCGGGCGTGCGGAACCTTCAGCGCAACGCAGACGTCGGTGCCGGCCGGCAACCCCGCGCGCAGGTAGCCCGGCCCCTCGCCCAACTGCATCAACCCCCGCGCGATGAGCAGCATGTCGCGCTCCTCGACCTCCCACCGCGCACCGATCGCTCGCGCGACGTCTCGCCCGTGCAACACCAGCTCACCCAGCCAGTTCGTCTGGATCGTGACGCCGTCGGCCAAGGCGCCACAATGGAGCGCGTACACACGGTCGGTCGAGCCGCCGTCGAACAGTGAGTCCATCACAGGCGCAAGCTCGTTGAGGTGGTCCGCGATTTCCGGAATCGGCGCCATCAGCGCATCGAGCTCTGCGCGGTTGATCTCGTCCAACTCACGCGCATAGCTGGCCCGACGAAAGTCCCGACCCTCGGCGACCGTCTGATAGCGGCGTGCGACGCAGAGCATGTGGGCGGCGACCTGTGCAACGGTCCAGTCCAGACCTGGCACCTCCGCATGAGGGTCGGCGGTGCGGATCAACCGGTCGAAGCGCGCCCGCGCCCGCCCGATGCGATCCCTCAGTTCGGCCCTGGTGGTCTCGACCAGTGCGACGTAACCGGTTTCGTTCACGGTTCGCCTCCGTACTCCAGGATGGACCTTTAAACTACTCCAAACTTGAGTATCGTCAACAGATGGCCTCCAGACCGACCACCACGTCTTTCGCACTTCTCGGCCTGCTCGGGCTCAGATCGTGGACGGCATACGAGATCGTCGCCCAGATCAAACGCGGCGTGCACTTCTTTTGGCCGCGATCGGAGGCTCACCTGTACGCGGAGCTGAAGCGGCTGGTCGAGCGCGGTCACGCCGGTGCCGAGATAGTCGAGAGGGGCCGGCGGCAACGCACTCTTTACACCATCACCCCCGAAGGTCTTGTGGCACTTCAGGAATGGTTTCACAGCCCGCCCGCCGCACCGGTGATCGAAGCCGAAGGATTTCTGCGGCTGTTCCTCGGAGACCTTGCGACCCTGGATGATCTGCGCGAGTCACTGGACGCCACTGCGCGCGAGGCGCGTGCGTTGCACGCCAAGGGCAAGGCGCTCATCGATGAACTGCTGCACACGGGCGGCCCTTTCCCGGAGCGGCTCCACCTTGTCGAACCCGTCTCGACGTTCATCGCCGATTTCTACCGGAACCTCATCGACTGGTGTCAGCAGACGATCGCAGAAATCGAGGAGTGGCCCGACGTTCGCGGCGTCGGCCTCACGCCGCAGGGACGTGAGCGGTGGGAGCGGATATTGGCCCAGCCCGACCCGTAGACCGTCACGCTGAGCGCCGACGCGGTTGCCCATCTCGACGCCGTCACCCCGACGCCGAACGCCTGACTACTGTGTCTGGCATGGCAGGTGCAGACGCCCGCAAGCCGCCCCGCTGGCTGAAGCCGGCGAACAAGGTCTTCGTGCTGATGTCACGGCTCGGGCTGAGCTTCGGCGGGGAGAGCCCGGTCGTGCTGACCGTCCCGGGCCGCAAGACCGGCGCCCCGCGTTCGACGCCGGTCACCCCGATGACATTGGACGGCAAGCGCTACGTCGTCGGCGGCTTCCCCGGCGCCGACTGGGTCCGCAACGCCCGGGCCGCGGGCGAGGCCACCCTGGAGCGGGGCCGCCACAGCGAGCGGGTCCGGATGACCGAACTGCCCGCCGAGGACGCCGAACCGGTGCTGCGGGCGTTCCCCGAAAAGGTGCCCACCGGTGTCGGCTTCATGAAGCGCTCCGGGCTGGTCCAAAACGGGCGGCCCGAGGAATTCGCGGCGCTGGCCGGGCGCTGCGCCGTCTTCCGGCTCGATCCGCTATGAGCGACAACCCTTTCGATCCACAGGCGTGGGTGCCCGTCTCGGAAAGCGACGCCGGGTTCGCCGACCTGACCGACATCACCTACCACCGCCACGTCACCGACGCCACGGTGCGGGTGGCGTTCAACCGGCCCGAGGTGCGCAACGCCTTCCGGCCGCACACCGTCGACGAGCTGTACCGCGCGCTCGACCACGCCCGCATGTCGCCCGACGTGGGCGTCGTGCTGCTGACCGGAAACGGCCCCTCCCCCAAGGACGGCGGCTGGGCGTTCTGCTCGGGCGGCGACCAGCGCATCCGCGGCCGCAGCGGCTACCAATACGCCAGCGGCGACACGGCGGACACCATTGATGCCGCCCGCGCCGGCCGGTTGCACATCCTCGAGGTGCAGCGGCTGATCCGGTTCATGCCCAAGGTGGTCATCTGCCTGGTCAACGGCTGGGCCGCCGGCGGCGGACACAGCCTGCACGTGGTCTGCGACCTCACCCTGGCCAGCCGCGAGCACGCCCGCTTCAAGCAGACCGACGCCGACGTCGGCAGCTTCGACGGCGGCTACGGCAGCGCGTACCTGGCGCGGCAGGTGGGGCAGAAGTTCGCCCGCGAGATCTTCTTCCTGGGCCGCACCTACACCGCCGAGCAGATGCACCGCATGGGCGCGGTCAACGAGGTCGTCGACCACGCCGACCTGGAACGCGTGGCCACGCAGTGGGCGGCCGAGATCAACGCGAAGTCGCCCCAGGCCCAGCGCATGCTGAAGTTCGCGTTCAACCTGCTCGACGACGGCCTGGTGGGCCAACAGCTGTTCGCCGGTGAGGCCACCCGGCTGGCGTACATGACCGACGAGGCGGTCGAGGGCCGCGACGCGTTCCTGCAGAAGCGCCCGCCGGACTGGAGCCCGTTCCCGCGCTACTTCTGAGCGGGCCGCGGGGAGCCAAGAGCGCCACCTAAACTCCCCACGATGAGTAGAAGCCCGCTGCGCCGCCTCACCGAGCGGCTCGTGCTGGCGACCATGCGGCCGCCCGCCACACTGCAGGTGCTGCTCAACCGGCCCGCGATCAGGCCGATCGATCTGGCCGGCAAGCGCATCCTGATCACCGGGGCGTCCTCGGGCATCGGGGAGGCCGCGGCTGAACAGTTCGCCCGCCTCGGCGCCACCGTGGTCGTCGCCGCCCGCCGCCGGGAGTTGCTGTCCGCGGTGGCCGAGCGGATCACCGCCGCGGGCGGGACCGCGCTGGCGATGCCGTGCGACGTCTCGGACATGGACGCCGTCGACGCGCTGGTCGCCGGCGTCGACGAGCGCCTCGGCGGGATCGACATCCTGGTCAACAACGCCGCCCGGTCCATCCGCCGGCCGCTGGCCGAGTCGTTGGAGCGCTGGCACGACGTCGAGCGGACCATGGTGCTCAACTACTACGCGCCGCTGCGGCTGATCCGCGGGCTGGCGCCCGGGATGCTCGAGCGCGGCGACGGCCATATCATCAACGTCTCGACGTGGGGTGTCCTGTCGGAGGCCTCGCCACTGTTCGCGGTGTACACCGCCTCCAAGGCCGCGCTGTCGATGGTGAGCCGGGTGGTCGAGACCGAGTGGGGTCATCGGGGTGTGCACTCGACGACCCTGTACTACCCGCTGGTGGCCACGCCGATGATCGCTCCGACGAAGGCCTACCAGGGCGTCCCGGCGCTGACGTCGGCCGAGGCCGCCGGATGGATGATCACCGCCGCGCGCACCCGGCCGGTGCGGATCGCGCCGCGGATGGCGATCGCGGCCAAGGCCCTCGACACCGTCGGCCCCCGCTGGGTGAACGCCCTCCTGCAGCGGCAAAGCATCCTGCCCAACCACGCGGCCGGGAACTGATCGCGCGCCCGGAACCTGACCACGGCCGTCCCCGCACAGACACGGACGTGGTAGACACAACGCTATGGAGATCCTGGCCAGCCGGATGCTGCTCCGGCCGGTGGACTACAAGCGGTCGCTCACCTTCTACCGGGACCAGATCGGTCTGGCGATCTTCCGCGAATACGGCGGCGGCACGGTGTTTTTCGCCGGCCAGTCGCTCCTCGAACTGGCCGGCTTCGGCTCGCCGGACCACTCGCGGGGACCGTTTCCCGGCGCCCTGTGGCTCCAGGTCCGTGATCTCGCGCAGACCCAGGCCGAGTTGCAGGGCCGCGGGGTGACGATTGCCCGCGAGGCGCGCCAGGAATCGTGGGGCCTGCGCGAGATGCACGTGACCGACCCGGATGGCATCACGCTGATCTTCGTCGAAATCCCGCCTGAACACCCGCTTCGCCGTGACACCCGTGGTGAACGAAACCCCGATGCGGGTTAACGACGACATAACTTATGGCGACGACTCACGGTACACCCGTGTTTGCGGGCCTCCTCCATTCGACAATGCAATCCTCCGACTACGAGAATCAGGCGCCGTGAACATAGACTTGTTCCTCTTGATCATTGTCGTGATCACGGCACTTGCCTTCGACTTCACGAACGGCTTCCACGACACCGGCAACGCCATGGCGACGTCGATCGCCAGTGGCGCCCTGGCCCCCAAGGTTGCCGTCGGGCTGTCGGCGGTGCTCAACCTGGTGGGCGCCTTCATATCCACCGCCGTCGCCGCCACCATCGCCAAGGGCCTCATCGACGGGCACATCGTCACACTGGAACTGGTGTTCGCCGGCCTGGTCGGCGGCATCGTCTGGAACCTGACGACCTGGTTGCTCGGCATCCCGTCGAGTTCCTCGCACGCGCTGGTCGGCGGCATCGTCGGCGCCACGATCGCCGCGGTGGGTGGGCACGGGGTGCTCTGGAAGGGCATCGTGTCCAAGGTGCTCGTCCCCGCCGTCGTCGCCGCGATCCTGGCCATCGCGGTGGGGGCGATCGCGACGTGGCTGGTGTACCGGATCACCCGCGGAGTCCGGGCCGACCGCACCGAGGCCGGGTTCCGGTACGGGCAGTGGGGCTCGGCGTCGCTGGTTTCGCTGGCGCACGGCACCAACGACGCACAGAAGACCATGGGCATCATCTTCTTGGCGCTGATCTCCTACGGATCGGTCAGCGCCACCTCCGCGATGCCGCCGCTGTGGGTCATCGTGTGCTGCGCGATCGCGATGGCCTCGGGCACCTACCTGGGCGGCTGGCGGATCATCCGCACGCTGGGCAAGGGGCTGGTCGAGATCCAGTCGCCGCAGGGCATGGCCGCCGAGTCGTCCTCGGCGGCGGTGATCCTGCTGTCGGCGCACTTCGGCTACGCCCTGTCGACGACGCAGGTGTGCACCGGTTCGGTGCTGGGCAGCGGGCTGGGCAAACCCGGTGGCGAGGTGCGCTGGGGTGTGGCCGGCCGGATGGTGGTCGCCTGGCTGGTGACCCTGCCGCTGGCCGGGTTCGTCGGCGCGGTGACCTACTGGATCGTCCACCTCATCGGGGGATACCCCGGCGCGATCATCGGTTTCGCGCTGCTGGCCGCGGTCTCGACCGTCATCTACATGCGCTCACGCAGGGTCAAGGTCAACCACAAGAACGTCAACGCCGAATGGGAAGGCAGCCTGACCGCGGGCCTGGATGCTGCGCAAGGTATTCCACCCCCGACTGGGGCGGCGGCCCCGGTGAACGCCGGCGTGCCGCCCCGCTCCGGCTCCGATGACCCCACCGTCGGTGCGGGGAACATGTCGTGAGCGGCCTCAGCGAGTGGTTCAACTACGAGGCGTCCCTGAAGATCCTCGTGTTCAGTATGCTGGCCGGCGCCGCGCTGCCGGGGCTGTTCGCCCTCGGCCTGCGACTGCAGGCCATGGGCGCCGGGGACGGCGTCGGCGCCCGTGGCGCCGCCGTGCACCGCAATCCGGCGCTGATCGCGCTCGCCTGGGGCATCTACGCCGTGGTGGTCGTCGTGATCCTGTTCGCGCTGGCCTACATCTCCCGGGATTTCATCGCCCACCACACCGGGTATCCGTTCCTGGGAGCGAAGACCAAGTAGCATCGGAACCGGTTCTTCGGCGAAGCCGAGCCCACGCGCGAAACAGGTTGCACCGTGAACGGATTCCTCAGCTCAATCGTGGCCTGGCTGCGCGCCGGATACCCCGAGGGCGTTCCGCCGACCGACACCTTCGCGGTGCTCGCCCTGCTCACCCGCCGGCTGAGCAACGACGAGGTCATCGCCGTGGCCAATGCGCTGATCGAACGCGACGAGCTCGACCACATCGACATCGGCGTGGCGATCACCCAGATCACCGACCAGCTGCCGTCGCCGGAGGACGTCGAGCGGGTGCGGGCGCGGCTGGCCGAACGGGGCTGGCCGTTCGATGACGCGCACAGCAGCGGAGAGCGCGCATAGCCGTCCTGCGAGCGCTCGGCGTGCCGGGGGGGCGCGCCGCCGCGGTGCTACTCCCCGCCCTGGAACGGGCGCTGGCCGGACGCGGACCGGCGCTGCTGGCCGTGCCGGCTGATCCCGACCCGGAGGTGCTGCGCGCATTGCGCGTCGGCCAGGACGTCGACGACGACGTGGCGCTCGTCGCGACGACGTCGGGCACCACCGGCCCCCCCAAAGGGGCCCTGCTGACCGCCGCCGCCCTGCGCGCCAGCGCATCGGCCACCCATGACCGGCTCGGGGGTCCGGGCAGCTGGCTGCTGGCCCTGCCGCCGCATCACATCGCCGGGATCCAGGTACTGGTGCGCAGCCTGCTCGCGGGCGCGGAACCCGTCGAACTCGACGTCTCCGCCGGCTTCGAACCCGCCGCACTGCCCGGCGCGATCGGGCGGCTGGGCTCCGGGCGCCGGTACACTTCTCTGGTCGCCGCCCAGCTGGCCAAGGCTCTCGCCGACCCGGCGGCCACGGCCGCGCTCACCGACCTCGACGCCGTGCTGCTCGGGGGCGGTCCGGCACCGCAGCGGGTCCTGGACGCCGCGGCGGCCGCCGGCGTCACGGTGGTGCGCACCTACGGGATGAGCGAGACCGCGGGCGGCTGCGTGTACGACGGCGTCCCGCTCGCGGGTGTCCGGGTGCGGGTGAACGGCGACGGGCGCGTCGTCATCGGAGGCGCGACGCTGGCCACCGGCTACCGCAACCCGATCGTGCCCGACCCGTTCGCCGAGCCGGGCTGGTTCTCCACCGAGGACCTAGGCGCCCTCGACGACGCGGGTGTGCTCAGCGTCCTGGGCCGCGCCGACGACGCGATCAGCACCGGCGGACTGACGGTGCTGCCGCAGCCCGTCGAGACGGCGCTGGGCACCCACCCCGCCGTGAGCGAGTGCGCGGTGTTCGGCCTGCCCGACGATCGGCTGGGCCAGCGGGTCGTCGCCGCGGTGGTGCCCGCCGACCGTGGCGCCCCGCCGACACTGGAAGCCCTACGGGCGCACGCGGCACGGACCCTGGACTCCACCGCCGCGCCACGCGAACTGCACGTCGTCGACGCGCTGCCGCGCCGCGGCATCGGCAAGATCGACCGGCGGGCGCTGGTGCGGCGGTTCTCCCCGCGCCAATAGGCTTGCCGAGCGTGAAGACTGCGCCGCGGGGATCAGCCCGGGAGGTGGCGGCGGCAGCGGTCGGGGTCGCCGTGGTGGCTGCCGCGTTCCTGCTGCCGCGCCTGCACACCGGCGTCAGGCCGCTGCTCGGCGTCGGGCCGGAGCGGTTCGCCACGCATGCCGGTGCGGCACCGATCTTCGGGACGTGGGAGATCCACGCCGGCTGGGGCACCGGGCCGGCCATCCTGCTGGCCGCGTCCGCGGTGATGTGGGGACACGCTGTGGCACAACGGCTTTCGTGGCCTACGCTGATACTGGGCGCTTGGGGCGCCGCGTGCGCGTGGGCGTTCGCGCTGGCGATGATCGACGGTTGGCAGCGCGGCTTCGCGGGTCGGTTGACCACCCGGGACGAGTACCTGCACGAGGTGCCCGGCATCACCGACGTCCCGGCCACACTGCGCACGTTCGCCGGCCGGATCGTCGACTTCCAGCCGAACTCCTGGACGACGCATGTCTCGGGGCATCCGCCGGGTGCGTTGCTGACGTTCGTGTGGCTGGACCGCATCGGCCTGCACGGCGGCGCCTGGGCCGGCCTGCTGTGCCTGCTGGTGGGTTCGAGCGCGACGGCGGCGATGGTGGTCGCGGTCCGCGCGCTGGCCGGCGAACCGACCGCACGGCGGGCCGCGCCGTTCGCCGCGGTGGCTCCCACGGCGGTCTGGGTGGCGGTCTCGGCCGACGGCTACTTCGCCGGTGTCACGGCGTGGGGTATCGCGCTGCTGGCCCTGGCGGCACACCGGACGGTCCGGTTCCCCACCGCCACGGCGGCCGGCGCCGGCCTGCTGCTCGGCTGGGGGATGTTCCTCAGTTACGGGCTGTTGTTGATGGGGCTGCCGGCGCTGGCGGTGTCGATGTCGGCGTCCGGCCGTTCGGCGGCGCTGCGGGCCCTGGGTGCCGCCGTCGTGGCGGCGCTGACGGTGGCGGCGGTGTTCGCCGTCGCCGGGTTCTCCTGGTTCGAGGGCTACACCCTCGTACAGCAACGCTATTGGCAGGGCATCGCCAAGGACCGACCGTTCGCCTATTGGTGGTGGGCCAACCTGGCGTGCGTCGTCTGCGCGATCGGGCTGGGCAGCGTGGCCGGGCTGAGCAGGGTGTTCGACGCGGCCGCGCTGCGGCGCCGCTGCGGTTTGCATCTGGTTTTGCTGGGGGCGCTGGCCGCCATCGTCGTCGCGGACGCGACCACACTGAGCAAGGCCGAGGTGGAACGCATCTGGCTACCGTTCACCGTCTGGCTCACCGCCGCGCCTGCGCTGCTGCCGGTGCGGTCGCATCGCGTGTGGCTGGCGGTCAACGCCGCCGGTGCCCTGGTCGTGAACACCGTCATCATCACGAACTGGTAGGCGTCGAACCGGCCTCAGGGCGCGAGCCTGACCCAGCCCGGCGGCATGGGCGGCGACGGCTCCACGGGCGCGCCGCCTTCGGTTCCGCCGGCACCGCCACTGCCGGCACCGCCGCCGCCGGCGCCGCCCGGTTCCGGGCCCTCAGCGGAAGGCGGTGGCTGGTTCGGCGGCGGCTGCTGTTGCGGCGGGGGCGACGGCGAGTGTTTCGGTGGCGGCGGTACCGCGGTCGGCCGGGGCGGCGGCGCCAGGGTCGGCACGTCCGGCGGCGGCGCCGGAATCTCCGGCGGGTCGGGCGCGAGGTCCCCCACCGGAGGCTCCGGGGTGCGCAGCGAGACGGGATGCGCCGGCGGACCCTGTCCCGGTGCGGCGTACGCCGTGATAGGCGCGATCTTGCTGCGATCGCCCGGGCAGTAGGCCTCCACCGACGCGGTGATGAACCGGGTGATGGTGGTCATGACGCGGCGGTCGGGGAATCGGTGCCCGGCCGGATCGGTGAGGGCGTGGTCCTTCATGTCGTCGACGACGGCGTCCACCGTCACACCGCGGTCGAGCCTGCCGCAGATCTTGTGCGCCGTGGCGATCAGGCTCGGCACGCCCTCGAGTGCGGGGATCTGTTCTCGTTCGAGTAGCGCCAGAAACTGGGCGTCCTGGTTCGGGTCGGCCGCCGCCGCGCCGCCGCGCAGCCACGCGCCGCCGGTGAGCACCACGAAGGCGAGGGCCAGTGCGCCGACGTGGTTGGCGGTGCTCGGGGACATCGGAGGTTCCGTTCTGCGCGGCCGTCACAGGGCCGCCACAATTGATTTCCCCGCCACCCGCTTCCGGAAACGCGGCCTCGTCGTCAGAGTCCGGCCGCGCGGGTGACCCGCGCGAAGCGGCTCTCGGCTGCGCACGCCGCGCGCACCGCGGCGACGTCGCCGACGACGTCGAAGTCGGCGAGGCGTTCCACCGTGGTGACGTCGATTCCGTCGGCGCGCAAGGCATTCAGGGTGAGCCGCCCGGTGTCGGGTTGCGACATCGGGACGGCGCGCAGGCATTCGGCCATCGCCGGCGTCGCCACCCCGAGCGCCCACCAGCCGCCGTCATAGGCAGGGCCGAGGACGGCCGGCGCTTCGAGCAGCCGTTGCGCACAACCGGCCAACAACGCGGCGGTCACCTGCGGGGTGTCCATCCCGATCTGCAGCACCGGGTACCCGTCCGCGCTGTCGGCGTGGGCGTTGGCGAGGCGGTCGCCGAATTCGTCGCCGCGCTGCGCGATCACGATGAACGAGTCCAGTCGCCGACGGATCTCGGCACCCGCCGCGGCGGCGTCCAGGTCGCCGGTGAGCGCGACGATCCGGGCGGCCACCGGCGTGGCGGCCACGGCATCCAGCGTGTCCAGCAGCGCGGCCGCAGCGATGTCGGCGGCGACCCGATCGCCGACCGTCGTCGCCAGCCGCGTCTTGGCCAGGCCGGGCTCCGGCGCCTTGGCGACAACCAGCAACGTCACCGGCAGCACTGTCACGAGATCACCTTCCAGAAGTCCAGGATCGCGACGATGCTGCCCCGCAGCGACCCGCTGACCTTGGACCTGCCGCCGATTCGGGGACCGTAGGCGACGTCCAGTTCGACCACGCGCCAGCCGGCGGCCGCGGCACGGACCAACAACTCCAGCGGATAGCCGGAACGCCGGTCGGTGACCCCCAGTTCCAGCAGCGCCTGGCGCCGCACCACCCGCATCGGAGCGATGTCGTGCACGGGCAGACCGTGACGGGTGCGCAACCGCCAGCTCATCACCACGGTGCCCAGCCGCGCGACCCACGGCCAGTGCAGCCCCGCCACGGGACGCCGCCGGCCGATCACCAGGTCGGCGTCGTCGAGCGCGGCGACCAGCCGCGGCAGGTCACCGGGGTCCAACGAGCCGTCGGCGTCGATGACCGCCACGATCGGGGTCGTTGCGGCGACCACCCCCGCGTGCACCGCGGAGCCGTATCCGGGTCGGGGCTCGGCGACCACTCGGGCTCCGTGGCGGCGCGCGACGGCGGCGGTGTCGTCGGTGCTGTTGTTGTCGACGACCAGCGCCCGGTACCCGTCGGGGATGGCCGCCAGCACGGCCGGCAGCGACGCCTCCTCGTCGAGGCAGGGCAGCACCACCGTGACCTGCGCGTCAAGCTCCCGCACGGGCGACCGCTTTTAGAACCCGAAGCCGTGATGTCCGCCGCCGGCGCCGCCCGGGTTCTGCGGGGTCTGCGGTTTCGGCACCGTCGGCTGGGGCGCCCGAGTCTGGGGCGCTTGAGTCTGGGGCGCCCGGGTCTGGGGCGCTTGAGTCTGGGGCGCCCGGGTCTGGGGCGCTTGGGTCTGGGGCGCTTGGGTCTGGGGCGCTTGGGTCTGGGGCTGCGTGTACGTCGGCATCGTCGACGGCGCGGTGGGGGTTACCGGCGCCACCGTCGTGCTCGGCGGGCCGTCGGTCGTCGTCGCCGGGCTCGACGTCGTGGGCGGATTCGACGTCGTCGCCGGGCTCGACGTCGTGGGCGGGCTCGACGTCGTCGCCGGGCTCGACGTCGTGGGCGGATTCGACGTCGTCGCCGGGCTCGAC
>CAYVQQ010000008.1:18625-28274 GCA_964453085.1 uncultured Mycobacterium sp.
GTCGTCGCCGGGGCGGGTTGCGTGGTCGGCGGGCTGTATGGCGGGTTCGGGTACGGCGGCTGCCAGCCCGGGATCGGGATCGGGATCGGTAGCGGAACGGGAATCGGCACATTCGGCAGCGGGTTGGGCACGACGCCCGGGCCGCCCGGCACGCCGCCCACTGCCGGTGGCGGAGCCGGCCGCGGGATCGCTCCGCCGCTTGGCGGGGCCGGGATCGTGCCGCCCTGGAATCCCGCGTCGGGCCGGTCCGGAGGTGGCGGCGGCACCGGGGCCTGCTGCTGCGTCGGCAACAACGGCATGAACTTGCCGGGCGCGGCGTTCTGGTGCCCCATCACAGGCTGCTGGCTGGCGGTGGGCCGCACCGCGATCGCCACCGCCACGGCCAAGGACGCGAACCCGATGACCGCGAAGGCGATGACGGCGTTGCCGATCAGCAGCGCACGCCGGTTCAGCGGCGCCCGGCCGGCGGGAGCACCGTCGTCGGCAAACTCGTCGGCATACTCGTCGAGCGCGGGAAGCAGCTCGGAGTCACCGACCATCGAGTAGGCCAGCTGCTGTTCCTCCGCGCCCGAATCGACAGCGGGCGCCAGGGCGGTCGCATCACCGCCCGGCAGCATCGCCGTTTCGTCGCCCGTCAGCGCCGCCGCCAGCCGCGTGGCATCCGATGCGCCGACAGCCGGGACCGCCGTCAGCGCCGCACCCCGGGCCAGGGCGAACGCCGGATCATCGGGAATCTGCACCGCGATCGCGGCCTCGCCCAGCTGGCCGGCGATCCGGGTCAGGTCGGAGGCGGCGCGATCTGAGGCGCCGACCAGGTAGACCTCGCCGCGAGCCCCGGGATGCTCGCCCAGCCTGGCCATCAGCGTGTCGAACATCGCCGTGGCGTCGCCGCCGGCCAGCGGGCTCGATGCCAGCAGGGTCGGCGGCGCGTCCACGTCACCGGAGCCGACGCCTACCAGCGACAGCGTCGCCGCCTCGTCGTCGACCACCAGCGCGGCGCCGGGCCGCCCGGCCGCCCGCATCAGGGCCGCCACCGCCTGTGTCTCCGAGAGCACCGCGACATTGGCGACACCGGATTCTTCCAGCGCCTGCCGCAGCTGCTCGGCCCCGGGATGATCCGTCCAGCACAACCGGGTGCCGACCAGGCGGTGATTCTCGTCGGCCAAGAGCCGGTTCGTGCCGACGACGGTCTCGGTCAGCTGCCCGACCGGATTGTCCTCGAGGTCGAGGACGGACCGGTCGATCACGTCGTTGGCCTCGCCGGGCGCCAGCAGGACCAGGCGGGCAACGGGGCCTGTGACCGCAACCCCCAAAACGACGTCCATCCCGGCTCTCCCTCGGCTGGCGGCCCCGCAGCCAGCAATGTCCCGGCATCACTACACTGCGATACCGTCGGCAGTACCGGCTCGCCCACCAGTGCAGCCTCGTCGGCGAACGACGGCACGGTCGCCGCGCAACGACACCCGCGGGGAGCCGCCGCCGCGGCGTCCGAACGGAGACTATGGTCGCAAGCCAGCAACGCAGTCGGCCCGCCGGGGTGTACACCGGCTGCACCACCGAACCCGCGCCGGCGGTGACCGTTCTTCAGACCCGGGGAGCCTCGTGAGCCAGAGCAGCGAAGACGCGCCGACCGGCCCCATCGGCGGGCGGCCGCAGCGCATTCCCACGGCCGCCGCGCACCGGGCCGGGGCGGGCGCCGCGGCCGCGCCGGGACCGCCCCGCAGGTGGACGACCGTCCGCGACCTGGCGACCACCGCCCTGCTCGTCGTCGCGCCGCTGCTGCCGTGGAACGTGTATTTCGGGCTCGGCATCCCCGGCACCAGCGGCCCCGCGTTCGCCGTGCTGCTCGCGGTGACGTTGTTGTCGCTGCTGTCGCTGGGCGTGACGCGACTGCGCCCCGTGGCGTCCCGCCCCGCCGTGGCGGCACGGCTGCGCGTGGGGCTCAACACGCCCTACCTGCTGCTGGTGCTGGCGTTCGTCGTGTTCGACGTCTTCGAGACGGTCCGTTTCGCCGGCACCGTACAGGTGCCGGGTGGCGTCGGTCCAGGGGCGTGGGTCGGTGTCGCCGGCGCGCTGTTGGGCGCGCAACCCGCGAGCACCTACCCGGTGGACGGCAGGATCCCCCCCGTCCGGGTCCTCGGCTACGCATCGATGCTCGGGGCGACGCTGAGTTTCGGGCTCAACTTGTACTGGCGGGTGAAGTACGCGCTGGGCGGCTCGGGGTTCGGCAAGCAGAACGTCGCGGTCATCGCGAGCGCCGTGGTGTACGGAGTGGTGGCGCTGGTCGCCGTCCTCGTCGCATCCACGTGGCTGGTCCGCACCACCAAGGCCTCCCGACTGGCCACCGTGGCGCTCGGGGTGTCGGCGCTGGTCGCCGGCGTCCTGGTGTGGATCCTGCCCGTAGGCCGCGACATCGACGCGTTCCACGGCATCGCCCAGAACACCTCGACGGCGGGGGTGGGCTTCGAAGGCTACCTGGCGTGGGCTGCGGCCGCGGCGCTGTTCGCGCCGCGAACCTTCGCAGACCACCGGGCCACCCGCGCCGCCGAGGTGACCTGGCGGGCGACGGCCCGCAACGGCCTGCTGCTGATCGCCGTCTGGTGCCTGGGGTCGATGGCCATGCGGGTCACCGACCTTACGGTCGCGGTCAGCCTGAACTACCCGTTCTCCCGCTACGACAGCATGGTGCTGGCCGGCTTCGACCTGGTCACCGCAGCTCTGGCGCTGTGGTTGCGCATCAATCTGGCCAACGACGCGGTCTCGGCGAGGCTGGTGTCGTCGCTGTGCGGGCTCGTCGCCACGCTGAGCGTCTCCCGCGTCGTACTGGGCGTCGCGCTGGCACCCCGGTTCCAGGAACCGCCCAATGCCACCGCACAGAACCCGGTGTACGGCAACGACCTCGCCCAGCAGATCACCAGCGTCTTCGACGTGACGCTGTGCGGGCTGTCCCTGTGCATCCTGACCGCGTCGATCATCGCCGGCCGCCGCCGGGACCAGAACCGCCACGTCAGGCCTGCCACCCCGGACGGTGCCCGCCGCCAGTCAGCGCCCCCGACCACGCGCGTGCGGGTACCCCGGCCCGGCCCGCCCTCGGCAGCCCCGACAACCCGCATCCCCACCGGCGCCCCGGGCGCCGACGCGGACCATCCCACCGTCGTGATCCCGCAAACCGGGCCACGGATCTTCCGGGGTGACGACTCGGCGACGGGGCGGATTCCCGTGTCGAAACCCAGGATCTTCCGGGCCCCGCACGACACCAGGTAGTCGGGGCTCCTCGGACGACCTAGCCGCGCAGAGGTGCGAAAGCGAAGTCGCGCAGCCCTTTTCGCGGCTCGATGGCCGCCCGGAAGCCCAGCGCCCGGGCGGCCCGCGCCGGGTCGGCGACGATATGGCGCACGTCGCCGCTGCGGTACCGGCCGGTGACCACCGGCGACAGCGAACCGTCGCGCGCATCGCAGAGCGCCGCCGCCACCTCCATGATGGAGATCGGCCACCCCGAACACACGTTGACCGCGAGGAACCCGCCACGGTCGCGTGCCGCCGCGGCCACGTTGGCGGCGGCCACGTCGTCGACGTGGACGAAGTCACGCATCTGGCCGCCGTCCTCGAAAACCCTTGGCGGTTCACCCTTTTCCAGGGAAGACCGGAAGATGGCCGCCACCCCGGAATACGGGGTGTCGCGAGGCATCCCGGGGCCGTAGACGTTGTGGTAGCGCAACGCCACCACCGATCCGCCCGTCGCCTCCGCCCAGGCCAGTGCGTAGTGTTCCTGCGCGGTCTTGCTGGCGGCATACAGGCTGCGGGGCCGCAGGGCGGAGTCCTCGTCGACGAGGCACCACCGCAGCTCCTCGCCGCCGAGCGGGCAGCGGTGCTCGAAGACCCCGGCATCGAGGTCGACGCGCCGGCGCGGCAGCGGTTCGACGAATCCGTGTTCGTGGCAGTGGTAGCGGCCCTGCCCGTACACCACCATCGACGACGCGAGCACCAGTCGGCGCACCCCGGCCGCGAACATCTGCGCGAGCAGCACCGCGGTCGCCAGGTCGTTGTGGCCTCCGTAGGCGGGCGCGTCGGCGGCGTCCACGCCGGCCCCGACCAGCAGCGGGGCCAGCGCCTCGGCGTCACGGACGTCAACCCGGTGACACCCGGGCGGCAACACCGCGTCCGGGCCGTGCGCGGCCGGGAGCAGGATGTCGACGCCCACCACGTCGTGTCCCGCTGCCCGCAGCGCCGCGCCCACCCGCGACCCGATGAAACCGGCCGCACCGGTCAGCAACACCCTCACGGAAGTTCGACGGGCAGCGTGACGCCGGTGTGTGGCAGGCAGTGCGTGCAGGTGCGTTCCAGAGACACCCGGGCGATCGCCTCGCGCACCAGCTTCTTGAACGACTCGACGTTGCGTTGGAACTGCGCGAACACCTCGGTGGTCTTCACACCTTCCCCCGCCTCGGCGCCGGCATCCAGATCGGTTACCAAAGCTATTGTCGCATAACATATTTCTAGTTCACGCGCGAGCACCGACTCCGGGTAGCCGGTCATGTTGACCAGGCCGAACCCGGCCGAGGCGAACCACCGGCTCTCGGCCCGCGTCGAGAACCGCGGACCCTGGATCACCACCAGGGTGCCGCCGTCGACCACGTCGGGCAGGCCGGTGACCGCGGCGCGCAGGGTGGGGCAGTACGGATCGGCGAAGTCGACGTGGACGCCGCCGGAGTCGAAATAGGTGTCGGCGCGGCCGGTCGTGCGGTCGACCAGCTGGTCGGGCACGACGACTGTGCCCGGGCCGTTGGCCGGATCGAGACTGCCGACTGCGCACGGGCCGAACACCCGCCGCACCCCGAGTTTGCGCAGCGCCCACATGTTCGCCCGGTACGGCACGGTGTGCGCCGAGTATTCGTGGGCCGTGCCGTGGCGGGGCAGGAAGGCGACCTCGTGCCCGGCGACGCTGCCGATCGTGACCGGGGCGCTGGGCCGGCCGTAGGGGGTGTCCACGGTGACGGTGCGAACGTCGGGTTCGAAAAACGTGTAGAAGCCGCTGCCGCCGATGACCCCGAGCATCCGCCCATTCTGGTGCATGGCCCCCGGCGCGCGTGTCGCGGGATGTTGCAGGATGTTTCGGTGGCCAGTCTCCGGCAGTGGATCTCCGGTGCTCGGCCGCGGACGTTGCCCAACGCCGTGGCGCCCGTCGTCGCGGGCACCGGCGCCGCGGCGTGGCTGCACGCCGCGGTGTGGTGGAAGGCGGTGCTGGCGCTGGCCGTCGCAGTCGCGCTGACGGTCGGTGTCAATTACGCCAACGACTACTCCGACGGCGTCCGCGGCACCGACGACGACCGGGCCGGTCCGATGCGGCTGGTCGGGTCACGGCTGGCGGCGCCGCGCGCGGTGCTGGCCGCTGCGGTGGCCAGCCTGACGGTGGCCGCTGCGGCGGGTGTCACGCTGGCGTTGCTCAGCGCGCCGTGGCTGGTCGCGGTCGGCGCTGCCTGCATCGCGGGGGCCTGGCTCTACACCGGCGGGTCGAAACCCTATGGCTACGCCGGCTTCGGCGAGGTCGCGGTGTTCGTGTTCTTCGGCCTGGTCGCCGTGCTGGGCACCGAGTACACCCAGGCGCTGCGGGTGGACTGGGTAGGAATGGTGCTGGCGGTGGCGACGGGGGCGTTGTCGTCGTCGGTGCTGGTGGCCAACAATCTGCGCGACATCCCCACCGACGTGCGGTCGCACAAGATCACCTTGGCGGTGCGGCTCGGCGACACCCGCACCCGCGCGCTGTATCAGGCACTGCTGGTGACCGCCGGGGCGCTGACCCTGGTGTTGACGGCTGCGACACCCTGGTGTGCCGCCGGGCTGGCGGCCACGCCGCTGGCGCTGCGGGCCGCCGGCCCGGTGCGGGCCGGCCGCGGCGGCCCCGAGTTGATCCCGGTGCTGCGTGACACCGGCCTGGCGATGACAGTTTGGGCGTTCGCGGTGGCGCCGGCTCTGGCGCTGGCACGCTGATCAGGCGTGGACCCGGGGCTTGGATGTGAGCCAGCGGCCGTCACGCGTCGCCGCGGGTTCAATCGGTGCAGGCCGGTTCAGTCTGGCTCAGTCGTCGCCGTCAGCCAAGTCCTCACCGCGCAGCCGGGCCTGCAGTCGTTGTCGCTCCCGGCGGCGACGTTCCCCGGCGGCCGCGATCGCGGCGGTCGCGCGCCGCCGCAGCGGGCTGAACACCCAGATGCCCAGCGGCATCGCGATGATCAACGCGAAGAGCACGGCCACGATGACCGGGAACTGGGCAACCCCCAGCAACCGCGCGGTGCCGTAGATCACCCCGGTGAGCACGGCCGCGAGCAGCAACCGTGCCGCCGCATAGAGCAGGACGTTACCCAACGCGCCCCCGCCGCGATCTTCGGTCGCGTCAAGGTCATCGGTGGTGGTCTTGTCGGCGCGCTCTACTCCCACGGGACGAGCCTACGACGCGAGTATATTCGCCGCAGGAGGTGTTGAGTGCTCTACCTGCTCGTCGTCCTGATCCTGGGAACTCTGATCTACATCGGCTGGCGCGCGGCGCGGTCGCAGAACAACCGCCCGAAGAGTCGCGTCGTCGGTCCCGACGACGATCCGGACTTCCTCCGCCGACTGGGCCACGGGGACAATAATCCTCGCTGAACGGCTCAGCGCAGCCCCAGGTTGCGCTGGTCGCCACCGAAGCCTTCGGCGACGACGGCCGCCAGCTCGACGAACGCCTCGCGTGTCCCCCGCCGCAACCGGTCCAGGCTGATCTCCGCGCCCTCCTCGAGATGCGGGTCGAACGGCACGGTCCGCACGGCGCGGCAGCGACGGGCGAAGTGGTCGACCACCTTGTTCATGTCGACCTTGCCCGTACGCGGGCGCACCGCATTGATCACCGCGATCGAGTCGCGGACCAGGTCCTCGTGGCCGTGGGCGTCCAGCCAGTCCAGCGTCGCCGAGGCGCTGCGCGCGCCGTCGATGGATCCCGAGCTGACGACGATCAGGACGTCGGCTTTGTTCAGCACCGACGACATCGCCGAGTGCAGCAGTCCGGTGCCGCAGTCGGTGAGCACCAGACCGTAGAACCGCTCCAGCACGTCCAGGGTGCGGTCGTAGTCGGCGGCGCTGAACGCCTCCGACACGGCGGGGTCGGTCTCCGAGGCCAGCACTTCCAGCCCGCTCGGCCCCTTCGAGGTGTAGCGGCGGACGTCGCTGTAGCGCTCGATGCTCCCGGCGTCGTGCAGCAACTCGCGCACCGTCGCCGCCGTCTCCAGCGGGACCTTCTGGCTCAGGGTGCCGCGGTCGGGGTTGGCGTCGACGGCCACCACCCGGTCGCCGCGGATCTCGGCGAACGTCGCCCCCAGCGTCGCGGCGATCGTGGTCTTGCCCACCCCGCCCTTCAGCGACAGCAACGCGATCCGGTAACAGCCCCGCAGTGGCCGGTTCACCTGGGCCACCAGGTTGTTGTAGCGGGTGGCGCGGGCGCTCTCGCCCACGTTGATCAGCCCGTTGGACAGCACGAAAAGCAACCGGCGCCAGCCCTCGCTGGGCGGCGGCTTCACTGGGCGCAACAGCATGCTGGTGGACAGCTCCGGATACGGGGTGTGCGGCAGCGGCTCGGGCCGGCGCGGGGCCGGCAGCGGGTGGCTTTCCGCGGACCCCGCAGGCCCTGTGTAGTAGGCGCCGTACGCCGTGGGATCGACCCGGGTCATCCCGGTGGGCGGGGTGTGTTCCCACCCGGGCATCCCCGGCGGCATCCCGCCTTGCCCGGCCAAGCCGGAAGACCGCCGCTCGGTGCGGAACCCGGTGAAGGCTCGGGTCGGCGCGTCACCGCCCGGCCCCGACGGCGGGCCGGCTTGCTGGTCGCCGGGCCCCTGCGGGGTCAACTGCCTGGTCGGCTGATCGGGCGATTCCACGCCGGTCGTCGGCTCCTCGGACACGCGCACTCCCCCTGGTTCGGGTTATTCGGGTCGGGCGCCCACCATCGGCCCAAACCCAATTGTGACATCTCCCCCGACTGAAGTCGGAGGATTCCGCGCAGCATCCGGCCGTCTCGGCGCGGCAAGCCGCGCCGCCGTAGGCCGCCCGCTGGAGGCGGTTCGGGCCGACTCGCTCTGTCCCTTGCGGGCGCCACAACCTGCATTGCCGGCGGCCTCGCGAGTTGGTACTTCCTGGATCCCGGCCCCGGGCGATGTCCTGCCCTGCGAACCCACGTCAAGCATAGCCGCTGGGTCCGACACCGACAGGCAAGCACGCGCGCTCTGTGAACGCCGGGCTGCGCCCGGCGCCATGCGGGACGGCCTCACCCCGGACCAAGGTCCGAGGCTTGCGTCCAAGAATCCGGTCAACCCACGCCCGCGTACGAGTGCAGACCCACGGTGACCAGGTTGACGAAGAACAGGTTGAAGACCATCGCCACGAACCCCACGACGTTGATCCAGGCAGCCTTCCGGTCCCGCCAGCCCGCGGTCGACCGGGCGTGCAGGTAGGCCGCGTACACCACCCACGCGACGAACGACACCGTCTCCTTGGGGTCCCATCCCCAGTACCTGCCCCAAGCCTCCTCGGCCCAGATGGCGCCGAAGATCACGCCGAAGCCGAACACCGGGAAGGCGAAGATCGTGGTGCGGTAGGCGATGCGGTCCAGCGTCTGCGCATCCGGGAACCGCCGCACGAGCCGGGCCAGGGTGCCCTCAGCGCCCGGGCTCTCGGGGTCCCCCAGCCGCGACGTCCGCAACAGGAACAGGACGCTGGCGATACCGGCGACCATGAACACCCCGGACCCGAGGCTGACCACCGACACGTGGATGGGCAGCCAGTAGGACTGCAGCGCGGGCATCACCGGCGCGGCATTGGTGTAGAGCCAGCGTCCCGACACCGTCAGCAGGATCAGGATCGGCACCAGCAAAAAGACCCACAGCGGGCGGTACTGCGGGCGGTGCAGCACGACGGCGCCGGCGAGCAGGCCGCACAGGCACGTCAGGTTGATGAACTCGTACATGTTGCCCCACGGAGGCCGCAGGGTGGCCAGACCGCGCAGTACGACGCACGCCAGCAGCAGCCCGATGCCCAGGTACAGCACCGCAAGCCCGGCCCGCCCGATGCGTTCGTCGAACGGCCGCCGGGGGACGTCGTCCACGATGCCGGGAATGGCGCTGTCGGCGCCGACGGCGCCCGCCAGCACCCGCTCGCGGCGGTCCACGCGCCGGCCGCCGGCGTAGGCCAGCTCGACGGCGAGCAGCAGCAGCGCGACGACCAGAGCCACCACGGCCGAGGTGAATGCCCAGTCCGAGTCGCGCGCCAGGGCGATGTTGACGTGCACGGTGTTCACGAGACGTCCACCTTAGGACTCCTTACCGACGCGGGAGACGCGGCGTCGCAATCCCCGAGGCCGGCCAGCAGCCGCTCGGTGAGCCGCTCGAACTCATCGCCCCAACCGGAGTTGTCGGTGCGGGCCAACCCGCCCATTTCGACCTTCACCGTACCCGGGGCGGTTTCGCCGGCGGGCGTCAACCGCACCCACACCCGGCGCCGGCGAACCAGCAGCGACACCACCAGACCGGCCATCATCGTGATCGCGAAGACCAGCACCCAGACCTGGCCCGGGTCGTGGGAGACTTGCAGGTTCACGAACGGGACGGCGCCGTCGAAGCGCACGACGGTACCC
>CAYVQQ010000009.1:0-10260 GCA_964453085.1 uncultured Mycobacterium sp.
GGAACGTCGCCTCCACGTGCACCTCATCGATCATCTCCGGTACGCCGTCCATCACGTCGTCGCGCGTCAGGACCTGGCACCCGCTGGCCATCAGCTCGGCCACTGTGCGGCCGTCGCGGGCGCCTTCGAGGATGTGGTCGCTGATGATCGCGACCGACTCGGGATGGTTGAGCCGCAGTCCCCGTGCCCGGCGGCGGCGGGCCAGCTCGGCGGCGTACGACAACAACAGGCGGTCCTGCTCGTGCGGCGTCAGGCGCATATCCGGTGATCCTGCCACGCCGCCGCCGGCACCCCGCGCGCCGTTCAGCCCGTGTCCGCCGCCGGCTCGAGGTTCTGCAGCCGCACCTGGCCCCGCGCCACAACCCGGTCGGCCGCGTCGGTGATCGTGACCAGCCACAGCTGCTGACGGCGGCCCCGATGGATCGGCTCGGCCCTGCCGTACACGGTTCCCGAGCCGATGGAATGCAGGAAATCGGTGTTGTTGTTGACCCCGACGACATTCCCGCCGCCCCGGGTGGCAAGCCAGCTGTAGGCCGCCACGCTGGCCATGCTCTCGATCATCGAGCAATAGACGCCGCCGTGCACGAGACCCATCGGCTGCAGCAGCTTCGGTGTGACCTCCAGTTGCGCCCGGGCGCCGTCCGGGCCGAGTTCGGTGTAGCGCAGGCCCAGCACGGTATCGAACGGCGCGGTGAGCTCCGAGGCGTCGCCGGGGCCGACCGCTTCTGATGGTTGCATGTCCTCAAGTGTCTACACCATCGGCGCACACGGCAGCCGGTGCCGAAGCCCGGTGGACACGGGTGAGCCCCGTGCGCCGGGGCACGGGGCTCACCGATCGAGTAGACCGGGGGTCACTGCAGCCCTCAGGACTCCGTCGCGGTCCGTCGTCGCTCGATCACCCTCAGACTAGGCTAGGCTGGCCTAATTGTGCAAGCCCCGGCGAGCGGCTCGGCCGATTTTCCGTACGACGGCCAGTAGTAAGACGGAGTAGGCTTGTTCTTCACCCTCTGAGGAGATGAGCAAACTATGGCCAAGCTGACCAGGTTGGGGGAACTGGAGCGCGCCGTGATGGACCACCTGTGGTCCACATCGCAACCCCAGACCGTGCGCCAAGTCCACGAGGCGTTGTCGATCCGCCGCGACCTCGCATACACGACGGTGATGACCGTGCTGCAGCGGCTGGCAAAGAAGAACCTGGTATCACAGATCCGCGACGACCGGGCGCACCGGTACGCGGCCGTGCATGGCCGTGACGAACTGGTCGCCGGGCTGATGGTCGACGCGCTGGCGCAAGCCGAGGACTCCGGGGACCGGCAGGCCGCGCTCGTCCATTTCGTCGAGCGCGTCGGCGCGGACGAGGCGCAGGCCCTGCGGCGCGCGCTCGCCAACTTGGAGGCCCATCAGCGCACCATGCCACCCGCTGGCGCGTCCGCGGACGCCTGAGGGAGACTGGCAGCGTGTCCGCGCTGGCCTTCACTGTTGTTGCTGCGCTGATGGTCGGTCCGGCCCCGACCGTCCTGGCACGCGCGACATGGCCGTTACGCGCCCCGCGCGCTGCGATGACGTTGTGGCAGGCCGTCGCCCTGGCCGCGGTCCTCTCCACCTTCAGCGCGGGCATCGCGATCGCCAGCCGACTGCTCATGCCCGGTCCCGACGGGCGCCCCACCACCGGCATCATCGAGGCGGAGAGCAAACTGGGCTGGCCGCTGTGGACGGCGTGCGTCGCCGCCTTCGCGCTGACCGTGCTGGTGGGCGTCCGGTTGACGGTCGCCGTGGTGCGCGTCGTGATCGCCAACCGGCGCCGGCGGGCGCACCACCGCATGGTGGTCGACCTGGTCGGCGTCGACCACGACACCGCCCACCTGCAGCCGTGCGCACGCACCCGTGACCTGCGCGTGCTCGGAGTAGCTCAGCCGCTGGCCTACTGCCTGCCGGGAATGCGCAGCCGTGTGGTCGTCAGCGAAGGGGCGTTGGCCGCGCTCACCGGTGACGAGGTGGCGGCCGTCCTCACCCACGAGCGCGCGCACCTGCGGGCCCGCCACGACCTGGTACTCGAGGCGTTCACGGCGGTGCACGCCGCCTTTCCCCGGCTGGTGCGGAGCTCCAGCGCGCTGCGCGCGGTGGAGCTGCTCGTCGAACTGCTGGCCGACGACGCCGCCGTGCGCGTCGCCGGACGCACGCCCCTGGCCCGGGCTCTGGTCGCCTGCGCATCGGGGTGGGCACCCTCGGGCGCCCTGGCCGTCGGCGGCCCCAGCACGGTGCTGCGGGTGCGCCGGCTGGCGGGGCGGGGCAACAGCCTGACCCTGGCGGCGGTCGCCTACCTGGCCGCGGCGGCCATCCTGGTGGTTCCCACCGTCGCGCTGGCTGTGCCGTGGCTCACCGAACTGCAGCGGCTGTTCGCTCCATAACGCGGCCGAAAGCCAAACCCCCCGTCGTGGCGCAACTGCGCTGTGCCAGAGTGTTTCGGAAAGACTTGCCACGGAAGTTCTCCAGACTGAGAGGCGCGAAGACATGAGTTCGTCAGATTCCGAGCCGAATTCCAAGACTGGTACCGCGCAGATCGGCGTCACCGGCCTGGCCGTCATGGGTTCCAACATCGCGCGCAACTTCGCGCGGCACGGCTACACGGTGGCGCTGCACAACCGGACCGTCGCCAAGACCGACGCACTGCTCAAAGAGCACGGCGACGAGGGCAAATTCGTGCGCTCGGAGACCATCGCGGAGTTCCTCGACGCGCTGGAGAGGCCGCGCCGGGTGCTCATCATGGTCAAGGCCGGCGAGCCGACCGATTCGGTCATCAACGAACTCGCCGACGCCATGGACGAAGGCGACATCATCATCGACGGGGGCAACGCCCTCTACACCGACACCATCCGCCGCGAGAAGGCCATGCGTGAGCGGGGCCTGCACTTTGTCGGCGCCGGCATCTCCGGCGGCGAGGAGGGCGCGCTCAACGGCCCGTCGATCATGCCGGGCGGTCCGGCCGAGTCGTACAAGTCGCTGGGCCCGCTCCTCGAGGAAATCTCCGCGCACGTCGACGGCGTCCCGTGCTGCACCCACATCGGGCCCGACGGCGCCGGCCACTTCGTCAAAATGGTGCACAACGGTATCGAGTACTCCGACATGCAGCTGATCGGCGAGGCCTACCAGCTGCTGCGCGACGGGCTCGGCAAGACCGCCGTGGAGATCGCCGACGTCTTCGACGAGTGGAACTCCGGCGACCTGGACAGCTTCCTGGTCGAGATCACCGCGCAGGTGTTGCGCCAGACCGACGCCAAGACCGGCAAGCCGCTCGTCGACGTCATCGTGGACGAGGCCGAGCAGAAGGGCACCGGGCGCTGGACGGTGAAGTCGGCGCTGGATCTCGGGGTCCCGGTCACCGGCATCGCCGAGGCGGTGTTCGCCCGGGCGCTGTCGGGGTCGACGACCCAGCGCGCGGCCACCATCGGGATGGCCTCAGGCGACCTGGGCGCCAAACCGAGCTCGAAATCCGGGGAAGCGAAGCAGTTCACCGAGGATGTACGCCGCGCCCTGTACGCGTCGAAGATCATCGCCTACGCGCAGGGCTTCAACCAGATCCAGGCCGGCAGCGCCGAATACCACTGGGGCATCACCCCCGGCGACCTGGCGACCATCTGGCGTGGCGGCTGCATCATCCGGGCGAAGTTCCTCAACCGCATCAAGGAGGCGTTCGACGAAGAGCCCGACCTGCCCACCCTGATCGTGGCCCCCTACTTCCGCAGCGCGATCGAGGCGGCAATCAACGGCTGGCGCCGCGTCGTGGTGAGCGCCACCCAACTGGGTATCCCGATTCCGGGTTTCTCCTCGGCGCTGTCGTACTACGACGCGCTGCGCACCGAGCGCCTGCCGGCCGCGCTGACCCAGGGCCTGCGCGACTACTTCGGCGCCCACACCTACGGACGGATCGACGAGCCCGGCCAGTTCCATACGCTGTGGAGCGGCGACCGCACGGAGGTGCCCGCCTAGCCGGTGCGGAACCGGGCACGGGGGTGTGGCGAGTTGGAGCGGTCACGATGAGGTTTCTGGACGGGCACCGCCCCGGGTACGACCTGACCTACGACGACGTCTTCATCGTTCCGAGCCGCTCGGAGGTGGCGTCGCGCTTCGACGTCGACCTGTCCACCCGGGACGGGTCGGGCACCACGATCCCCGTCGTGGTCGCCAACATGACCGCGGTTGCCGGGCGGCGGATGGCCGAGACGGTCGCACGGCGCGGCGGCCTGGTGATCCTTCCCCAGGACCTGCCGATCCCGGCGGTGCAGCAAACCGTGCAGTTCGTCAAAAGCCGTGATCTGGTGCTCGACACCCCCGTCGCACTCGGACCCGACGACTCGGTGTCCGACGCGGTGGCGCTGATCCACAAGCGCGCACACGGTGTCGCGGTCGTGGTGTTCGAGGGCCGTCCCATCGGCGTGGTGAGCGAAGCGTCCTGCATCGGCGTGGACCGCTTCACCAGGGTGCGCGACGTGGCCGTCAACGACTTCGCCACCGTCCCGGCCGGCACCGACATGCGCAAGGTCTTCGACCTGCTCGAGCACGCCCCGATCGGGGTCGCCGTGGTGACCAACGCGGACGGCACGCTGGCGGGAGTGCTGACCCGCACCGGCGCGATCCGCGCCGGTCTCTACACCCCGGCCACCGACGCGCGCGGGAGGCTGCGCATCGGTGCCGCCGTCGGCATCAGCGGCGACGTCGGGGCGCGCGCCCGTTCGCTGGCCGAGGCGGAGGTCGACGTGTTGGTCATCGACACCGCGCACGGGCATCAGGTCAAGACGCTCGAGGCGATCGCGGCGGTCGCCGGGCAGGGCCTGGGTCTACCTCTGGTGGCGGGCAACGTGGTCTCGGCGGAGGGGACCCGGGACCTGATCGAGGCCGGCGCCGACATCGTCAAGGTCGGCGTCGGGCCGGGCGCGATGTGCACCACCCGCATGATGACCGGGGTGGGCCGGCCGCAGTTCTCCGCAGTGGTCGAATGCGCCGCCGCCGCCAGGGCGCTGGGCGGCCACGTCTGGGCCGACGGCGGGATCCGCCACCCGCGCGACGTCGCGCTGGCGCTGGCCGCCGGCGCGTCCAACGTCATGATCGGCTCGTGGTTCGCCGGTACCTACGAATCGCCCGGCGACCTGATGCGCGACCGCGATAACCAGCCCTACAAGGAGAGCTACGGGATGGCGTCCAAGCGGGCGGTGGTCGCCCGCAGCGGGGCCGATACGGCCTTCGATCGGGCCCGCAAGGCGTTGTTCGAGGAGGGCATCTCGACCTCGCAGATGGGGCTGGATCCCGCCCGCGGCGGCGTCGAGGACCTGATCGACCACATCACCTCGGGCGTCCGCAGCGCCTGCACCTACGTCGGAGCCGCCAACCTGGCCGAGCTGCACGAACGGGCCGTCGTCGGCGTGCAGTCGGCCGCGGGGTTCGCCGAGGGTCATCCCCTGCCACGCGGCTGGTGACCCGGTCGTTCCGGGCGGGACGGAACTTTCGTTACCATGACAGTTCCTGTGATTCCCGCCCGCAGCAAACGGCTGCGTGGCACCGAGCGAAGGGGATGACGTGCCGCAGGCACGCCTTCGGGCCGCTTACCAGCGGGTGAAGCGGCCCCCCGCGACGTTCCCGGGAACACCGTGAACCTCACCGTCAGCCTGGTCGGCGCGCTGGCCATCGCCGTGTTGATCGTCGCCAACGCGGTGTTCGTCGCGGCCGAGTTCTCCCTGACGACGCTGGACCGCAGTACCGTCGAAGCAAACATCCGCGGCGGGGCGCGCCGCGACCGCTTCATCCAGCGAGCCCAGAGCAAGCTGTCGTTCCAGCTCTCGGGCGCACAGCTGGGCATCTCGATGACGACGTTGGTGGCGGGCTATCTGACCGAGTCCATGCTCGCCGACCTGCCGCACCCGTGGCTGGACGCGCTCGGGGTGCCCGCTGCGGTGAGCGACGCGGTCATGGCGTTTCTGGTGATGGTTGTCGTGACGTCGGTGTCGATGGTCTTCGGCGAGCTGGTGCCCAAGTACCTCGCGGTGGCCCGCCCGCTGGCGACCGCACGCGCCGTCGTGGGCGTGCAGTTGCTGTTCTCGCTGCTACTCACCCCCGCCATCCGGCTGACCAACGGCGCGGCCAACTGGATCGTCCGCGAGCTGGGCATCGAACCGGCCGAGGACCTGCGCTCGGCGCGCTCGCCGCAGGAGTTGGTGTCGCTGGTGCGCGCCTCGGCGCGCAGCGGCGCCCTGGACCCGGCCACCGCGTCGCTGGTGCGGCGATCGCTGCAGTTCGGCACCCGCACCGCCGAGGAACTGATGACGCCACGATCGAAGATCGTGGCCCTACAAACCGGTGACAGCGTCGCCGAGCTGATCGTGGCGGCCGCCGAGTCCGGGTTCTCCCGCTTCCCCGTCGTCGACGGCGACCTCGACGAGACGGTCGGCATCGTGCACGTCAAGCAGGTGTTCGCGATCCCGCCCGCCGACCGTGCGCGCACATCGTTGTCCGCGCTGGCCCGGCCGGTGCCGGTGGTGCCGTCGACGCTGGACGGCGACGCGGTGATGGCGCAGGTCCGCACCAGTGACCTGCAGACCGCGATGGTCGTCGACGAGTACGGCGGCACCGCGGGGATGGTCACCCTGGAAGACCTGGTCGAGGAGATCGTCGGCGACGTCCGCGACGAGCACGACGACGCGACCCCGGACGTGACGACGGCCGGTCGCGGCTGGCGGGTGGCCGGCCTGCTGCGCATCGACGAGGTCGCGACCGCCACCGGCTATCGCGGGCCTGAGGGACCCTACGAAACGATCGGCGGGCTGGTGCTGCGCGAGCTCGGTCATATCCCGACCCCCGGCGAGACCGTGGAGCTGATGTCGCTGGACTCCGACGGGCTGCTGGTGGCGCCGGGCCGCTGGCAGGCGACGGTGGTCCGGATGGACGGGCACCGCATCGACCAGCTCGAGCTGACCGAACTGGACGGCCACGGCGGCCCCGCCGAGCGGGGACGCCGATGAACGACATGATGAAATTGCTGCTGGCGATCCTGCTGATCGGGGTGAACGCCTTCTTCGTCGGCGCGGAGTTCTCGCTGATCTCAGCGCGCCGCGACCGCCTCGAGGCACTGGTCGAGCAGGGCAGGACCCGGGCGGTCGTGGTGATCCGCGCGGTGGAGCAGCTGTCGTCGATGCTGGCCGGCGCCCAGCTGGGCGTCGCGGCCGCCTCGCTGCTACTCGGCCGGATCGGCGAGTCGGCGGTGTCCGACCTGCTGGCGACGGGCTTCGGGCTGACCGGTCTGGCCCCGGCGTTGCTGCACACCCTGTCGTTCGCCGTCGCGCTGGCGATCGTGGTGACACTGCACGTGCTGCTCGGCGAGATGGTGCCGAAGAACATCGCGCTGGCCGGACCGGAACGCACGGCCATGCTGTTGGTCCCGCCCTACCTGGCCTACATACGGATCGCCCGGCCGTTCATCGCGTTCTACAACCGCTGCGCCAACGCCGTCCTGCGGATGGTGGGCGTCGAGCCGAAGACCGAACTCGAGATCGCGGTCAGCACCGCGGAACTCAACGAGATGATCGCCGAGTCGGTCTCGGAAGGTCTGCTGAATCCCGAGGAGCACAGCCGCCTGACCCGGGCGCTGCAGGTTCGCACCCGGGTGGTCGGGGACGTGGTCGTTCCACTGACCGCGATCCGGTCGGTGCCGGTGGCCGCCCCGAGCGCCGGGCCCACCGTCGGTAGCGTCGAACAAGCCCTGGCCGAGACCGGATATTCCCGCTACCCGGTCACCGGTCCCGACGGCCACTTCGTCGGCTACCTGCACATCAAGGACGTGCTGACCCTCGGCGGCGATCCCGATGCCGTGATCGACCTGGCGGTGGTGCGGCCGCTGCCACGGGTGCCCACCTCGTTGCCGCTGGCCGACGCCCTGTCGCGGATGCGCCGCGACAACAGCCACCTGGCCCTGGTCACCGGTGACGGCCCCAGCGCGGACCAGGTGGTCGGGATGGTGGCCATGGAAGATCTGGTCGAAGACCTGGTCGGCGCCATGAACGAGGCCTAGCCACCGGCGGGAAGCTGTGGCGGCACCGGACCGGCGCGGTGGGAGTGGTAAGCGCGGTGACCAGCCCCGACCCGTATGATCGCTTCGGCCGCCGGTAAAGAGGCCTGCTGGAGGATCGAGCTGTCCGCGCAGCGGCGCACACATTGCCGCCGCGCGGTGCTCGGCGCCCGCCGTGGTGTCGCCGGTGAACCGGCCAACGGGGCGTGACCTGCTGCCGCGGGTCTGCCGGAGCACGATCGTCCGGCTTGCGCGTCGGTAGGCTGACGCCATCGCCAGCGGAGGGGCCAGAGCTGTGACCAGGCCCGTCACGGAGGAGAGAAATGACTGATCGCGTGTCGGTGGGGCACTTGCGGGTCGCCCGGGTGCTCTACGACTTCGTGAACGAGGAGGCTCTGCCGGGCACCGACATCGACCAGGACAGCTTCTGGGCGGGTGCCGACAAGATCGTCACCGATCTCAGCCCGCGGAACCAGGAGCTGCTCGACCGCCGCGACGAGTTGCAGGCCCAGATCGACAGGTGGCACCGGCAGCGCGTCATCCAGCCCCTCGACCCGGACGCCTACCGCGAGTTCCTCACCGAGATCGGCTACCTGCTGCCGGAGCCCGACGACTTCACCATCACCACCGCCGATGTCGACCCCGAGATCACCACGACGGCCGGCCCGCAGCTGGTGGTCCCGGTGACCAACGCCCGGTTCGCGCTCAACGCGGCCAACGCCCGCTGGGGTTCCCTCTACGACGCCCTGTACGGCACCGACGTCATCCCGGACAGCGATGGCGCGGCGCGGGGCAGCAGCTACAACAAGGTCCGTGGCGACAAGGTGATCGCCTACGTGCGCAGGTTCCTCGACGAGGTGGCGCCGCTGGCGTCGGGCTCGTGGACGGACGCGACGGGTCTCAGCATCGCCGACGGCCGGCTGCGGATCGACCTCGGATCGGAGTCCACCGGGTTGGCCGAGCCGGCGAAGTTCGTCGGATACAGCGGCGAACTCAGCTCCCCCAACTGGTCGGTGCTGCTGGTCAACAACGGATTGCACGCCGAGATCCAGATCGACCCGCAGTCGCCGATCGGCAAGACCGACGCAGCCGGCATCAAGGACGTGGTGCTGGAGTCGGCAGTCACCACCATCATCGACTTCGAGGACGCCGTGGCCGCCGTCGACGCCGAGGACAAGGTCGGCGCCTACCGTAACTGGCTGGGCCTGAACAAGGGCGACCTGGCCGCCGAGGTCAGCAAGGACGGCAGGACCTTCACCCGCGTCCTCAACCAGAACCGCAGTTACACCACCCCCGACGGCGGCGAGCTCGTCCTGCCGGGGCGCAGCCTGATGTTCGTGCGCAACGTCGGTCATCTGATGACCAACGACGCGATCGTCCTCGACGTCGACGGGGCCGACGGCCCCGCGGTCTTCGAGGGCATCCAGGACGCGCTGTTCACCGGGCTGTGCGCCATCCACGGGTTGAAGGCGGGCGACTCCAACGGTCCGCTGGTCAACAGCCGCACCGGCTCGGTCTACATCGTCAAGCCCAAGATGCACGGACCCGACGAGGTCGCGTTCACCGCCGAGCTGTTCAGCCGGGTCGAGGAGGTGCTCGGGCTGCCGCAGAAGACCATCAAGGTCGGCGTGATGGACGAGGAGCGGCGCACGACCCTGAACCTGAAGGCGTGCGTGAAGGCCGTCGCCGACCGGGTCGTGTTCATCAACACCGGCTTCCTGGACCGCACCGGCGATGAGATCCACACGTCGATGGAGGCCGGCCCCCTGGTGCGCAAGAGCGCCATGAAGAGCCAGCCGTGGATCCTGGCCTACGAGGACAACAACGTCGATGTCGGCCTGGCGGCGGGCTTCCGGGGTCACGCCCAGATCGGCAAGGGCATGTGGACGATGACGGAGCTCATGGCCGACATGGTCGAGCAGAAGATCGCCCAGCCCCGCGCCGGCGCCAGCACCGCCTGGGTGCCGTCGCCGACGGCGGCGACGCTGCACGCGATGCACTACCACCGGGTCGACGTGGCGGCGGTGCAGCAGGAACTGGCCGGCAAGCGGCGTGCCACCGTCGACCAGCTGCTGACCGTTCCGCTGGCCAAGGACCTCGCCTGGGTTCCCGAGGAGATCCGCGAGGAAGTGGACAACAACTGCCAGAGCATCCTCGGCTACGTGGTGCGCTGGATCGACCAGGGAATCGGATCCTCGAAGGTGCCC
>CAYVQQ010000009.1:10270-24801 GCA_964453085.1 uncultured Mycobacterium sp.
TCCACAACGTGGACCTCATGGAGGACCGCGCCACCCTGCGCATCTCAAGCCAGCTGCTGGCGAACTGGCTGCGCCACGGCATCATCACCAGTGAGGACGTCCGGGCCGGGCTGGAGCGGATGGCGCCGATGGTCGACCAGCAGAACGCCGGCGACAATGCCTACCGGCCGATGGCGCCCAACTTCGACGACAGCATCGCGTTCCTGGCCGCCCAGGACCTGATCTTGTTGGGCGCGCAGCAGCCCAACGGCTACACGGAGCCGATCCTGCATCGGCGCCGGCGGGAATTCAAGGCCCGCGGCGCGCAATAGAATCGCCGTTGCCCGAGACCGGGTATCGCATGCGATGAACCAGGTTCACCTGACCAGTCAACGGAAAGGCGGCGGACGCCGGTATGGGTAAGCACAGCAGGCCCGACCCCGACGAGCCCGTCGCCGTGCCCTCCGGTGAGTCCGACGGCGACGGGTTGGAGCCAGACGGGCCGAGGACGACCGACCGGTGGGACGACCCGGGCCACCCGGAGTTCCCGCCGCGCGAGCCCGGCGATGAGACGCCGGACGACGACACCGGCGGGAACGGAGTCTCCGACGAGGACCCGGGGTTCGCCCCGCGCCCGGCGGATGAGGAGGGCCGCGGGCCGCGCGGCCCGGCAATGCTGTTCGGGGGCGGGCGCCGGGGCCGCGGCGACTGGCGCGGCGGCCACCGTAGTGCCGGGGGGCGCCGGGGCGTCAGCATCGGCGTGATCGTCGCGCTCGTGGCCGTCATCCTGGTGGTCGGCACGGTGATCCTGTGGACTTTCTTCGGCGACGCGTTGTCCAGCCGCGCACACCGCGCCGCGGTGCGCTGCGTGGGCGGCCAGGAGGACGTCGCGGTCATCGTCGACCCGTCGATCGCGGACCCGGTGCGGCAGCTCGCGGAGACCTACAACTCCTCGGCGGGTCCGGTCGGCGATCACTGCATGGTGGTGAAGGTCAAGGCGGCCGACGCCGATGCCGTCCTCGGCGGCTTCATCGGCCAGTGGCCCGCCGAGTTGGGCGAGCGGCCGGCATTGTGGTTACCGGGCAGTTCGGTGTCCGTGGCGCGGCTCGCCGCGGCCGCCGGACCCAAGGCGATCAGCAACAGCCGGTCGCTGGTCACGTCGCCGGTGGTGGTCGCCGTCCGCCCTGAACTCGAACGCGCGCTGGGCAACCGGAACTGGGCCGCGCTGCCCGGCCTGCAGGCCGACCCGAACGCCCTGGCCGGACTGGGCCTGCCGGGCTGGGGGTCGTTGCGGCTGGCGTTGCCGACCGGCGGCAACGGTGACGCCTCGTTCCTGGCCGGGGAGGCGGTCGCAGTCGCGTCGGCGCCCGCCGGCGCCCCGGCCACCCAGGGGATCGGCGCGGTCCGCACCCTGCTTCGCGCCCAGCCCAAGCCGGCGGCCGGCTCCGCAGAGGAGGCGATGAACACGCTGCTCAACGCCGGTGACATCGCATCGGCACCGGTGCACGCGGTGATCACCACCGAACAGCAGGTGTTCCAGCGCGGCCGGTCACTGCCGGATGCGAAAAACAAGCTGGGCGCCTGGCTGCCACCCGGGCCGCCGCCGGTCGCCGACTATCCCACGGTGCTGCTCAGCGGTGAGTGGCTGACGCAGGAGCAGGTCGCCGCGGGCAGCGAGTTCGCCCACTTCATGCACAAACCCGAGCAGCTCCGGAAGCTGGCGGAGGCGGGGTTCCGGGTCAATGGCGTCACACCGCCGGGCAGCCCGGTGACGGGCTTCCCCGCGCTGCCCGCCGCCCTGTCCGTGGGTGACGACGGGCTGCGCGCAACGCTGGCCGAGGCGATGGCCGCGCCGCCCACCGGGCTGGCCGCGACGATCATGCTCGACCAGTCGATGCCCACCGACGACGGCGGCAGGACCCGGTTGGCGAACGTCATCGCGGCGCTGGAGGGCAAGATCAAGTCGCTGCCGCCCTCGGATGTCCTGGGGCTGTGGACCTTCGACGGCCAGGAGGGCCGCGCCGAGGTGACGACCGGGCCGCTGTCCGACCCGGTCAACGGCCAGCCGCGGGCGGCGGCGCTGATCGCCGCGCTGGACACGCAGTACTCCTCGCCGGGCGGTGCCGTGTCGTTCACCACGCTGCGCATGCTCTACCAGGAGAGGCAGGCCAACTACCGCACCGGCCACGCGAACTCCATCCTGGTCATCACCGCCGGGCCGCACACCGACCAGACACTGGACGGCGCGGGGCTGCAGAACTTCATCCGAACCAGCGCCGACCCGGCCAAGCCGATCGCGGTCAACGTCATCGACTTCGGCGCCGACCCGGACCGGGACACATGGGAAGCCGTGGCCCGGCTCAGCGGTGGCGGCTACCAGAACCTGGCGACGTCAGCCTCCCCCGGCCTCGCCGCCGCGGTCAACGCCTTCCTGAGCTGAGCCGGGCCGGCTTCGCCGCCGGCACTACGCCAACGGCTCCACCGCCGGGCGCGAGCAGACCAGGTTGCGGTCACCGTAGGCGCCGTTGACGCGGCGCACCGGTGGCCACACCTTGGGCCGGAAGTTCTTGCCGAGAGGGTAGGCGGCCTCCGCCCGGGTGTAGGGGTGATCCCAGTCGGCCACCAGCAGGCACTCGGCTGTGTGCGGTGCGCCCCGCAGCGGATTGTCGTCGACCGGCCACTCCCCCGAGCCGACCCGGTCGATCTCGTGACGGATGGCGATCATCGCGTCGCAGAACGCGTCGACTTCGGTCAGGGTCTCACTCTCGGTGGGCTCCACCATCAGCGTGCCGGCCACCGGGAAGCTCATCGTGGGCGCGTGAAAACCGTAGTCGGCCAGCCGCTTCGCGACGTCGTCGACGGTCACGCCGGTCGCCTTGGTGATGCCCCGCAGGTCGAGGACGCACTCGTGGGCGACCATGCCGTTCTCGCCGGTGTAGAGCACCGGGAAGTACTTGTCGAGACGCCGGGCGATGTAGTTGGCCGAGGCGATTGCGGTCAGCGAAGCCGCACGCAGCCCCGGCGCGCCCATCATCCTGATGTAGGCCCAGGTGATCGGCAGGATCGAGGCCGAGCCGTACGGCGCCGACGCCACCGGCTGCCCCCCGGGCAGCTCGGGGGCGAACGGGTGGCCCGGTAGGAACGGCGCGAGATGGGACCGTGCCGCCACCGGCCCGACTCCCGGACCCCCGCCGCCGTGCGGGATGCAGAACGTCTTGTGCAGGTTGAGGTGGCTGATGTCGCCGCCGAACCGGCCCGGCCGGGCCAGCCCGACGAGTGCGTTGAGGTTGGCGCCGTCGATGTAGACCTGCCCGCCGGCGTCGTGCACGGCCGCGCAGATGTCGGCGATGTCATGCTCGTAGACCCCGTGCGTGGAGGGGTAGGTGATCATCAACGCCGCCAGCCGGTCGGCGTGCTCGGCCACCTTGGCGCGCAGGTCGCCCAGGTCGACGTCGCCGGCCTGACCACCCTCGTCGCGGCAGGCCACCACAACCACCCGCATGCCGGCCAGCGCCGCCGATGCGGCGTTGGTGCCGTGCGCGCTGGACGGGATCAGGCAGACGTCGCGGTGCGGTTCGCCCCGGCTGGCGTGGTAGTCGCGGATCGCCAGCAAGCCGGCGTACTCGCCCTGCGAGCCGGCATTGGGTTGCAGCGAGACCGCGTCGTAGCCGGTGATTCCCACCAGCCAGCCCTGCAGGTCGGCGATCAGGCGACGCAGGCCGGGGGTGTCGGAGGCCGGGGCGAACGGATGCTGGCGCGCGAATTCGGGCCAGGTGATCGGCTCCATCTCGGTCGCCGCGTTGAGCTTCATCGTGCACGACCCGAGCGGGATCATGCTGCGGTCCAAGGCGATGTCCTGGTCCGCCAGCAGGCGCAGATAGCGCATCATCGCGGTCTCGGTGCGGTACCGCGTGAACACCGGGTGGGTCAGGAACCTCGAACTGCGGGAGGCGATGTCGGCGCGGACCGGTTCGGCGGGTGACACCTCGAAAGCCTCGAGCACCGCGGCCACGTGTTCGTCCGTGGTGGCTTCGTCGCAGGCCACCGACACGTGGTCGGCGTCGACGCGCCACAGGTTGATGCTCTTGGCCTTCGCCGCGGCGACGACGGCGTCCGCGCGTCCGGGCACCCGGGCCAGGACGGTGTCGAAGAACTTGTCGTGCACCGTCGCATCGCCCAGTGCGCCGGCGATCGCCTCGGCGTATCCGTGCACCCGGCGGGCGATCGCGGTCAGCCCCTCGGCGCCGTGGTAGGCGGCGTACATGGCGGCCATCACCGCCAGCAGCACCTGCGCGGTACAGATGTTACTCGTCGCCTTGTCGCGGCGGATGTGTTGCTCGCGTGTCTGCAGCGCCAGCCGGTACGCCGGGTTGCCGTCGTCGTCGACGGACACCCCGACCAGCCGGCCCGGCAGCTGGCGCACGTGCCGGGCGTGCACCGCGAGATACCCGGCATGGGGTCCGCCGAACCCCATTGGGACGCCGAACCGTTGGCTGCTGCCGAACGCCACGTCGGCGCCGATCTCGCCGGGCGGGGTGATCAGCGTGCACGCCAGCAGGTCGGCGCCGACGGCGACCAGCGCCCCGCGATCATGGGCTTGCGCCGCCAGGGCGGCCCAGTCGGTGATCCGGCCGCTGGCACCGGGCAGTTGGGTTACGCACCCGAAGAACTCGCCGTCGGGCAGCCCCTCGCGCAGGTCGGCGGTGACGATCTCGATGCCCAGCGGCCGGGCCCGCGTGGCCAGCACGGCGGCGGTCTGGGTGAAGACGTCGACGTCGACGGCCAGCCGGTTCGACGCGCCCCGGGCCGCGCGGTGCATCAGCGTCATCGCCTCGGCGGCTGCGGTGGCCTCGTCGAGCATCGACGCGTTGGCGATCTCGAGCCCGGTGAGGTCGGCGACCATCGTCTGGAAGTTCAGCAGCGCCTCCAAGCGGCCCTGACTGATCTCGGGCTGATACGGCGTGTAGGCCGTGTACCACGCCGGGTTCTCCATGATGTTGCGCACCAACACCGATGGCGTAAGCGTGTCGTAGTAGCCCTGCCCGATCATCGACACGGCGACGGTGTTCGCCTCGGCCAGTGCCCGCAGCTCCGCCAGCACCTCGGCCTCTCCGGCCGGCGGCGGCAATCCATCGAGCCCGGGCGCGGCGCCGCTGTCGGTGAGCTTGTCGAGGATGCGGTCCGGTACGGCCCGGGCGGCCAACTCGTCGAGCGAGCCGACACCGATGACCGCGAGCATGGCGTCGACAGCCGGGCCGTCGGGGCCGATGTGGCGTGGCGCGAAAGGTGAGTGGTCCGGCACTGGCGAACTCCTGACTGGACGGCCTGCCAAGAGAGCAGGGCAACGGAAGAGAACAGAAGCAACAGAAGCAGAGGAGTGCGGCCCTCTCCCTCTGTCTCCGCCCGTTCGCCAGGCGCCTGAGAGATTCGGCGCCGCTGATGCTCACAGCGCCTTTCCCCATCGGCGGGTGCGGACCGGTCGAGGCCCGCACCGCTTTCCAGAGACGTCGTAAAACTCGCGCGGTCCGGGTGCCTGAGAGGTTGGCGGAGAGGTCTTGCTCCTTCGGCGGCCGTGACTGGCGGTCACGAAACTCTCCCGCCCGAGTGCGACGCGGCATCGAGTTTACTCGGGCATGTGACCCCGCTGCGAGCGCGTGCGCCGGTAGGGCGACCCGCCGGCGGGCGTGTGCAGTCGCGCACTCCCGCGGGGCAAAGAAGCGGCTAACCGATCTTGCGGTCGCGGTGCTTGCGCCGGGAGGCGAGTTCGTCTTCGGGGGCGGCGATGAATTCGCCGCCGTCGGCGCGCTCGCCGGGGAAGTCGGCGATGACACCGGTCAGCTCGCGCATCGCACCGGACACCGCGATGCCGAACACGCCCTGGCCGCCCTGGAGCAGGTCGACCACATCTTCGGCCGAGGTGCACTCGTAGACGGTGGTGCCGTCGGAGAACAGGGTGATGTTGGCCAGGTCCTCGACGCCGCGCTGGCGCAGATGGTCGACCGCGACCCGGATGTTGTGCAACGAGATGCCGGTGTCGAGCAGCCGCTTGACGATCTTGAGAACCAGAATGTCCTTGAACGAGTAGAGACGCTGACTGCCCGAGCCGGCCGCGCCGCGGATCGACGGGACGACGAGCGACGTCCGCGCCCAGTAGTCGAGCTGGCGGTAGGTGATGCCGGCGATCTGGCAGGCACTCGGCCCGCGGTAACCCACGAGCGCGTCGGGCACCGAGTCGTCGGGGAACAGTCCGGGCTGCACGGGCTCGTAGGGCCCCGTCACGCTCTGGTCCCCCACGCTCGCGGCGTCCGCGCGGTCGGCCAGATCCAGCTGTTCTTGACGTGGCTGCTCGCTCACGGTGCTTCCTCTCGCCGATCGCGCTCTCGTACTAGCTTCGTCTCTGGCTGCACCGGCAGCCAGACTTGCTCAGGCCCGAGTGCTAGAGAGCTTACGCTGTTCGATAGCCTCCGGGCCCTGTCCGGCCCTCCCCCATGTGGTCCTCAAAGTATGGCCGCCGCAACGGTGAGTGGCCGCGCTATCCGCCAGGCGTGTCGAGATCGCAGCCAGTCGAGACACATCCGTGACCTCCCCGGGGGTGGCAGTCACCCGTGCCGGCACCCCCGGGCCTGGTGCGCCCCCGAGATCACCGGGCGACCGACGCCGGCGGGTCAGGTCGCCTTGAAATCGTCGGGGGACACGCTGTCGAGGAACTCCTTGAACTTCTCCACCTCGTCCTCGCGGACAGCGGTGCCGGCGTCCTCGTCGCTCTCGTCGGGGATGAGCAAACCCGCCTGGGCGAGCACAGCCTCCTCCACGTAGATCGGAACGCCGACCCGCAGCGCTATGGCCACCGAGTCCGACGGACGCGCCGACACGGTGATGTTGTGGTCGAACACCAAGTCGGCGTAGAAGGTGCCTTCCTGCAGATCGACTATCCGTACTTCTTTCAGCGAATGCCCAAGCGCCGCAATCACATCCCTGATGAGGTCATGCGTCAGCGGGCGGGGTGGTTCCACCCCCTGCTGCTCCAGCGCGATGGCCGCAGCCTCCGACTGGCCAATCCAGATCGGTAGATACCGATCGCCGTTGGCCTCGCGAAGCAACAGCACCGGCTGGTTTTGCGGTTGCTCCACACGAATGCCGACAACACGAACTTCGCCCATTGGTTCTGACCTCCGCACCTGCCGCCGTCCACAACCCGTACTCGGCGCGACGCCGCGGTCGAACACCAAGTTTCGCTTGAAGTCTAGTCCTCAGCGGCGCAGAACGCCGCGAACGGCGGACTTGATCAACGATGTGTGCAACGTAATAGCGAGCGCCGCGACCTCACGCGCCAGATCGTCGGCGCGGTCGCGGGCGCCGGCCTTACCGGCCTTGACCACCGGGCCGGCGATCTGGGCGATCAGGTCGGATTGCCGGTCGGCGGCGGAGCGAAAGGCCCGCAAATGCCGCGGCTCGACACCGTATTCGGACAGCGCCTTCGCGCACTGCAGGATCACGACGGCGTGTTCGTCGAAGAAGCCGCCGGGGCCGGTGGTGACCACCCCGGCTTTCAGGAGCGCAGTCAACAGGTCATCGCCGACCCCCGAACGCTCCAGGAGGTCCTCTCGATTCAGCCGCACCCGCGTGGGAGCCACTGCCGCCGCGTCGGGTCCGGCGCCCTCCTCGGCGCCGGTCACCGACACCAACCGCGGGGCACCGTAGGGCGATCCGATGGGGGGCAGCTCGCCGTCGGGCTGGGCATCCAGTTGCGCCCTGATCACCTTCAGGGGTAGGTAGTGGTCGCGCTGGGCGGTCAGGATGAACCGCAACCGCGCGCAGTCGTAGGCGGTGAACCTGCGGTATCCCGACGCGGCGCGCTGGGGTGTCACCAGCCCCTCGGCCTCCAAGAATCTGATCTTGGAGACCGTGACGTCGGGAAAGTCCGGCCTCAGCAGGTCCAGGACCGCCCCGATCGACATCCCGGCCGGAGCCGGGCTATCGGGCGCGCTCACTAGCCCGAAGAACCTCGACCGCCGTCGCCTTGCTTGGGACCGGTCAGAAACACCAGGCGGAATTTCCCGATCTGCACCTCGTCACCGTTCGCCAGCACCGCCGAATCGACGGGCTCGCGGTTGACGTACGTCCCGTTGAGGCTGCCGACGTCCACGACGTGGAATTCGTTGTTCTCCAGCCGGAATTCAGCGTGGCGGCGACTGACGGTGACGTCATCGAGGAAGATGTCGCTGTCGGGATGCCGGCCGGCGGACGTGATCGGCTGGTCGAGCAGGAAGCGGGACCCGGCGTTCGGTCCCCGTTTGACGACCAGCAATGCCGAGCCCGCCGGGAGACCCTCCACCCCGGACACCGTGCTCTCGCCCCCCGCCTGGGCGGAGGCGTCCAACTCGCTGAGGAAGTCGGCCCGGAAGACGGAGGTCGTCTCCACGGTGATTTCGTCAGAAGTCTGGTCTTTTCCTTTTCCCATATCAGAGTCCATGTCCGTCACGCGCTGCTCCTCACTGGCCGCTGTGGCGTTATCTGACCGGGCCGCTCGGGCCGGTCACCCACTCGCTTCTTCTTCGCCCCGCACTGCTCGTCACTGCCCGCTCGTCCTGACGTGTCGACCGTACCGCGCACCGCTCGACGATGTGCGCACCACCGGGGATCGGGAGCGCCTGCGGAGATGTCCCGTCGATCGGGAGCGACACCCCAGGATCGAGCTCGCCGCGCCGCGAACCTGGGCCGCCGCGCACGGCTGGCAGGCAGATTAGCAATCGTCATTCGGTCAGCGTGCCGCGGTACGCCTCGGCGTCGAGTAACCCCGAAATCGCCGACTCCAACGCGGCGACGTCCGAGACCTGAACCTCCAGCAGCCAACCGGCACCGTAGGGGTCCGAATTGACCAGTTGCGGGCTGCTGTCCAGATCGCCGTTGACCGCGGACACTTTGCCCGAGACCGGGGCGTAGAGGTCCGACACCGATTTCGTCGACTCCACCTCGCCGAAGGACTCCCCCGCGGTCAGTTCGGTGCCGACTTCCGGCAATTGGACGAAAACGACATCCCCCAACGCCGCCTGCGCGAAATCGGTGATCCCGATCCGTGCCGTGGCGTCCCCGCTGCGGCGAACCCACTCGTGTTCGGAGGTGTAGTGCAGGTCGGGCGGAATGTCGCTCACGGTAATCCTGTTCTGGTCGGGTTCACTTGACGGGCTGAGCGTATTGGTGCGGTTTTGGTTGCCGCAAGGTGGCCACATCGACCTTGTCGGCCTGCTGCACCGACATCCGCGCACCGACACGCTTGATGCTGTCCGCCGCGCCGCCCGGAATGTTCATCGCCGCGGCCAGCGTCGGCGGATCACCAATGGCCAGAACCGTATACGGCGGCGACAACGTGTTGTTGTCGACGATCAGCGAGCCGGGCACTCCCGCCACCCAGGTATCCACACCCACCCGCACGGACCGGCGCGCGTCGTTGACCTCGATCGCCTCGGCGCCGGCGGCCCGCAGCTCGTTGATGACGTCGAGCATCGCCTCCGGCGACACCCCGGGCCCGGGATCCTCGACGGTCACCGTGACCCCGGGCCCCGTGGCCCCCACGGCGCCGACGAGGATGGACAACGCCGCCAGCCTGGCCTGCGCGCTCTGGATCGCGGCCTGGTCGGTGTTTCCCGACGCCTGCAACGAGTTCAGGGTGTTCTGCAGTTCGCTCACTTCGGTGTTGAGGGTGGCTTCGCGCTGCCGCAGCGAGTCCAGCAGCACGAGCAGGTCCGCAGGGCGGGCCGTCTCCAGGGAGTCGCCCGTCTTGGTCTGGCGGACTTGAGTGACGATGGCGATCCCCAGCAGCAGGCACAACAGGATGGCCAACGCCCCGAAGACCAAACGGGTGCGGCCGCCGCGCGGGGATCCCGACCACCATCGTGGCTGCACCGCTCCGACCTCGGGCCGCGGATGGTCGGCCGGCCGTTCGTGGCGGCCGCCCCGCCGCTCCTCGGGACGGTTGTGCGATTCCTCGGCGGCGGGCCCGGGTTGGTCCCTCGCGCCGGCCCCGTTCCCCTCAGGCACCGAACAACCTGCGGCGCAACGCGGCGGCGTTGCCGAAGATCCGGATGCCCAGCACCACGATGATCGCCGTGGACAACTGGGTGCCGACGCCGAGTTGGTCGCCGACGTAGACGATCAGCGCGGCCACGCACACGTTGAAGACGAACGAGACCACGAACACCTTCGAGTCGAAGATCCGCTCGAGGTAGGCACGCATCCCGCCGAACACGGCATCCAGCGCGGCGACCACGGCGATCGGCAGGTAGGGCTGGATCACCTCGGGCACCGCGGGGTGGAAAACGAGGCCCAGCAGAATACCGACCGCGAGCGCCGCGACACCGATCATGCCCGGGTTCCCGCCCGTGCCCGCTCCCGGAGATCCCGTGTCCGCTCCCGGGGATTATGTGCCATGAGGACTCCGCTCACTGCGACCCAATCTGCTTGGCGAACTTGACGTCCCGAATCGGTCCGGCGGGTAGCGAAAGTCCGTCGGCGACATTGACCGTGACGTCCACACCGTAGGACACCGCAAGCAGCCTGAGGCGCTGCAACCCGGGGCTGTGGTCGAACACGTCGCGCATCGCGTGCGGCGCCCCGACCGCCAGGATGATGTAGGGGCTGCTGGTGGGTTTGTTGTCGACGAGAATAGCCCCGCCGGCCTGCCGAATGGTCGCGTTCGGCCCGATCCGTACCCCGCCTACCGAGACGGCCTCGGCGCCGCTCTCCCACAAGGAGTTCACGACCAGCTGCAGGTCGCGGTCCAGGATGATCTGGGCGCTGCCGTTGACCCGTTGTTTGGACACGTCGGACAGGTTCGGGCTGATGCCCGGGTCGGTCACGGTCACCTTCAGGCCCGGCCCGATGACCGGTGTGCTGGCCGCAGCCAAGCTGAGCGCGTCGAGGCGGCTCAGCAGCCGCCGTCCTGCCTCGTCGGCAACCAGCGCCCGGCGCTGCACCTCGTCGACCCGCGCCGACAGGGCCCCGCGACGCTGCGCGAGGTCGCCGTCGGTGATCTCCGCCGAACGCACGCCCCGAACCAGCAACTGCTGCTCGTTGCGGACGCCGGGCGCGACCGAGCGGGCCTGGGCGACCGCGAGCGCGAACACCGTCGCGGTCAACAGCGCCGCCAGGGCCTGCCACATCCAACCGGAGACGCGCTCCCGCGCGGTGTGCTGCATCGTCGAGCGGCTGCGTTTGGCGGCCGCCGCGGCGTACCCGGGGTCCAGGTGCTCGGACAGCAGGGCACGCAGCAGTGAGGGCACCGGGATGTGTTGCGGCCGCGTGGCCGCGTGGGCACTCTGGCCGGCGTCCGGGTCGTAGCCGCCGAGCCTGCGGTCAGTCCCCGCCATGGTCACCCGGCTCCCACGTGGCCGCCTGCCGGGCCGGTCGGGTGAGCTTGGGCATCCGGCGCACCACCAGGGTGACCTGCACCGCGTAGAGCACGAACGCCCACAGATACATGTACATGCCCCAGAGCAGGAACGCCCATCCGCAGGCCCACACCACCCGGCTCCACAACGCGTCCCACGTTCCCAGCAGAACCTGCGGAAAACCAGCCATCAGGGCGAAGGTCGCGGCTTTGCCGATATAGGTCACCGGCAGCGCGGAAAGCCCACGGCTGCGCAGCGCCGGCAACGTCGCGGCCAGCAGCCCGTCGCGCGCCAAAAGGACGATCACGAACCACCAGGGCACGATGCCGCTCAGGGCAAGCGCGATCGGCACGCTGACCATGTAGAGGCGGTCGACCGCCGGGTCGAGCAGGACGCCCAGGCGCGAGGACTGGTCGAGCACCCGGGCGACCTTGCCGTCGGCCCAGTCCGAGGCGCCGCTGAGCAGCAGGATCGCCACCGCCCAGCCGTTGGCGTGCGCGAACAGCAGGACGTAGACGAACACCGGGATGAGCGCCAGCCGCAGGGCGCTCAGCGCGTTCGGCACCGTCAGCACCCGGTCGCGCGGAGGCAGCGGCTCCATGAGCCGTGACCTTAGTCCGACGGCGGTGCGGTCCGCAGTGCGGATCGAGCCGTGCAAGGGTCGCCATGGCGGATTTGCGCGCTGCTTTTCGCCACCTGCCACGTCCGGCGACCACCACCCCTGAACGGCCCTTAACGGCCCTTGCCGGCCTTCAGCGGAACACCCCGGGCAGGCTCAGGGTCGACAATGTGTCGTCGGACAGCGGGTTGTCGTTCACCATGTAGGTCCACGTCGACGTCGGCCGCGCCAGCCTGGACAGGTCCAGCCCGGGCTCCTCCTCCAGGACGTCGGCGGTCTCGAACGTCTGTTGGGCCGCCTCGATCGCGTCGGCCGCCAGCGACGCGAACGCGTCGACCGCCAGCCGGTGAAACTCGTCCAGCGGGTTCTGCCTGCCCAGCGCGCGCAGGTGGATGCTCTCGCGGATGTCGGCGAGGTACGCCAGGTGATCGGCCCAGCCCCGGTCCAGGTGATAAAGCATGATTTGCCGGCAAATCGTCTCAAGCCGTTCCTCGGAAATCTTCTCCGACAGCTCCTCGTAGCGTTTGGGCGCCAGCTCGGCCAGTTCCTCGCGCGCGGTCGCGTCGCGCAGCAAGGTGTTTCGCCGATCGACGATGATGGCGCGCTGCTGGGCGATCAACTGGTTGTAGCGCCAGGTGTTGGCGTGCACGTCCAGCATCCGGCCCTCGGCGACGCGTTGGGCGTGGTCGAGCAGGCCGGCCGCCTTCGGGCTGAGGATCCGACCGTCCTCGCCGGTCAGCGTGGGCAGCTTGTTGCGGTCCAGGTTGGCCGTCACGACGTCGTCCTCCCAGCTGGAGAAGAACACCGTCGACCCCGGGTCGCCCTGACGTCCGGCGCGTCCGCGCAGCTGGTTGTCCAGCCGCTCGGTGTGGTGGCGACCGGTGCCCACCACGTGCAGCCCGCCCAGTTCGGCGACTTTGTCGTGGTCGGCTTCGTCGGATCCGCCGAGCCGGATGTCGGTGCCCCGTCCCGCCATCTGGGTGGACACCGTCACGACGCCGTATTCGCCCGCCTCGGCGATCACCTGCGCTTCCTCGGCGTCGTTCTTCGCGTTGAGCACCACCGCCGGTATGCCCCGGCGCAGCAGGCGCTCGTGCAGCTCCTCGGACTCGGCCACGTCGCGGGTGCCGACCAACACCGGCTGGCCGGTCGCGTGCACCTCGGCAATGTGCGCAACGATCGCGTCGTTCTTGGCGGCGGCGGTGATGTAGACGCGGTCGGGCTCGTCCTCGCGGATGTTCGGCTTGTTGGGAGGGATCGGCGACACGCCGAGCTTGTAGAACTGGCGAAGTTGCTCGCCGGCGGCCAGCGCGGTCCCCGTCATGCCGCACACGGTCGCGTAGCGGTTGATCAGCGCCTGTACCGTGATGGTGTCGAGCACCTCGCCGGTCTCGGTGGTCTCGATGCCCTCCTTGGCCTCCACGGCGGCCTGCAGGCCGTCGGGCCAGCGCTGCAGTTGGGCGATGCGGCCGCGGGAGGAATTGATCAGGTGCACCGCGTCGTCGCGGACGATGTAGTGGACGTCGCGCTGCAGCAGCACATGAGCGTGCAGGGCGACGTTGACCTCGGTCAGCGTGGTGCCCACGTGTTCTTCGGAGTACAGGTCGATACCGCCGAGCGCGTTTTCGACCTTGGAGGCGCCCGCTTCGGTCAGGTGTACGTTGCGGTTGTCGGCGTCGGTGTCGTAGTCGGTGCCCGCCTCGAGCTCGCCGACGATCTCGATGATCTCCGCACGCGGCGTCTCCCGGTGCGTGGTGCCGGCCAACACGAGGGGCACCAGCGCCTCGTCGACGAGCACGGAGTCGGCCTCGTCGATCAGGGCGACATCCGGGTTGGGCGAGACCAAGTCGGCGACGTCGGTCACCAGCTGGTCACGCAGCACGTCGAAGCCGATCTCGTTGACCGAGGCGTAGGTGACGTCGCAGCCGTAGGCCGCCCGCCGATCCTCCCGCGTCGACTCCGCGGTGATCCAGCCAACGGATAGGCCCATGGCCTTCAGCAGGGCGCCCATCCACTCCGCGTCACGGCGGGCCAGATAGTCGTTGATGGTCACCACGTGCACATGCCGGCCGGCCAGGGCGTACCCGGCCGCCGCGATCGCGCCGGCGAGGGTCTTGCCCTCGCCGGTGGCCATCTCGATCACGTCGCCGGCAAGCATCCGCAGCGCCCCCAGCAACTGCACGTCGAAGGGGCGCAGCCCGGTGGCCCGCTCGGCCGTCTCCCGGGCGATCGCGAGGAACTGCGCGATGTCCTCGGACTCTGCGAGGTCGTCGAGCTTGAGCAGCCCGGCGGCCTTGCGGAGCTGCTCGTCGGTGAAGCCGGCGGCTTCCTCGTCGAATTTCGACGAGGCGGTGACCGCGGCGAGGGAGCGGTTGCGGTCCTTCTCCGTACGGGCGCCGAGAAGTCGCCAGAACCGGCCGGTCAGGCGCCCCGGCTGGGCGCGGCTCGTCTTGGGCACAACACAACGGTACGCGGGCCGGGCGGTTGATCTGCGCGCTGACTTCCTCGCGCCCTGCGACCCGCCGCGTCGCAGGGCCGGGCGGCGA
>CAYVQQ010000009.1:24901-26426 GCA_964453085.1 uncultured Mycobacterium sp.
CGACCAGCCGGATACCCTCGTCGTGGCAGCCGTCGTGGATGGAGGACAGGTGGGCGCCGGATAGCGTGAAGATGGTGTCGACGACGCCGGCCGAGAGTCGCCGCGCGATGCGCCGGTCGGGATGCATGGTCGGGGCGGCGACGGGGTCGGTGCTCATCCCTGCGGCCGATCTGCCGCTTTCCGGACAAAGAGGAGACTCCGAGCTTGGGCGCGAAACCGTTTAAGCCGTCGATCAATTGGTCGACGGCACCCGTGGAGTCGTTGCACTGGGTCGCCGTGGCCTGGGTGATCAGCGCCGTCTGCGTGCTGGTCGTGCTGACCGCGTTCAGATACTTCACGCCCTGGGGACGGCAGTTCTGGCGGATCACTCGGGGCTATTTCGTCGGAGCGCGCAGCGTTCCCGTGTGGGCGATGCTCGGCGTGCTGTTGCTGTCGGTGCTTCTGTCCGTGCGCATCATGGTGCTGTTGAGCTACCAGGGCAATGACCTCTACACGTCGGTCCAGATAGCGGTACAGGGCCTGGCGGCCGGCAACGAACGGGTCCGGCAGTCGGGGATACACGGATTTTGGGTGTCCCTGGTGATTTTCAGCGTGCTGGCGTCCCTGTACGTACTCCGCATCATGACGGACATCTACCTGACGCAGCGTTTCATCATCGCCTGGCGGGTGTGGCTGACCGCCCACCTCACCGACGACTGGCTCGCCGGGCGCGCCTACTACCGGGACCTGTTCATCGACAACACGATCGACAACCCGGACCAGCGCATCCAGCAGGACATCGACATCTTCACCGCCAACGCGGGCGGCACACCGAACATCCCGTCCAACGGGACCGGCAGCACGTTGGTTTTCGGGGCCGTCAACGCGGTGGCGTCGGTGATCTCGTTCGCGGCGATCCTGTGGAACCTGTCGGGGAGCCTCACCGTGCTGGGCGTGACCGTTCCCCGCGCGATGTTCTGGGTCGTTTTGGTCTACGTGCTGATCGCGACGGTCGTCGCGGTCTGGCTGGGCCATCCCCTGATCTGGCTCAGCTTCAACAACGAGAAGCTCAATGCCGCCTTCCGTTACGGCCTGGTGCGGCTGCGGGACGCCGCCGAGGCGGTCGGCTTCTATCGCGGCGAGAGGGTCGAACGCGCGCAGCTGTGGCGGCGCTTCACCCCGATCATCGACAACTACCGCAGGTTCGTCCGCCGCACCATCGTGTTCAACGGGTGGAACTTCTCGGTGTCGCAGGCGATCGTCCCGCTACCATGGGTGATCCAGGCACCGCGGCTGTTCGCCGGCCGGATCGACTTCGGAGACGTCGGGCAGAGCGCGACCGCATTCGGCAACATCCAGGACTCGTTGTCGTTCTTCCGCAACAACTACGACGCGTTCGCGGCCTTCCGGGCCGCGATCATCCGGTTGCACGGGCTTGTGGACGCCAACACGCGCGGCCGGGCCCTGCCGACGATCCTGGTCAAAGACAGCGAACAGTCGGCGGTCGAACTCCGGGGCCTGGAGGTGCGCACCCCGGCCGGCGATC
>CAYVQQ010000010.1:0-24510 GCA_964453085.1 uncultured Mycobacterium sp.
GTCTCCGGGTGGGCGGGCGGGTAGCTCTCGACGCTGTGCAGGCAGGATGCGGTGACCGGCCCGATCGACCCGGCCGCGGCACCGGTACTGCGGTGGCTGCGGCGTCTCTTGCCCTGCACCATAAGTCCTCCGCGGATAGTCCACCATGATTCGCCGCGGAGCGCACCCCCATTGGCCAGGTGAACCGTGCCCATCCGGTGAACAGCAGGCAAGACTTGGCCCGCGATGACGCCCGGGTTGCGTCGCCGGCGCGCCGATGCACCACAATGGACAAGATGGATCAGGTGAGCTTCTACGACGCTGTCGGCGGTGCCGACACCTTCAAGGCGATCGTGTCGCGGTTCTACGAGCAGATCCCCGAAGACGAGGTCCTGCGCGAGCTGTATCCGGCCGACGACTTGGCGGGCGCCGAGGAGAGGTTGCGGATGTTCCTCGAGCAGTACTGGGGCGGCCCCCGAACGTACTCCGACCGGCGCGGCCACCCACGGCTGCGGATGCGGCACGCCCCCTTCCGGATCACGCCCATCGAGCGGGATGCGTGGCTGCGGTGCATGCGCACCGCCGTCGCGTCCATCGACTCGCAGACACTCGACGACGAGCACCGCCGTGAGCTGCTGAACTACCTGGAGATGGCCGCCCACGCCCTCGTGAACTCGACGATCTGATGGCGCGCGCGGCGGACAAGCCGTGGTGGTCCAACGCGGTCTTCTACCAGGTCTATCCGCGGTCGTTCGCTGACAGCAACGACGACGGGGTGGGCGACCTGGACGGCGTCACGGCCCGGCTGGGCCACCTGAAGGAGCTCGGCGTCGACGCGATCTGGCTCAACCCCGTCACCGTGTCGCCTATGGCCGATCACGGCTACGATGTGGCGGACCCGCGCGACGTCGACCCGCTGTTCGGGGGGCTGGCGGCGTTCGAGCGGCTGGTCGCGGCCGCACACGGTCGCGGCATCAAGGTGACGATGGACGTGGTTCCCAACCACACCAGTTCCCAGCACCCGTGGTTTCGGGCGGCGCTGGCCGCCGGTCCGGGCACCGAGGAGCGGGATCACTATTTCTTCCGCGACGGGCGGGGTCCCGGCGGGACACTGCCGCCGAACAACTGGGAGTCGGTGTTCGGCGGCCCGGCCTGGACTCGGGTGGTGGAACCGGACGGCACCCCCGGCCAGTGGTACTTGCACCTTTTCGATGCCGAGCAGCCGGACCTCAACTGGGACAACCCCGAAGTCTTCGACGACTTCGAGAAGACGCTGCGGTTCTGGCTGGAACGCGGAGTCGACGGGTTCCGCATCGACGTGGCGCACGGCATGGCCAAGCCACCGGGCCTGCCGGACGCGAAGGAAGAGAGCACGGTGTTGCGCCACACCGACGACGACCCGCGCTTCGACAACCCGAACGTGCACGCGATCCACCGTGACATTCGCACAGTGGTCGACGACTACCCGGGGGCGATGACCGTCGGCGAGGTGTGGGTCACCGACAATCGCCGCTGGGCGGAATACCTGCGGCCCGACGAGCTGCATCTCGGATTCAACTTCCGCCTGACCCGAACCGAATTCGAGGCGGCCGAGGTCCACGACGCGATCCAGAACTCGCTGGCCGCGGCGGCACTCGTTGGCGCCACACCAACCTGGACGTTGTCCAACCACGATGTGGGCCGAGAGGTCACCCGCTACGGTGGTGGGCAGGTCGGGCTGCGGCGGGCGCGCGCCATGGCATTGGTGATGCTGGCCCTGCCCGGTGCGATCTTCATCTACAACGGTGAGGAGCTGGGTCTGCCCGACGTCGACCTGCCCGATGAGGTGCTGCAGGACCCGACGTGGGAACGCTCCGGGCACACCGAACGCGGTCGCGACGGCTGCCGTGTCCCGATGCCGTGGTCGGGTTCGGCTCCCCCGTTCGGGTTCTCCGGCTCCACCCATACCTGGCTGCCGATGCCACCGGACTGGGCTGCGCTGACCGTCGAGAAACAGCGCTCCGATGCCGGCTCGACGTTGTCGTTCTTCCGGCGGGCCATCGAACTGCGTAGGACCCGTGACGAATTCGACGGCGACGAGATCGACTGGCAGGCGGCGCCGCGCGACGCGCTGATGTTCCGCCGCGCAGGCGGGTTGCTCTGCGTTCTCAACGCGGGCGATCGCTCGATCCCGCTGCCGCCGGGAAAGGTCATCCTGGCCAGCGCTCCGACAGCCGGCGACACCCTGCCTCCCGACGCCGCGGCCTGGCTCGTCTAACCCGAAGAACTCGCTGTCGGCCTGTGCCGCAATCCGTGCCCGCGGTGCGCGGCCGTGGGCGGCCGGTCAGCTCGACGTCGGCACCGTGCGGTGCGCGCGCAGCAGCTCGATCTCCCGCTCGAAATCGTCCGCGGACTCGAAGGACCGGTAGACCGACGCGAACCGCAGGTACGCCACCTCGTCAAGGTCGCGCAGCGGCCCCAGGATGGCAAGGCCGACCTCGTGGCTCGCGACCTCCGGTGACCCAGCGGCGCGCACGGTGTCTTCCACCTGCTGGGCAAGCAGATTGAGCGCGTCGTCGTCGACCTGGCGACCCTGGCACGCCCGGCGGACCCCCCTGATCACCTTCTCCCGGCTGAACGGCTCGGTGACACCGCTGCGCTTGACCACGGCCAGCACCGCCGTCTCGACTGTGGTGAACCGACGCCCGCACTCGGGGCACGATCGGCGGCGGCGAATGGCCTGGCCCTCGTCGATTTCTCGTGAGTCGATTACCCGCGAATCGGGGTGCCGGCAGAACGGACAGTGCATGACCGCTCCTTCACCGCGCTCAACGGACACCCCAGGACATTCCGAGCGTACCCGCGCACGCTGCCCACGGGGCGAGCAGTCGTCCAACAGCTTCCCGCTGCGCCGCGACACGGTCAGCCCACCGGCGCGATCAGCAGCTGACCCGCGGCCAGCACCGGTGAGTGGAGGTCGTTGAGCGCACGGATGCGTTCGGCAACCTGGCTGACCGGCGCCTGGGGCGCGACCCGGTGTGCGATGTCCTGCAGCGACTCGCCCGGTTCTACCCGCACGACCGCCAGCCTCTCGGGCACCGGGGCCGACGCGGCCGGGAACTCGCCGTTGACAGCCCGTCCGACGTCGGCGACGAGCCCGAGCCACAACGTGATCAGCCCGGCGGCCACGGCCACCCCGGCCGTCGTCGGCCACGTGACCCCGCGCCTGTGGTGGGGCGCGACGGAGATCGCAACGCCGGTGCCGCCGTACCGCGGCCGGGCGCCCGCCGGCCCGCGCGGACCCGGGCGGCGCGGCCGAACGCTGCGGATGCGGGGCGAGCCTGTGCGAATGATCGTCATCTGCGTTCCTCCGGTCAACCGATCCGCGCTCGTCCGTTCGATACTATCGCTCATATGTTCGACTTCCGAACATATGAGCGATCCGTGTCGCGCGGACCCCATGCGAGGCGGCCCGACCGGCGAATGATGCCGAAGCCATCACCGGCACCGCCCCAAATCACCCGGTCCGTCGACACCGTGTCGAACACATGTTTGGTTCTCGGCCTGCGTCCGGCTACATTCATTGCCATGAGCGACACCAACGACGTCTCCACCGGAGATGCCTCGCTGACCGAGCGGCAGCGCACCATCCTCAACGTCATCCGCGCGTCGGTCACCAGCCGCGGCTATCCCCCGAGCATCAGGGAGATCGGCGACGCAGTCGGCCTGACGTCGACCTCGTCGGTCGCCCACCAACTGCGCACCCTGGAGCGCAAGGGCTACCTGCGCCGCGACCCGAACCGTCCGCGCGCCGTCGATGTCCGCGGCGGGGACGACGCCCCGGCTGTGGCACCCGCCACCGAGATGGCCGGCTCGGATGCGCTGCCGGAACCCACCTTCGTCCCCGTCCTCGGACGCATCGCGGCGGGCGGGCCGATTCTCGCCGAGGAGGCCGTCGAAGACGTCTTCCCACTGCCCCGTGAACTGGTCGGCGAGGGCACACTGTTCTTGCTCAAGGTCGTCGGAGACTCCATGATCGAGGCGGCGATCTGCGACGGCGACTGGGTGGTGGTGCGGCAGCAGCATGTCGCCGAGAACGGCGACATCGTCGCCGCGATGCTCGACGGTGAGGCCACGGTGAAGACGTTCAAGCGCTCGGGCGGCCAGATCTGGCTGATGCCGCACAATCCGGCGTTCGACCCCATTCCCGGCAACGACGCGACCGTGCTGGGCAAGGTCGTCACCGTGATCCGCAAGATCTAGGTGTGTCCGCCGTGGCCGGGGCGGCCGGTGGGTCTAGCTAATCGGCCTTGACGAACCCGTTGGCCTGCGCGACCTGTTCGCTGGACAGCCAGAACTCGGCGAGAGTGTCCTGATAGAGGGCGCTGCCGGGCATGTAGTAGAGGCCGAAACTGGCGCTCACCTTGATCGGATATCCCTCCGGCATCTGGTAGGGGTCCTCAAGCGGCAGGTGGATCGTCGGCCGTCGCGGGCCGCCCGGGTTCTCGTTGACGGTGTGCGAAGCCGACGGCGAGGTCTCGCCGGTGTCGACTGCCGCGTGCCGGCCGCTGCGGGTCTCCCCGACGGCCACACCAGCATCCGCGGCGGCCTCGGAGAGGCCGCCCGCCGTCTCGCCGAGTGCGGTGTCGGCGTCCGGATGGCCGCCGTCGACCACACCCGCCGAGGCGGAGTATTCATCCCCGGGTGCCGGTTCCCGATACTCCGCGTGCTCGGCGACGTCCCCCTGCGGGGCTTCCGCCCCCGCTACCTCGGTATAGCCGGCCTCCGGCTCGTCGGGACAGCCACCTTCCTCCTCGGACTCGGGATAGCCGGCCTCCGACAAGTCCGCTTCGGTGACGATGGTGAGCGAGTCGGTGTCCACCGTGTCGGGATTTTCGTCCTCGATGCCGAACGCGCGCTCGAAGTCATCCGCGCCCTCCCTCGGCTCGGGCGACACCTCGTCACCGTGTCCGCCACCTTGCGTGACCTCCTCGCCCACGAACGCGACCCCGGTCCCGCGCCCCCAGCTGACCTGGTGAGCGGGCTCGGCGCCTTCGGGATGGTCGTCGGTGTCGTGCAACTCAGCGCCGCCGACGTCGCTGGCGGAGCGAACCCGGCGCATGCGGACGCCCACCAGCACCAGCGACGCGACAATCAGCAAAGCGGCTCCACCCAGCAGCCACCACCATTGCCGCCAGACCGGTTTGGTGTGGGAGGGCATCGCCACGGCACTCGGCTGGTTCTGGCCCGAAATCTGCAGCCCGCCCAGCAGGGGCGCCAGGTTCGAGGGATCGGTGGTGAAGGTGTTCTTCGTGTGGTTCCACCGGATCGCGCCGCCGGCGAACTTCTGTGAGACCACGTCGCCCTCCACGGCCTGGTCCCCGACCGGGGCGCCCAGCTTCCCACCGGCGCCGCGCAGCTTGTCCCAGGCGGCCTTCATGGCACCGCGCACCACGAACGCACCGTGCTCAGCCGTCCAGAAGATCACCGGCCTGTCGGCCGCGGAGAAGGTGCAGATCCGGCTCGAAGGTATGCCGCCGTCGGACTCGTTGGTGACCGGGAACCCCAGGTCGCTGCCCACCGGGCCGCCCAGAGATTCGTACTTGGCCAGGATGTCGCTCTCGACGGCGTTCGCTCCGGTCGCCGGGCTGAAATACACCTTCCCGCCGGCGAAGTTCTGGGCGATCCCGTCACCGCCGACGGGATACTGCCCGCCCTGCTTGGCGCCCAGCTTGCCGTTGACTCCCCCGGCCGAGCGCCAGGCCGTGTTGATGGCCGCCGTCGGGTCGATCGGCACCTGCAGGCCCTTCAACTGGTCGGCCAGCGCCGCGGGCTCGGTCGTGAACTCCTTGGTATCCCGGTTCCAGGAGATCTGGCCGCCGCTGAATTTCTGGGAGGCCAACTCGCCTTCGTAGATCTCGTCGGCGACCGGCACCCCGAGGACGCCGCCCGAGCTGCCGAGCTTGTCCCAGGCGGCGTTCATCGCACTGCGCACGACGAACGCGCCGTGGTCGGGTGTCCAGAAGATCACCGGCTTGTCACTGGCCGAGAACATGCTCACGCGGCTGTCCGGCCCAGAGAGCCCGGGCACTTCGTCGATCGTCGGAAAGCCCAGGTCGCTACCGGCCGGACCGCCCAGCGCCTCGTACTTCTCCAGGATCGGCCCATAGGCGTATTTGGCGCCGGTTTCCGGGGTGTAGAACATCTTGCCGCCGTCGAATGCCAGGGCGAAGCCGCTTCCGACGGGGTAGACGTCCCCCTGGCGCGCGCCCAGCGGTGACGTGTCACCCCCGGCCTTCTCCCATGCGGCCATCATCGCCGCCTCGGCGTCGCCGATCGGGCTCGCAGCCCCCGCTGGAGCCAGCAACACGGCGGCCAGCGCCGTGGTCGCCAAACCGACCAGCGCACGCCCGACCAGCTTGTGCATGCGACCTCTCCGCCCGTTCACCCAGCCCTCCAGTCCACGGGTACGCGCCCACCTGCGGCCATGCCCATATCCCGCAGCCCCTTATCCCGCGGCCCTGCGGGGTGAGGGTCATCCCATCGGCGGGCCGTACCCCCGGAAGAGTCCGCATTTTCACCGGGCCAGCACAACGTTGCTCCGCTCGACGAGAAATGCGGACTCAATTTACGGATATTACAAAAATGGATACCGAATCGATGTGGAACTGATGTCGAACGCCGCGCACGTCGCAACGAACCGCGCCGCCGCGCGCCCGACGTCCGGATCTTCCGGTCGCGCGCCGGGGACGTCGCCCGCCCCCGGATCTCGGTGACGTCCGTGGTCGCGCGCCCGTCCGAGCCCTCGCAGGCACCTGCAGCAAGCATGCGTCGACGGTACGTCAGGCCCTGCGTCGGCCGAAATCTGACCGACGCTTGACGAATTTCGCGCATTTGTCGTCGAGCCATCCCAGCGCCGGGGGATGCCCGACTCGAACGCGCGACCAAACGTGCTCTGCGTCAGTAGCGTCGCCGACGACGAAGGTCCCTGTTTGCACGGGATGCCCGATTCGGGGCAGACGCTAGACCCCCAGGCCCCGGCCGATGATCTCCTTCATGATCTCGGTGGTACCGCCGTAGATGGTCTGGACCCGGGCATCGAGATAGGAACGCGCAACGGGATATTCGCGCATGTAGCCGTAGCCGCCGTGCAGTTGCAGGCAACGATCGATCAGGTGCACCTGCTTCTCGGTGGAATACCACTTGGCCATCGCGGCCTGTTCGGCCGTCAACTTCTTCTCCAAGTGCAGCCGCAGGAACTCGTCGACCATCATGCGCACCACGGTCGCCTCGGTGGCGAGCTCCGCCAACGTGAATCGGCTGTTCTGGAAACTACCGATCGGCTTGCCGAATGCCTTGCGTTCTTTGGTGTATCGCAGTGTCTGCTCGAGCACCTGCTCCATCGCGGCGGCAGCCATGACGGCGATCGAGATGCGTTCCTGCGGCAGGTTCTGCATGAGATAGATGAAGCCCATGCCCTCTTCGCCGAGAAGGTTCTCGGCGGGCACCTTGACATCGGTGAACGACAACTCGGCCGTGTCCTGTGCGTCCAGCCCGATCTTGTCCAGCTGGCGGCCGCGTTCGAAGCCCTCCATGCCGCGTTCCACCACCAGCAGCGAAAAGCCTTGCGCCCCTTTGTCCGGATCGGTCTGCGCCACCACGATCACCAGATCCGAGTTGATTCCGTTGGTGATGAAGGTTTTTGAGCCGTTGAGCACATAATGGTCACCCCGCCTGACCGCGCGGGTCTTGATGCCTTGCAGGTCGCTGCCGGTGCCCGGCTCGGTCATCGCGATGGCGGTGATCAACTCCCCGCTGCAGAACTTGGGCAGCCAGCGCTGCTTCTGCTCGTCGTCGGCCAAGGCCAACAGGTAGGGCGCGACGATGTCGTTGTGCAGCCCGAAACCGATCCCGGTGTAGCGCCCGGCGGTGGTCTCCTCGGTGATGATCGCGTTGTACCGGAAGTCGGGGTTGCCGCCTCCCCCATACTCCTCGGGTACCGCCATACCCAGGAATCCCTGCTTGCCGGCCTCGAGCCAGACACCGCGGTCGACGATCTTGGCCTTCTCCCACTCATCGTGGTGGGGTGCGACATGGCGGTCCAGGAACCTCCGGTAGGACTCTCGGAACAAATCGTGCTCGGGCTCGAACAGCGTGCGCTCGTACTTGATGACGCTACTCATGGACAACCTCCGAAGATCTCCGGCGATCTGCGCGGTGAACTGGACCTCTGTCGCCCAACATATATCAACCATCTGGTTGGTAGGCGTGCGGCGTTGGTTACCGGCCGCCGAATTCCCGCAGACTGGCGGCCAGCGCCGCCGAAACCCGGGCCTTGATCCGAGTGCCTTCTCCGTTGTGCTCCTCGTGCTGGACCCGGCCGTCGGAGTGCAGGCGCGACACCAGGTCACCCCGGTGATACGGAATCACCACGTCCACCGCGACGTCGGTGGGAACCGAGAGTTCGGCCATCCGCCGGCGCAGCACGTCGATGCCGTCGCCGGTGCGTGCCGAGACGAACACCGCGCCCGGCAGGGCGTGCCGCAGCTTGGCCAGGGCCAGGTCGCTGGCCGCGTCGATCTTGTTCACCACCAGCAATTCCGGCGGTGGTCCGGCGTCGCGGCCGCCCCGGTGGTCGGTGACGACGTCGGAGACGACCCGGCGGACCGCGTCGATCTGGGCCAGGGGGGTGGCGTCGGAGCCGTCGACGACGTGGACCAACAGGTCGGCGTCGACAACCTCCTCGAGTGTGGAGCGGAACGCCTCAATGAGTTGGGTGGGCAGGTGCCGGACAAACCCCACGGTGTCGGTAAGCACGTAGGGCCTCCCGTCGGGGAATTCGGCGCGTCGCGTGGCGGGTTCCAGGGTGGCGAACAGGGCGTCCTGTACCAGGACCCCGGCCCCGGTCAGGGCGTTGAGCAGGCTTGACTTGCCGGCGTTGGTGTATCCCACGATGGCGATCGAGGGCATGTCGCTGTGCAGGCGCCGGCTGCGCTGGGTATCGCGGACCCGCTTCATGTCCTTGATCTCGCGGCGCAACCTGGCCATCCGTTCGCGGATGCGCCGCCGGTCGGTCTCGATCTTGGTCTCACCGGGACCGCGCAAGCCCACGCCGCCGCCACTGCCGCCGGCGCGGCCGCCGGCCTGGCGCGACATCGACTCGCCCCAGCCGCGCAGCCGGGGCAGCATGTACTCCATCTGAGCCAGCGACACCTGCGCCTTACCCTCCCGGCTGGTGGCGTGCTGGGCGAAGATGTCCAGAATCAGGGCAGTCCGGTCGATGACTTTGACCTTCACGGCCTTTTCCAGCGCGGTCAGTTGCGCCGGGGACAGCTCACCGTCACAGATGACGGTGTCGGCGCCGGTGGCCGTCACCACCGCACGCAACTCGGCCACCTTGCCGGAACCGATATACGTCGACGGGTCGGGCCGGTCGCGCCGCTGGATGAGCCCTTCGAGAACCTGGGAGCCCGCGGTTTCGGCCAGTGCCGCCAACTCGGCCATGCTCGCCTGGTTGTCGGCGGCGCTGCCCTCGGTCCACACCCCGACCAGCACGACGCGTTCCAACCGCAGCTGCCGATATTCGACCTCCGAGACGTCGGCGAGCTCGGTCGAAAGCCCGGCGACGCGACGCAGCGCCGACCGGTCCTCGAGAGCGAGTTCGCCGGCGCTGGGGTCTTGGTAGGGCAGTTCGGGATGTGTCATAGGCGGCGCAATCAATGAGAGGTGATGCACGCCGGATCCGGGTCGTGCGTCCGATTCAACGTTGCTGCGCGTTCCACCATTCCCCTCCGATTTCGCCGTGAGCGACCAGCACCGAGGGCCCACGCAGGTAACTGGTGGCGTCGGTGACGGTGACGGTGACGTCCCCGCCGGGCACCCGCACGGTCAGCGTTCCGGTCTCGGTTCCGGTTTCGTCCAGCGCGGCGACCGCGGCCGCGACCGTTCCGGTACCGCAGGAGCGGGTTTCCCCGACACCGCGCTCGTGGACCCGCATCCGCACCAACCCGTCCGCCGGGGCGGTGAGCACCTCGACGTTGACGCCCTCGGGAAACCGGGCGGGGTCGTAGCTGACCGGTCCGGCGACGTCGAGCGCGGCCAGTTCGGCGGCGCTCAGCCGCGGGTCCAAGCAGGCGAGGTGCGGGTTGCCGACGTCGACAGCCAGCCCGCTGAACCGCCGGCCACCCACGACGGCTTCCCCGGTGCCGAGCCGGTTGACCTTACCCATGTCTACGGTGACGTCGGCGTACGCGGCGTCGGTGCGGTGCAGCGTGACCGGCCGGGCGCCGGCCAGCGAGCCGACGACGAACTCCCCGCGGGATTCCAGGCCGCTGGCCCGCAAATAGTGGGCGAAGACCCGCACACCGTTACCGCACATCTGAGCGATCGACCCGTCGGCGTTGCGGTAATCCATGTACCAGTCGGCCTCTCCGACGCCTGCGGGCAGCTGCTCGAGCACGCCGGCGCAGACGGCGGCGCCGGCGGTGGTGACCCGCAACACCCCGTCGGCGCCCACGCCTCGGCGTCGGTCGCACAGCGCGGCCACCCCGGCGGGGGTGAGCGTCAGCGCGGCGTCCACGTCGGGCAACAGCACGAAGTCGTTCTCGGTACCGTGGCCCTTGGCGAAGATCACCCGCGCCACCCCCCGGCGTCATCGTCGTCGGCGCGGATCATCGGTTCAGGGTACTTGCCGCCACACTCGCAGTGCGGTGTCGGCCAAGCCGGCGACGTCCCCGGCGGCGTCGAGCCAACACACGCGGTGGTCCCGGCGAAACCAGGAACGCTGCCGGCGCACGTAGCGCCGGGTCCCAACGAACGTCCGCTCCCGCGCGTCCCGCAGCTCCGCGGCCCCTCCACCGGCATCGAGCGCCGCGAGAACCTGGGCGTAGCCCAGGGCGCGCGAGGCGGTCACCCCGTCGCGCAGTCCGGCCCGCAACAGGGTGCGCACCTCTTCGACCAGCCCCTGGTCGAACATCGCATCGGTGCGTCGCGCCAACCGTTCATCCAGAACCGTGGTGTCACAGTCCAATCCGATGATTACGCAGTCCCACCGCGGAGCGCCGATGCGCGGCGCCGACGCGACGAACGGTTTCCCGGTGAGTTCGACCACTTCTAAGGCCCGCACGGTGCGCCGACCGTCGGTGGGCAGGATGGCCGCGGCCGCCGCGGGGTCCCGTCGGGCCAGCTCGGCGTGCAATCCGCCCACTCCGACCTCGGCGAGGCGCCGTTCCCAGCGTGCCCGCACCTGGGGGTCGGTCGCGGGAAACGACCAGTCGTCGAGCAGCGACTGGATGTAGAGCATCGACCCGCCCACGATGAGCGGCACCGAGCCGCGAGCCGCGATCGCTTCGACATCGGCGGCGGCGGCGGCCTGATAGCGGGCGACGGTGGCGGTTTGCGTGACGTCGAGGACGTCGAGTTGGTGGTGCGGGATGCCGCGACGCTGGTCGACGGGCACCTTAGCGGTGCCGACGTCCATGCCGCGGTAGAGCTGCATCGCATCGGCGTTGACAATTTCGGCGCCGCCCGTGGCGCCCAGCCGTTCGGCGAGCTCGAGCGCCAGCTGCGACTTTCCGGTGCCCGTGGGGCCGATGATGGCGAGCGGTCGCATCGCCGGGTTCACGGTTGCCATGCGCCGACGAAGTAACCCACCCCGAAGGGCGCACCCCGGTAGAGCTCCTTGGTGGCGCGCGGTCCGCGCCCGGCCAACCCGGCCAGCACCCCGAACGCGATCCGTCCCAGGATCGGCGGAGGCAGCCGGGCCAGGGCCGCCACGTCGCCGCCGGCCAGCGCGTCGTCGAGCGCCCGTTGCGCCTCGGTGTCGTCCGGGTGGTAGCCGCCAGGGGCCGACGGCGTCAGGGTGTTCGCGCCGTCGGCCACCACCAGGACGCCGACCGGATCGGGCGTCGCGTCGAGTTCGGCGCGTAGTCGTCGGCCGTGGGCCAGCGCGGTATCCGCCGACTGGTCGTCGCGGTAGACACGGACCTGCGCACGGGCGTCGGGCCGCGCTCTGCCCCGCACCCAGCCGGCCAGCAGCGCGCACAGGGGGAACGCGACCGGGGTCGAATCGTCGTCGCCGGGGCCCAGCCGGACCCGCACGTCGGCGCCGAAGCCCGCGAAGGTGCCGACGCCGTCGGGTCCCAGCACGTCGTCGCGGTCACCGGCGCCGACGGCCACCCAGCGGGACGGCAGCAACGCGGCGGCCGCATCCACCGCCGCGACCAGATCACGCACCTCGGCGGCGCCGGACAATTCGGGGACAAGCACCGGTGCGGACGGAACGATTGCGATGGCGCTCAGCACGCCACCAAAAGTAGCGTCCGGCACTGAGGCTAGACCGGGGTGTCGGCGGTGACGACCCCGTCCGCGGGCTCCCCCGCCGCGGAGGAGTCGCCACCGGACAGCAGCCGTCCCAGGAGCCCGCGCCGAGCCGCGCCACTACTGTCCCGGCCGGTCTGGGCGACCATCGTGGCGGCCTCGCCGCGAGCCAGCGCCACCGTCGCGATGAGCACCACCGAGACCGCCGTGCCCAGCACCGTCGCCTTCGGACCATCGGAGTTCAGCGTCTCCCCCAGCACGAAAACACCGAGCATCGCGGCCACCACGGGCTTGGCCACGGTCATCGTCGGCATCGATGCGGTCAGCGCGCCGGCGCGGAACGCCGATTGCTGAAAGATCATCCCGGCCAGGCCGGCCAGCACCCATGGCACGAACTCCGGGGCCGCGAACACGCCGACCAGACCGTGCTCGCCGACCTCCACGATCCCCTTGGTCAACACCGCGAACAACGCCAGCGACGAACCCGCCACCAGGGCGAGCAACACGGCCGCGAACGGGCCACCCGACCAGGCCCGCGCCGCCACGACGCACGCCACCAGCAGGGGGAGCATCACGACACCAACGATCAGCCAGGTGGCGATCGCGGCGCGCTGCCGGCCGGCCGCCGGGTCGCCGACGACGATGACCACCGCCAGGGCGGCAGCCAGGATCACCGCCCACATCCACTCCCAGCGGGTCACCCGGCGGTCGGTCGATCGCGCGTAGATCGGCAGCGCGAACAGCAGCGCCGTCACCTGCAACGCCGTGACCAAGACCACAGACCCCCACGCCAAGGCCGCAGCCTGCAGGCTGTAGTTGACTATCGCCGCCAGCCCACCCAGCCACCATCGGCCGTCGCACAGCAACATGCGGAACAACTGCAGGTGACCGACCTGCTTGTCCGTGATCTCCTGCGCAGAGCGTTGCCTGATCACGTCACCGACGGCGGAGGCCATGGCCGCGCATAACGCCAGCAACGCCGCGACGTCGACTTTGGACATGGACGACCCCTCACCTCGAACCGCTCCCACCAATGTTCCCCGGCGAACGGCAAATACACCAACCGTTTGGCAGCGGTTCACCGACGAATGGGTGACGTTGCGCAACGGTATGGGCCCAGCCGGGTAACACTCCACCCCTACGACACCGAGCCGTACGCCGGCCGCATCCCGGCCCACGCCTTCCGGCCGCCCGGGCCTCCGCGGTCCTCGCGCCGCGGCCCGACTCGACACGACAATACCCGCCGCGCGGGGCGGAGGGTGCACCGCCGCGCCGCGGCTACGCGGGGCAACGCTGCGGCGCGGCTTGCGCTCGACCTTCTTGCGCGTGGCGACCGCGTCGATCCGCGGCGGCTCGAAGGTAGCGCCCTCATCACCAGTGCGGCGACCACCAGAGGGCGATCATCCCGGCGACCGGTATCCCGGCTCTCGCCGAGCGGACCCGCCCAGCGCGAGCAGCACCCACCCGCTTTCGCCAGGTGACCGACCCGCCGGTCGGTGATCCGGTGGCCCGTTGTTGCAGTACCTCGCCGACCGCCACGCACAGCGTGCGAACTCGCGCAGAAGGCGGCGAGATCCGCCATCGTCGTCAACGATTTCTCCGTCGTGTCCTGCGCGGAGATGCCCAGATGCCTGGGTATCTCTGCACTGCTGCACAATCACGGTGTCTGGCGATGAGCGCACGGTGTCTGGGCGCTGAGGGGAGGGTGGCGGCATGCGGCCCGGCGAGCTGTTTGCATACTGTGGAACCGGTCAGCAACCGGTGGATGCGCCGCCCGGCGCGGCACCGGAGTTTCAGTCGAACAGGCGCCGCTATGCGCGGCAGATGCGCGGGACAGATCCCCCGCGGAAGGGTTGCACGAGGGTGGTGGCGAGCGTATGACGGCGGACGAGCCCCGCAGCAACGATCCGGCTGAACCGGTGTCCGGCCCAGTTGGCGAGCCGACTGCCGCTCCGGCGCCCCGTCCCGGCCCCCGGCCGACTCCGCGGCCCGCCGCCCACCCGGTGCCCGCACCGCCACCCAGCAATCCGCACCGTTTCGGGCGCGTCGATGACGACGGCACGGTCTGGCTCGTCGCCGCCTCCGGTGAACGCGTCGTGGGCTCCTGGCAGGCCGGCGACCCCGAAGCCGCATTCGCGCACTTCGGTCGGCGGTTCGACGACCTAGCCACGGAGGTGACGCTCATGGAGGAGCGACTGGCCTCCGGGACCGGGGATGCCCGCAAGATCAAGGCACATGCGGCCGCACTGGCAGAATCGTTGCCGACGGCGTCCGTGCTGGGCGACATCGACGCGCTCACCGCCCGGCTGGACAGCCTTATCAGGCAGGCCGACGCCGGCATCGCGGCGGATCGCTCCCGCCGCGACGAGTATCGGGCCGCCCAGACCGCACGTAAGGAGGCGCTGGCCGCCGAGGCCGAGGACCTGGCCACCACCTCGACCCAGTGGAAGGCCGCGGGCGACCGACTGCGGGCGATCCTCGAGGAATGGAAGACCATCGGCGGCCTTGACCGTAAGGTCGACGACGCGCTGTGGAAGCGTTATTCCGCGGCGCGAGACACCTTCAACCGGCGGCGGGGATCACACTTCGCCGAGCTGGATCGGGAGCGCACGGCGGTCCGGCAGGCCAAGGAGCGGCTCTGCGCGCAAGCCGAGGAGTTGGCCGAGTCGACGGACTGGGCGGCCACCAGCGCGGAGTTCCGCCGGTTGCTCGCCGAATGGAGGGCAGCGGGCTGGGCGTCCCGTGATCTCGACGACGCACTGTGGCGCCGTTTCAAGGCCGCCCAGGACACCTTCTTCTCGGCTCGCAACGCCGCGACGGCCGAAAAGGACGCCGAGTTGCGCGCCAATGCCGCCGCCAAGGAGGCGCTGCTCGCCGAGGCCGAGCGACTCGACACAGGCAACCACGACGCGGCCAGGGCGGCCCTGCGCGCGATCGCGGACAAGTGGGACGCGATCGGCCGGGTCCCGCGAGAACGGTCCGCCGAACTGGAACGGCGGCTGCGCGCGGTCGAGAAGAGGGTGCGCGACGCCGGCGACGCGGACAGGTCGGATCCGCAGGCTCGGGCCCGCGCCGAGCAGTTCCGCGTGCGCGCCGAACAGTACGAGAAGCAGGCCCAGAAGGCAGCGGCCGCCGGCCGGACCAAGGAGGCCGAAGCGGCGAAGGTCAACGCCGAACAGTGGCGCCAGTGGGCGCAGGCCGCCGCGGCGGCGTTGCGGCGCTGACTCAGTGGTCGTCCCGCGGATCGGGGGGCTCCGCGACGTCCCGGTCGCCGGCGGCGTCCGGGTTGTCGGGACGGATCGTCGAGTCGAGGGTGTCCAGCAGCGTCATCGACTGCTTCTGCGCCGCGGCCCGCCGCCGCTCCTCCTCGGCCGCGAGCTGCACGATGGTGCGCGACCACACCACCCGGGCCCACTCATAGGTCAACACGATCACCGTGATCCAGGCGGCGATCAAACCCCAGCCTGGACCCGGGTGTCCGGCGGTCACGGTTTGGCGTGACCAGACCGCCAACAAGCCTGTCGGGCAGGCGATCGCCGAACCCGTGAGCGCGATCCACGCGAGCGTCCAGTTCCGCGTCGTCAGCGCCAGCATCGAGAAACCGACCCCGAACACCAGTGCCAGCCAGGCGAACACCCGCGATGGCAGCGCCACCGCGGCCGCCCCGGCGCCGTGGCTGACGAAAAGCACGTCCCAGCCGCGCACGTCACCGGTGTGCGGGAGGATGAACGTGGCCAACAGCACGAACACCAGGATCGAGATCACGAAACCGCGTGGGCCGGGCTCGATCTGCCGCGCCACCCGGCGCTCCGCCGCCTCGATCTCGGTACGCAGGGCGTCTAGCGGCGTGTGGTGTCTTTTCGTCATCGATCACATCCGGGGGGTTGGGTCGGGCCCGCCGGCGGCCCGACGGCGGGCATGCCCAGACCGGTGGTGCCGCGCGGGCGCTGCCCGGCGGCGTGTGCATCGCCCGCCCGCGTGCGCCGGTGAGAGAGGATGCCTGCGTCGGCGATCAGGTGATGGGGTGCGGCCGCGGTGATCACCGCGGTCACGATGTCGCCGGGCCGGACCGGGTCGACGGCGCCGCGAGTCGCGTCGAAATGGACCAACCGACCATCGCGGGCCCGCCCGGTCATCCGTGCCGTGTGGGAGTCCTTGCGTCCCTCGCCGGTGGTCACGAGCACTTCGACGGTCTGCCCGACCAGAGCGCGATTGCCTTCCAACGAGATCTGCTCCTGGAGCTCGACCAGCCGCGTGTAGCGTTCCTGCACGACGGCTTTCGGCAGCTGGCCCTCGAGGCCGGCGGCGACCGTGCCGGGCCGTTTCGAGTACTGGAAGGTGAACGCGGCGGCGAACCGGGCCCGGCGCACGACGTCGAGGGTGTCCTCGAAGTCCTCCTCGGTCTCGCCGGGAAAGCCGACGATCAGGTCGGTGGTGATGGCGGCGTGCGGCATCACCGCTCGGACGCGGTCGATGATGCCGAGATAGCGCTCCGCGCGGTAGGAACGCCGCATCGCGCGCAGGATGCGGTCGGACCCCGACTGCAGGGGCATGTGCAGGGCGGGGCAGACATTCGGCGTTTCGGCCATGGCCTCGATGACGTCGTCGGTGAACTCGGCCGGGTGCGGCGAGGTGAACCGGACCCGTTCCAGGCCGTCGACGCCTCCGCAGGTGCGCAGCAGTTTGGCGAAGGCGCCCCGGTCGCGCGGTTGCGCCGGGTCGGCGAACGAGACTCCGTAGGCGTTGACGTTCTGCCCCAGCAGGGTGACCTCGAGCACCCCGTCGGCCGCCAGTGATCTCACCTCGGCCAGGACGTCGTCCGGGTTGCGGTCGACCTCCTTGCCGCGCAGCGCCGGGACGATGCAGAAGGTGCAGGTGTTGTTGCAACCCACAGAGATCGACACCCAGGCGGCGTAGGCGGAGTCGCGGGCGGTGGGTAGCGACGACGGAAACTGTTGCAGCGCCTCGGCGATCTCCACCTGGGCGACCCGGTTGTGCCGCGCCCGTTCCAGCAGCGTGGGCAGCGACCCGATGTTGTGGGTGCCGAAGACGACGTCCACCCAGGGCGCCACGTCCAGCAGTGCATCGCGGTCTTTTTGGGCCAGGCACCCGCCGACTGCGATCTGCATCTCGGGGTCGTCGCGTTTGCGCGGCGCGAGGTGGCTCAGGTTGCCGTAGAGCTTGTTGTCGGCGTTCTGACGCACGGCGCAGGTGTTGAACACCACGACGTCGGCGTCACAGCCGTCGGCCGCCCGCCGGTAGCCGGCCGCCTCCAACAGGCCGGCCAGCCGCTCGGAATCATGGACGTTCATCTGGCAGCCGTAGGTGCGAACTTCATAGGTGCGCGGCGGCGCGGCCCCGAGCCCGGCCCGGCCCGCGGGGGTGTCAACGGCCCCTCGCGTCGCCATTGAAGTCACGGAGCCATGGTACGGCTTGTGCCTGACACGGCCGCCGGGCGCGCTCGCCGCCCCGGCTACACCCGGCGGCGCTCCCGCTCGGCGGCCAACTCGGCGAGGACGACCTCGCACGCCAGACTCTGGCTGTACCCGCGGCGCGCGAGCATCCCGACCAGCCTGCGGCTCACCCGCATCTCGTCCTTGCCGTCCCCGCGCAACGCCTCGCGCCGCAGCTTCGACCGGACCAGCCGCGTGGCCAAGTCACGCTCGGCGTCGGCGTCGATCCCGCCCAGCGCCGCGGCGATCACGTCGTCGTCAACGCCCTTGGTACGCAACTCAGCGGCCAGGGCCCGCCGGCTTTTGCCGGCGTTGGCCCGCCGGCACTGCACCCACTGTTCGGCGAAGTCGGTGTCATCGACCAACCCGGCGGCGGTCAGCCGGTCGAGCACCCGGGCGCTGACCTCGTCGAGGTATCCACGTTTGGCCAGCTGAGCGGCCAGTTCGGCGCGAGTGCGTGCTCTCCCGGTGAGCAAGCGCAGGCACAGCGCCCGCGCCTGCTCTTCCCGGGAGGGCTCAGAAGTCGGCGGGAGCGGGCAGGACGTCATCAGCGGTCACGACCGCGCCGATGCCAAGCTTTTCCTTGATCTTCTTCTCGATCTCGTTGGCCACGTCGGCGTTCTCCATCAGGAAGGTTCGGGCGTTCTCCTTGCCTTGGCCGAGCTGCTCGCCCTCGTAGGTGAACCAGGAGCCAGACTTGCGGATGAACCCCTGATCCACCCCCATGTCGATCAGCGAACCTTCCCTGCTGATGCCCTTGCCGTAGAGAATGTCGAACTCAGCCTGCTTGAACGGCGGCGACACCTTGTTCTTGACGACCTTGACCCGGGTGCGGTTGCCGACCGCGTTGGTGCCGTCCTTGAGCGTCTCGATCCGGCGCACGTCCATACGTACCGACGCGTAGAACTTCAACGCCTTCCCACCCGTGGTCGTTTCGGGGCTTCCGAACATCACACCGATCTTCTCGCGGAGTTGGTTGATGAAGATCGCCGTGGTGCCCGAGTTGTTGAGCGCGCCGGTCATCTTCCGCAGCGCCTGGCTCATCAACCGGGCCTGCAGCCCGACATGGCTGTCACCCATCTCCCCCTCGAGTTCCGCGCGCGGCACCAGGGCCGCCACCGAGTCGATGACCAGGATGTCCAGGGCGCCGGAGCGGATCAGCATGTCGGCGATCTCCAGGGCTTGTTCTCCGGTGTCGGGCTGGCTGACCAGCAGGGAATCGGTGTCCACGCCGAGGCTTTTGGCGTACTCGGGATCCAGGGCGTGCTCGGCGTCGATGAACGCCGCGACGCCGCCGGCGGCCTGGGCGTTGGCCACCGCATGCAGTGCCACAGTGGTCTTACCGGAGGACTCCGGGCCGTAGATCTCCACGACCCGGCCGCGGGGCAGGCCGCCGATGCCCAGGGCCACGTCCAGTGCGATGGATCCGGTCGGGATAACCGAGATCGGCTGGCGCATCTCGTCACCGAGACGCATCACCGAGCCTTTGCCGTAGCTCTTCTCGATCTGGGCCATCGCCAGTTCGAGTGCCTTCTCGCGGTCGGGGGCTTGCGCCATGGCGCCTTCTCCTATAGTCGATGTGTTCGGGACCGGGATCGGTCGGTTGGCCGTAACACTAGAGATGGCCACCGACAAGTTGTCGTCATCGAACACTCTCCACAGTAGCCGAACATCTGTTCGATTCGTGCGGACACGCCGGGGATGCCATGAACATCTCTGCGTATCTTGGTATCTTGCCGACGGCTGGTGCTCACGGGAGCGCGACCCGCCCGGGCAGTCTCGTCAGGACCCCGAGAAGATCCGGCTCACCACTGGTCGCGGGGCACGTCGAAGTCGACGCACAACGCCCGCCACACGTCGCGGGGCTCGACGCCTTCCTCGATCGCCTGGGCTGCGGTCCGGCCCTCGAGACCGGTCAACGCGTGGTCCGCCAAAACCGACGGCCCGTAGGCTGCGCCGAACCGCCGCACGACCCGTTCGTGGAACTCCGTCAGCCGCACACCAGCCAACATACCGAGCCGGTTAGCCCACCCCCGTCGCGACCGCGTCGTGGCAGACCCGCACCGGATCGGCTACACCGGCGACACCGGCGGCGGCCGCCTGCGCGGCCCTGCGACAACCCGGCGACGACAACACCTCGGCGGCGGCGGCCACCAACGCGTCGGCCGTCAAAGGCCGGACCAGCCGCCCGCTGCCCTGGCGGACCACCCGGTTGGCGATCTCCCACTGGTCCCCGCCGCCGGGGACCACGACCAACGGGACCCCGGCCACCAGCGCCTTGGACACCATCCCGTGGCCACCCCCACAGATCACCAGATCTGCATGCGTCAGCAACTCGTCCTGGCGACCCAACCCCACGACCGCCCACGGCGGCACCGCCAGATCGGTACCGCCCAGTCGCGAAACCACCACCCGCGATCCCGCCGGCAGCGTCTCGCCCGGCGTCAGGCAACCCAGCCCGAGCTCGGCGAGGCCCTCAGTCCCGGTCAGGGCGGTCGACGGCGCGACCACCACGACGAGGCCGGGGCCGGGGGGGATCTCCAGCACCCGCTCGGTCGGCTCGAAGTGCAGCGGCCCGACGACGACGGCCTCGGCCGGCCAGTCCGGACGCGGCACCTCCAGTGCGGGCAGTGTGGCGATCAGCCGCCGAAGCGGCCCGGGGTCCTCGGCCGGCAGCCCGATCCCGACGCGGGCAGCGGCGCGCTGCCGGAACCCGCCGCGCAAAGATCGGGCGGTCAGCGCCCGCAGCGCCGCGTCCCGCAGCCGGCCGCGTACGCCGCTGCCGGGGGCCAGCCCGCTGCCGATCGGCGGCAACCCTTTCGATGGCAGGTACAGCGGATGCGGATGCAGCTCGACCCAGGGCACCCCCAGTAGCTCGGCAGCCATGCCGCCGCACGCGGTGATGACGTCGGACACCACCAGATCGGGCGCCAGTTCCCGCAGCGCCGGGGCGTTGAGCGCGGCCATGCGGGCCGCGCGCCGGTGGATTCTGGCCCCGACGTCGAGGTCGTCATCGGTGGCGGCCAGGCCGTCCAGCAGGGCGGCGTCCAAGCCGGCTGCGCGGGCTGTGTCGAGCCACCTGGCACCGGTGAACAGCGTGGGCTCGTCCCCGGCCTCGGCGAAACGCCGGCACAGCGCGATCGCGGGAAACGCGTGCCCGGGATCTGGCCCGGCGACCACTGCGACGCGCATCCGCTTCACCCTGCCACAGCGCGGCACCGCCATCCGCCGGCAGGCATGGGCGACCGTGGCCGGCCCGGCGCATACTCGTGCGGCCGAGCCGTGATGGTCCACCGCATCGCCGCCGATGCTCCGGACGGCCTGCGCGGCATGGCCGGGATGCGGCCCAGACGGTCCCCACCCGCCGGCACCTCGGATGCGGCGTCAGCGTGCAAACGGCGGCGGTTCGTGTGCGCGCAGTTCGGGCAGCTCGCCGGTGAACTTCTCTATTTGGACCAACGCGTGCTGGCCGGTGCTGCCGTGCGCCAACGACGATGTTCCGGAGTCGTTGGTGAGCACATTGGGATTGCCGTGAACGCACAGTGAATCCGGATCGGCTGGATCGGCTGGATCGAACCACGCTCCGGTCGCCAGCTGCACCACGCGAGGCCGCACATCATCGCTGGTCACGACACCGGCCAGGCAAGCACCGCGATCGTTGAATACCCGCACGATGTCGCCGTCGCTGAGACCGCGCGCGTCAGCGTCGACAGGGTTCATCCGAATCGGCTCTCGCCCATGAATTTTCGAGGCCATACTCGCGCCGCCGTGATCGAGTTGGCTGTGCAGCCGAGTGCGCGGCTGGTTGGCGATCAAATGCAGCGGAAACATCGCAGCCCGTGCGCTGCCGAGCCACTCGCCGGGCTCGTACCAGGTGGCATGCCCCGCACAGTCCCGCAACCCGAAACTGTCGATGGTCTTCGAGAAAATCTCGATGCGACCACTCGGTGTGCCCAATCGGTACGCGACCGGGTCGCAACGAAAATCGGCCAGCATGGTCGCACCTGTTTTGACCGGCAACTCCAACTGTCCGGCACGCCAGAAATCGGCAAACGACGGGACCGAAAAGGTCTGTTCGACCGCCCACTTGGTATACAGGTGCTCCAACCATTCACCCGCGGTGCGCCCTTCGGTGAATCGACTGCCGAAACCCAGCCGGTGGGCGAGGGCGGAGAACGTGTCGTAATCGTCGCGGGCGTTGGCATATCGCGGCACCAGCGCTCTCATTGCGACCAGCGCTGGGTCAGTACTGCTGCCCGTGATGTCGTCGCGCTCGAAGCTGGTGGTGGCGGGCACCACGATATCGGCATGTTTGGCCATCGCGGTCCAAAATTGTTCGTGCACCACGATGGTGTCGACCCGAGACAACGCCCGACGCAACCGGGGCAGGTTCTGGTGATGATGGAAAGGGTTACCGCCGGCCCAGTAGATGCACTTGATGTCGGGCAGCTTCAGCTCCGTGCCGTTGTAGCAAAGCCGCCCCCCGGGCCGTTCCAGCAGTTCGGTGATCGCCGCCACCGGAATGAATGTGCGCACCGGATTGGTGCCCTGGGGCAGTCGCGGAAGCCGGCACTCCAGGGGCGGGTTGCCGACGCCGTTGGAGCCGTATCCGTGCCCGTATCCCCCGCCGGGAAGTCCGATCTGGCCCAGCATCGCCGCCAGGGTGGCACCCATCCACACGCTCTGCTCGCCGTATTCGGCTCGCTGCAGCGACAGGCTGACGGTGATCAGCGTCCGCCTGCCCGCCATGTCGCGTGCCAGGTCCCGCAACTCGCCGGCATCCAGCCCCGACAGCTCGGCGGCCCACTCCGGCGTCTTGGGTACCCCGTCGTCGTGGCCGAGCAGGTAGGCCTCGAAGCGGTCGTATCCGGAGCAGTACTTGTCCAGGAAGGCACGATCGGCGAGCGACTCGGTGGCCAGCACATAGGCGATGCCCAACATGATCGCCACGTCGGTGCCGGGCACCGGCGCAAGCCACCGGCACCGGTCATCGAGCGGGCCGGCGATCGCGGTGATGTCGTCGCGCAGCGGGCTGACAGACACCAGCCGGGCGCCACGGGCTCGGTAACGGCTGATGTAGTCCCGGTCGGGATGGCGGGTGACCCCGCCGGGGACCACGGTGGTGTTCTTCAGCGGCAATCCGCCGAACGCGACCAGCAACTCGGTCTGTTCGGCGATGACATCCCAGGTGGTGGTGCCGATCAAGGCTTCTTCGAACAGTTCCATGCCGAAGACGTGGGGGTAGAGCACCTCCGACGCGCCGGCGCTGTAGGTGTGCCGGGATGCGGTGTATCCGCCCAGGAGATTCAGGAACCGGTGGAGCTGGCTTTGCGCGTGATGAAACCTGCCGGCGCTGGCCCAGCCGTAGGAGCCACCGTAGATCGCCTCGTTGCCGTAGCGGTCGACGACCCGCCGCAACTCCGCGGCGAGCAAGTCGACCAACTCGTCCCAGCCGACTTCGACGAATTCCTCTGCACCGCGTACCGAACTGGGACCTGGGCCATTCTCCAACCAACCGCGCCGCACCGCGGGGTTGGCGACGCGGCTGTGATGCCTGACGGCACCGGGCAGGTTCTGCAGCTGCGGGGCCGGGTTGGTGTCGCTGTCCAGCGCCGTCACGGCGACGATGTCGCCGTCGCGCACACACGCGGTGAACGCGCCCCAGTGAGTCGCCGATGTCAAGTTCTGCGTCACCCGCAACAGCCTAACCTGCGAGCGTCCGCACAAGGAATCGCGGGCCAACAGGCGCGAGCCGCACAGAAATGGTCCACGTGCTTTCCGGCCCCGCAGCCTGGTGACCAACGTCCGGGCTTGCTCGGCGGCGCCGTCGCGGCGGCTTCAGTCGGGTTTGTGGGCGACGATCGCGACGGCGACCAGCGGCTGGTTGCGAAAAGCCCGCCGCATCTGGAGCACTCGTCGGCGGGCGTCGCGGTGGGTGAGCATGTTCTTGACGAACCGCAGCGCGCCGAAGATGCCCTCGTCGGCGATCAGGCGCCCCGGTTCCAACATCGCGCTCGGTGCGGTTGCGACGTGGTCGACGATCAGCCCGTGATCTGCCAGCAGTTGTGACCATTCGGCAACGGTCAGCGGAAGGATGTCGTGGTTGACTGCCCGGGCGAGGGATTGCCGGACCTCTGTCTTGATTTCGTCCGGAATGGTGTCAGGTGTGAACGCATGTTCGTGGATCGCGTAGCGTCCGTTCGGCCGCAGAACTCGTGACGCCTCGGCCACGATGGCATGCTTGGTCGTGTCGTTCTGAGCGTTCAGCATCGCCTCGCCGATGACGACGTCCACGCTGGCATCCGGTTGTCCGGTCTCGGCTGCGTCAGTGATCCGCACGTCCCCGCGCCCGCCGAGGAGGCGCCGAACCGACTCGGCCGCGTCGGGATCTTTCTCGGCACCGAGATACGAGCGGGGACGGCGGGCGACAATCTCTGTGGCGGTGCGACCCAAACCCGGCGCCAGTTCCAGAACGTCAGCGTTGGCCACATCCGCGCGGGCCAGCAGTGTCCGGGTCAGCCCGACACCGCCGGGGCGCAGCACCGTTTTGCCCAGCCGCGCCAGCACCCAATGTCCTGCCGCGATATGTCCTGCCGCGGTGTCGTCGGGTCGACTTGCGGACGGTAGGTTCTCCGGCGAACCGCCGTTCTCGGTTCCGCTCATCAGACGTCCTGCCGCACAGCCGTATCCAAAACGGTATCCAAAACCCAGGTGTGGCAACGCTGGTGCACGGTCAGGCGATGCACCATGTCCGGTCCGGCGGTGCACCGTCGATGCGACC